>CAVESB010000038.1:0-16211 GCA_963618265.1 bacterium
GCAGTCGTGGGTGCGGATATTCTCTTGCCCTCCCGCATCGATTCTGCTGTACCGCCCATACCAAAATTCGGTATGGGCGGTACAGTTCAATGGTTTATGCGTCAGAGATGATGCGTTTAGAGGCAGGCACGCAGGATATCGGCGATCTGCTGCGGGGTAAGAACCTTCCAGCCGTTCAAAGTCGCCTTGCCGTTGCAAGCCTTCTTCGCCATGACGTCAATGTTCCTGTCGTCAATATTGATCGCGCCGAGTGTAGACTTAAGACCGAGTTTGTTATAGAAGAAATCTTCCAGACAGGCAATGCCTTGCTTGGCCGCGTCCATGGCGGGGAGGGACGGATCGACACCGAACACGTTGACAGCGAAATCACGCATCTTCGGCGCGGTTGTCTCATCCAGCACATACTTCATCCAGCGAGGCGTTACGATTGCGAGACCGAGACCGTGCGTGATGTCATAGATCGCCGAAATTTCGTGTTCGATCATATGGTTTGTCCATTCGCAGTTGGTCAGTCCGCCGGAGAAGCCGTTGATAGCCCAGGAACTGGTCCACATCAGGTTCGCACGCGCTTCATAATTATCGGGTTCGGCAATGGCAATGGGCGCGTACTTGATGACCGTCTTCATCATGCCTTCTTTGAATCGGTCGAGCATGTACATGCTGCCCTCTTCATTGACAAAGTAGTCTTCCATGATGTGCGAGAGGATATCCGCGCTGCCGCAGGCGGTCTGATAAGCGCTTACAGAATAGGTCAGCGTCGGGTCAAGGAAAGAAACCGCCGGTCGGAGGTTCGGGCTGCCGATAACCAGTTTCTGCTCGGTTTCAGCGTTGGAGATCACGCCGACAGCGTCCATTTCGGAACCGGTAGCCGCCAGCGTCAGGATCGTCACGATCGGGAGGCATTTGCCGACGGCAGCTTTCCCGGTACAGAAATCCCAGGCGTCCCCGTCATAAAACGCGGCTGCCGCGATTCCCTTGGTGCAGTCAATGACCGAACCGCCGCCGACGGCAAGCAGAACATCAATTCCTTCTTCTTTGCAGATTTTCGCGCCGTCATTGACACTGGTTACCTTCGGGTTCGGGTCAACACCCGGAAGCTCAAAATAGGTAAGCCCCGCGTCTTTGATTGAGG
Source organism: bacterium (assembly GCA_963618265.1). Lineage (GTDB taxonomy): Bacteria > Chloroflexota > Anaerolineae > Anaerolineales > Anaerolineaceae > Flexilinea. The sequence goes on from CAVESB010000038.1 coordinate 1,133, forward strand.
CGATAACCTTGTCATAAAGACCGCTGCGCTTGATGGAACCGCCGCCATAGACGATAAGAACCTTTTTCCCGAATGCGGAGAGTTCTTCCCCGACAGATTCGATTTTGTTCGGCCCGAAATTGATCTTTGTCGGGATGCTGTAAGTAAATTGATACATTGGCTTATGCTCCTTTCGCTTTTGCTGTGTGATTAAATTTAACAGAAAAGCGCGTGTATGTCAAGATGAAGAAGGGCGAATTGTTTGGACAAGCTCGGTTTTCGGCGGAAATGCCGTGTAATTTACTCCGCTCAGCTTGAAAAAAGAGAAAAAACGAACAGTGAATTACGACTTTGTGCGGTGTTCGGATATGCACGAAAATCGTCCGCTGTCATCAATTTATCCCGCTCCGTGCAGCCTGTGCGGACGATGGTATAATGGGTTCAGAATCGAATAGAAAGTGTTTGTAACATACAGGTGCCCGCCGTTATCGGCGTGTGAAAAGGGAATCCGGTGAAAATCCGGAGCGATGCCGTCACTGTGTACCTGAGCTGTTTTCAAAATCACTGGGAAACCGGGAAGAGAAAATCGGCGCTGAAGGAAGTCAGGAGACCTGCCTGTATGCGGAAACATGGATCTGCGGTCCACAGATCCCGCTTCTCTCAAATGCTAGGCTCCTTTCATGCTTTCACGGGGAAGCCTCCATTTGCGGAGGTGTTCCTCATTTTTATTTAATTCAATGACTTTGTGAAAGCAAACAGAAAGGAACTCTTATGAAGAAGTTTTTTGTAGTTTTGCTCGCGCTTGTTATGTGTCTGTCTTCGACGGCTATTGCTTTTGCCGATGAAGCTGCCGACGAAGCCGCCGCCTTGATTGACGCGATTTATGTCCAAACACGCACTGCGGACACCGACGCACAATGCGCCGCCGCAAAAGCCGCTTGGGACGCGCTGACACCGGAGCAGCAGGAAATGGTTGAAGGCGAAAACGCCGATCCGGATTATTTCGGGCGCGATACCGGTGACGCTTCGTTGGACGACCCTCTCAACGCGGATGGTATCGGTGAGAATGAACTGCTCGTTGTCAGCTTCGGCACCTCTTTCAATGACAGCCGTACCAACGATATCGGCGGTATTGAAAAGGCACTGCAGGCCGCTTATCCGGATTGGTCTGTCCGCCGCGCTTTTACCGCGCAGATCATCATCAACCATGTCCAGGCTCGCGACGGCGAATTCATCGACAATATGGATCAGGCTCTCGATCGCGCTGTTGCCAATGGCGTCAAGAACCTTGTCATCCAGCCGACGCACCTGATGCACGGTGCAGAATACGACGAACTCGCTGAAGCCGCTGCCGCTTACGCGGATCAATTTGAGACGGTAACCATCGCTGAACCGCTCCTCGGTCCTGTCGGTGCTGATGCATCCGTTATCAACGAGGATAAGCAGGCTGTCGCGGAAGCCATTTCCGCTGAGGCTTTGAAACAATCCGGTTTCGCTTCCATGGATGAAGCCGCCGCCGCCGGCACTGCTTTCGTCTTCATGGGTCACGGTACTTCCCATTCCGCGAAGGTCTCTTACAGCCAGATGCAGACTCAGATGGACGAACTCGGTTATACCAATGTCTTTATCGGGACTGTTGAAGGCGAGCCTGAATTCACAGCCTGCGAAAACGTGATTGAATCCGTCCGCGACGCCGGGTACACTTCCGTCGTTCTCCGCCCGCTGATGGTTGTCGCCGGCGATCACGCCAATAATGACATGGCCGGTGAAGATGAGGATTCCTGGCTGAATATGTTCTTGGACTCCGGTTATTTCGATGCGGTCGATTGCCAGGTCGCGGGTCTCGGCAGCATTGACGCCATTCAGCAGATCTATGTCGCGCATACAGGGGACGCGATTGCCTCACTTGGCGCGTCTTCTCTTGCAGACGGCGTTTATACCGTCAACTTTAATACTGACAGCTCCATGTTCCGCGCGAACGAAGCTGTTGACGGCAAAGGCACTTTGACAGTTGCGAACGGCAATATGACCCTGCATGTCTCTCTCGTTTCAAAGTCTATTCTCAACCTGTATGTCGGCAAAGCCGATGACGCGAAGAACGCCTCCGCAGACGAATTGCTGCAGCCTGTTGTTGATACGGTTACCTATTCCGATGGTATGAGCGAAGAAGTCTACGGTTTCGATATCCCGGTTCCGGGAATTGATGTTGAGTTTGACCTCGCCATTATCGGAAAAAAGGGTGTCTGGTACGATCACGTTGTGAGCGTATCTGATCCTGTTGCCGAATAAGCTGAAATATTTGATGGGTGAAGTCACCGGACCGGACTTCACCCTTTTGAATTCAGGAAAATCCGATGTGTAAAAATCTGTTCCGCGCTGTTGCGGGTTTCCTTTTACTGATCATCCTCGCCGCCTGTGTCGTGAAATCTCCCGTGCCCGAAGCCTCAAGCCTTTGGGTTGAAGTTGTTTTAACGGGAGGTTCCGGAAAGACAAGCGTGGAATCTCCCGTGGAACTGCGTCCTGAGAAAAACGGATATACTGCAGTTCTGCATTGGAGCAGCTCGAATTATGACTACATGCTTGTGGATGGTGCGAAGTATCTGCCCGTCAATACAGAAGGGAATTCCGTTTTTGAGATTCCCGTCCCGTCCACGGAATGTACGATCGCGGTGCAGGCGGACACCACGGCCATGAGTGTTCCGCATCTGATTGATTACACCCTGACTTTCGGCAGTGCTTTGCCGACAGTTTTTCCGACAGCGGTTGAAGAGCCATCGACCGTCGGTGAGATCCCCGGTGTTACTGTAATCGGAAGGATGGATCTTGATTTTGCTGAGATGTTCACCGTAGATTACCTTGAAGGCGGGCAGTCTCTGATTGTTATCGGAAATGACCGGTACCTGCTTGTCGGGGAGAATGAAACCGTGCCCGAAGCGCTGCCTGCGGATATTACGGTTCTCCAACAGCCCCTGGAAAACATTTACCTTGTCTCCTCCTCTGCGATGGATATGTTTGCCGCCTGCGATGCTATGGATTCATTGGGATTTTCGGCACTGCGCCAATCCGATTGGTATATCGACGAGGCGGCGTCTGCTATGGAAGACGGTACGCTGGTTTACGCGGGCAAGTATTCAGCTCCTGATTATGAACTGCTGAAAGCGGGAAATTGCGGGCTCGCAATTGAAAACATGATGATTTCCCACAGTCCGAAAGTTGTTGAGGAACTTCGCGCACTTGGTATTCCCGTGTTGATTGAGCGTTCCAGTTATGAGCCGACACCGCAAGGCCGCATGGAATGGATCAAGCTCTACGGACTTCTGACCGGGCACAGTGCTGAAGCGAAAACCGCTTTTGATGAACAGATCCGCGCATTTGACCGCTTGAACGAACTTGCTCCGTCCGGGAAATCTGCCGCTGTCTTCTATGTGACTACAAGCGGCGCAGTCTCTGTGCGCAATGCTTCGGATTATCTGCCGAAAATGATTGAGCTTGCCGGAGGAAAATATGTGTTCGCAGATCTCGGCACGGATTCTTCCTCCGCGACAACAACAATTCAGCTGGAAGAATTCTACGCGCGTGCGAAGGAGGCGGATGTCCTGCTCTATAACAGCACGATCGCGGGGGAGTTGGCTTCCATTGATGATCTGCTTGCCCTCAGTCCGCTTTTCGCGGATATGAAAGCGGTAAAGGACGGGCAGGTATACTGTCTTTCAAAGAACCTGTACCAGTCTTCCATGGAACTCGGCAGCTTCACGCTTGAGCTTGCGCGTGTGCTGAACGGGGACGAGATGGAATGTTCGTATATCTACGCGCTGAAATAAAGGATTCAAGCTTATGAAGCAACGACTCGGAATGACCTTCGCGATTCTCACGCTGCTCTGTCTGGTTCTTTTCACGCTCAATATCAGCATCGGCAGTGTCAGTATACCTTTCGCGGAAGTTTGGGGTGTGTTGCTCGGCCGTGTTCAAAACGATACTTGGCTGGCGATTCTTCGACAGCTTCGCCTTCCTCGGACGCTGGCAGCCGCTGTTTTAGGCGGCGGTCTGTCCCTTTCCGGCTACCTGCTTCAGACCTATTTTCACAACCCGATCGCGGGTCCTTTTATTCTCGGTATCTCGTCCGGGGCGAAACTTGCGACAGCCTGTATTCTGGTGCTTTCTCTTGGAACTGCGTTCACGCTCTCCTCATGGACAATGATCTTTGCCTCATTCACAGGAGCGCTTCTTTGCATGGGTTTTGTCCTGCTGATGGCACGGTTGGTGAAACGAATGTCTATTTTGCTTATCAGCGGTGTCATGATTGGCTATATCTGCTCCGCTGTTACCGACTTGATCGTGACCTTCGCGAATGACGCAGATATTGTGAATCTGCATAATTGGTCGAAAGGCAGTTTCTCCGGCATCACCCAAGCGAATGTAAACGTCATGTGCGTCGTAATTTTCGGCTGTCTGATTTGTACCTTTCTGCTCTCCAAACCGATCTCTGCTTATTTGCTTGGGGAGGATTACGCTCACAGTGTCGGGGTCAATGTGCGCCTGTTCCGTGTTCTGGTCGTTCTGCTTTCGAGTCTGCTCGCGGCCTGTGTTACTGCATTCGCCGGGCCGGTTTCATTTGTCGGCATAGCGGTCCCACAGCTTGTCAGAAACCTGATGGGGACGAATCGCCCAATTCTGATGATCCCTGCCTGTTTTCTCGGCGGCGGTGCCTTTTGTATGCTCTGCGACCTGTTGGCGCGGACGCTTTTCGCCCCTTCCGAGTTGAGTATCAGCACGGTCACCGCCATTTTCGGCGCACCTGTGGTTATCGCGATTCTGCTGCGCAGACAGCGGGAAGGGGTTACGGGATGACGGATCATTACCTCAACATCGACCGATTGACAGTCGGCTATGGTCGAAAGCCGCTCATTACAGACATCTGCCTGGGCGTAAAGCGTGGGGAGATTCTTGTGTTGATCGGACCGAACGGCGCAGGTAAGTCAACCATTCTCAAAAGCCTTGTTCGTCAGCTGAAACCCATCGGCGGCACAGTCTGGTTGAACGACACCGACCTCGCCTCTTTGCATATCGGCGAACAGGCAAAACGTATCGCTTCTGTTTTCCCCGAACGCGTCCCGGTGGAGCTGCTTACAGTGGAGGATGTCGTTGCGATGGGACGTTATCCTTACACAGGTACGCTTGGACTGTTGTCGGAACATGACAGAGAGGTGATTCGCGAAACCATGCACCGATTGCGTATAGATGAGATGGCATCTCGTGATTTCACGCAACTCTCTGATGGACAGCGGCAGCGTGTTCTGCTTGCCCGGGCATTGGTGCAGGAACCGGAGCTGTTGGTAATGGATGAACCTACGACCTATCTGGACATCCGTTATCAACTGGAGCTGCTGACAATCCTGCGGGAGCTTGCTGCGGAACGTCACCTGACGATAGTCGTCTCCTTGCATGAGCTTGAGCTGGCGAAGCAACTCGCGGATCATGTTGTCTGTGTTCGCGGAGACCGTATCGCCGCGTATGGCACACCGCAAGAGATATTCGTTCCCGAGCGAATTGAGGCGCTTTTTGACCTTGAAGCGGGTGCTTACAGTCGATTCATCGGTCAGACGCCTTCCGAAGATGAGACGCATTTTGTCTTTTCCGGAGGGAAAAAGCTTCGCTGTGGCTTCACGACCGGTACATGCGCGGCACTCGCGGCACAGGCATGCGCCCGCCGTCTCGTGGTCGGAAGTTGGCCGGAGTATGTCAGCTTGAGGACTCCGAAGGGATGGACCGTGCGCTGCAAACCACTGGACTGTTCCTTTGATGATGTGTCCGCCATCTGCGCCATTCGCAAAGATGCGGGCGATGATGATGACCGAACGGACGGGATGCTTATTTACGCGAAAGTTAATCTGACCGATACGCCCGGCATTCTCGTTGACGGGGGAAAAGGTGTCGGCAGAGTGACGAAGCCCGGGCTGGATCAGCCGATCGGTGCTGCCGCCATCAACAGCGTGCCGCGCCAGATGATCCGTGAAGCCGTTGAGGCTGTTCTTCTCTCGGCGGACTTTCACGGCGGCGCGGAAGTCATTATTTCCGTACCGGAGGGCGAAACAGTCGGCGCACGAACCTTCAACCCGATGCTCGGCATCGAAGGAGGCATATCCATCCTGGGGACTTCCGGGGTCGTTGAACCAATGAGTATGCAGGCTCTTGTGGACACGATCCGGGTGGAACTGCGTCAGGCACGCGCACGGGGGTACGATACCGTCGTTCTGACACCCGGTAATTATGGGCTGGATTACCTGCGGGGGCATGCTATTCAACCGCCGGATGTCCCTGTCGTTCGCTGCTCGAATTTTATCGGTGATGCGTTGGACCTTTGCGGGCTGATGGGCTTCTCTACCGTTCTGCTTGTGGGGCACATCGGCAAATTGGTCAAGACGGCAGGTGGGATCATGAACACACATTCCCGATACGCAGATTGTCGTGCGGAGTTGTTTTGCGCCTATGCCGCCATGCGCGGAGCGGACGCAGAACTGTGCCGCGCATTGATGGACTGTGCGACAACGGATGCCTGTGTGGAACTTTTAGAGAAAGCGAAGCTGCGCGATGCTGTCATGAGTGACTTGACGGATGCTGTTCAGCGGCATCTTGACCGCCGCGCCGAAGGAAGATTCCGTGTCGGGGCGTTGCTTTTCTCAAATGTATACGGCGAATTGGGACGAACTGCCTCCGCGGTTGAAATTATTCGCGAATGGCATACAATGGCTGAGAAAGAGTCTTGATTATGATACATATCATCGGCGCGGGGCCCGGAGCCCCGGATCTGATCACATTACGCGGGAAAGCACTTCTGGAACAGGCAGATACGGTCATTTACGCCGGCAGTCTTGTCAACCCTGCAGTGTTGGGTTTCTGTAAAGAAAGCTGCCGTATCTTCAACAGCGCGGAAATGACGCTGGAACAGGTCATTGCGGTGATGTCTGAGACCGAACAGGCGGGCGGTATGACGGTTCGACTGCATACCGGCGATCCCTGTCTCTACGGCGCGATTCGCGAACAAATGGATGAACTGAAACGTCGCGGCATTCCGTATGACATTACTCCCGGCGTGTCCTCCTTTTGCGGTGCGGCGGCGGCGGCAGAGGCGGAATATACCCTGCCCGGCATCACGCAGACCGTGATCATCACCCGCATGGCAGGCCGCACTCCCGTGCCGGAGCGGGAAAGCATGACTTCTTTAGCCCGGCACGGCGCGGCGATGGTGATTTTTCTCTCTGCCGGGATGCTTGAACAGGTTCAGTCCTGCCTGCTGGATGGTTCTTATACCGAGATGACTCCCTGCGCCATTGTCTATAAAGCCACCTGGCCGGAACAGAAGGTGCTTTATACCTGTCTCGGCAAGCTGGCGGAAAGCGCGAAAGAAGCAAACATCACCCATACGGCACTGATTCTTGTCGGGGATTTCCTTGGAGCGGGATATGAGCGCAGCCGGCTTTACCATCCTGCGTTTACAACGGGATTTCGGAAGGCATCGGAATGACCGTTCATGTTCTGGCATTCACGGAACGCGGATTCGCCTTGGCGGAAAGAATCGCGGATTATCTTGACGGTACAGCGGAACGCTGTGCTGAGGGCTGCCTGAAGGATTGGACAGAACAAGCGTTTAAAGAGGGTGGCGCGCTGATATATGTCGGTGCGGTCGGTATTGCAGTTCGCGCGATCGCGCCCTTAATTCGGCACAAGGTGTGTGACCCGGCGGTGCTGGTTATTGACGAGACGGGAAAGTTTGTTGTTCCCATCCTCAGCGGGCACCTCGGCGGGGCAAATGAACTTGCGGAGCGTCTCGCCTCCTTTCTCGGCGCACTCCCAGTTATCACAACAGCCACTGATCGCAATGGCGTTTTCGCTGTGGATTCTTGGGCAAAGCGGCAGAATTGCGTGATCCCGACCCCGAATCGTATAAAAACCGTTTCCGCGAAGCTGCTTAAAGGAGAAATTGTAAAGTATTACAGCGAATTTCCTATCTTGGGTGATGTTCCCGCGGGACTGGCAGCCGGGGGGAAGCATGACTGCGATTTTGCACTGACGATCCGGCGCTTTCCCGATGAAGTTCTTTCCTGTGTCCCGCGAATCGTAACACTCGGAATTGGTTGCAGAAAGGATATTTCGACTGAGGCTTTGGAGGAACGGCTGTTTTTGTTCCTTGCGAAAAACAGGCTGGACGAATCCGCGATCTGTGAGGTGAGTACAATTGATATCAAGCAGACCGAGCCCGGACTGAATGCATTCTGTGCCGCTCACGGCTGGGTGCTGCGGACATTCTCCTCAGCGCAGTTGCGGTGGACTTCCGGCTGTTTCTCCTCATCTGAATTTGTGACGGAAACGGTTGGCGTGGATAATGTCTGTGAACGAAGCGCGGTGCTTGCGAGCGGCGGAACCTTGATGATCCCGAAGTTCGCGGGCGGAGGTATCACAATGGCTGCGGCGGTTCGTGAATATCACGCGGATTGGAGATATTGACATGAAGAAGCTCTATGTCGTCGGGATTGGTCCCGGTGACTTTTCTCAGATGACAGGACAGGCACTCGCCGCCATAGAAGCTGCCGATGTGCTTTGCGGTTATACCGTCTATATTGACCTGATTCGGGAGCGTTTTCCGGAGAAAGAGTTTTTCACAACCGCGATGACGCAGGAAACGGAACGCTGCCGACGGGCGGTTGAAATCGCGGTGTCCGGAAAGACGGTCGCTATGCTCTGTTCCGGGGATGCCGGGGTTTACGGTATGGCGGAGCCCTGCATCAGCGCAGCGGTCGGTACGGAAGTCGATATTGAAATCGTTCCGGGCGTGACCGCGGCACTTTCCGGCGCGGCGGTGCTTGGTGCTCCGCTGACGCACGACTTCTGCGTGATTTCCCTTTCCGATCTGCTGACCCCGTGGGAGACGATCGAAAAACGGTTGACGGCGGCCGCGATGGGTGACTTTTCCGTCTGCCTTTATAACCCGATGTCGAAAAAGCGGGCAAATCACCTGCGCAGAGCCTGTGACATTCTGCTGCGGCAAAAAAGCGGAGACACAATTTGTGGCTGGGTTCGGAATATCGGCAGAGCAGGACAAACCTCGGCTCTGCTGACGCTGAACGAGCTGCGGGAGGCGGAACTGGATATGTTTACGACAGTGTTCGTCGGTAATTCCATGACGCGGATTACCGGCGGAAAAATGCTGACGCCCCGCGGCTATGAAGGAAAATACGTGTGAAGATCCTGATTTTCGGCGGTACTACGGAAGGCAGAGTCCTTGCCCGTGAACTGAGCGCGGACGGACATGCGGTGACTGTCAGCTGCGCGACGGCTCTTGGCGTTGAGGAACTGCGCGGGATTCCCTGCGCTTCTCTCCAAGGCAGACGCAGCACCGAACAAATCACGGAACTTGTCCGCGGATTCGATCTCGTGATCGACGCTACGCATCCCTACGCGGCGGAGATCACTGCCAATATTCGCATTGCCTGCGGTCTTGCGGGGGTATCTCTGAAACGGGTTTTGCGCGAACACGGCGAGGGGTCAGACTGCGTGCAGATGCGTACCTGTGAGGAAGCTGCGGATTATCTGCGCGGAACGGAGGGTAATATCCTGCTGACAACAGGCTCCAAAGAGCTCATGAAATTCGCCGGGATTGATTCCGAACGGCTTTACGCGCGGGTTCTGCCGACGCATATGGGTATTGATGCCTGTGAAGCGATCGGTCTGCCGCACAGTCATATCATCGCGATGCAGGGGCCTTTCTCAAGGGAAATGAATTTGGCGATGATACGTCAATATCAGATTCGTCTGTTGGTGACGAAAAACAGCGGCATTGCGGGTGGATTCAGGGAAAAAATCGAAGCGGCGAAAAGCGGCGGTATCCGTGTGGTTCTTATCGAACCGCCGTTGGACAGCGGCATTTCTGTCGAAGAGCTGTTGCGGGAGGTGCGGAAATGAAAGTCAAACTCATCGGAATCGGATGCTCTGTGAAACAAACGACCGTCGAGGCATTGGAGGCGATCCAAAGCGCGGATCTCATCATCGGGGCACCGCGTCTGCTTGATGGACTTCCGAACAACGGCGCAAGGGTTGTTCCCTCAATTCGGTCAAGCGAAATTCTTAATATCCTGATGAAAGAACAGCCCATGGACGCCTGTGTGCTGTTCAGCGGGGACAGCGGATTTTATTCCGGTGCCAAAACCCTGCTCCCGCTTCTGTGGGAAAACGGGCTTGAGGCTGAGATTTTTCCGGGAATTTCCTCTCTTCAATCCTTCGCCGCGCGCCTTGGAATGTCTTGGCAAAATTGGCGGCTTTGCTCAGCGCACGGGGTTGAATGTGATCCATTGGCTGAAATTATGTACGGTCAACCCTGTTTCTTCCTGACCGGCGGAAGCGGTACGCCCGCGGGTATCTGTTCTGAACTGACAAAGGCCGGTCTCGGGGAATTGAAAGTTTGGACAGGCGAGAATCTCGGCTATGAAAATGAATCTGTCTCCCGGGGAACAGCGGAAGCGCTTGCCGATAGAGAATTCGCGCCGTTGAGCGTGTTGCTGACGGACGCGGTGCCGGTGAGGAAGAAGACGGCGCCGGGGATTCTTGATGAAGACTTCATCCGAGGGAAAGTCCCGATGACCAAACGTGAGATTCGCGCTGTTATCCCCTCCTTACTGCGTTTGTCCCCGAATGACATTTGCTGGGATATTGGTGCGGGAACAGGCAGCGTCAGCATCGAGTTCGCGCTTCAATGCCGCGGCGTTTGGTCACTGGAACGGGATTCCGAGGCGTTGGATTTGATTCACCGCAACCGTGCAAAGTTTCACGCCTGGAACCTGCGCGTGATCGAAACCGCGGCTCCGGCCGGTATGGAAGTGCTTCCGAAACCGGATGCCGTCTTTGTCGGCGGGAGCGGCGGGCATTTGACGGAAATACTGCGTGCAGTAAAAAAGGCGAATCCGGCGGCAAGGATCTGCGTCTCCGCGATTGCGCTGGAAACGTTGGCACTTGCCTCGAATGTGCTGTCTGAATTGGGGTATTCCGTAAATGTGACGCAGATTTCCGTCAGCCGTGCGAAGCCGGCCGGGAATCTGAACCTCCTTATGGCGCAGAATCCCGTGTTTCTCATCACAGGGGAGGCGGCGTGAAACGGATTATGCTTGCTGCGATGAGCAGTGGGAGCGGAAAAACTACGGTAAGCTGCGCTCTGCTGCGGGCAATGACCCGCCGAGGAATTGACGCGCAGAGCTATAAATGCGGTCCCGATTATATCGATCCCATGTTTCACCGGCGTGTTCTCGGCATACCGTGCGAAAACCTTGATATATTCCTGCAGGGGGAAACGGGTGTCTTGCGTACCTTGTCTCGCCAGGAACATGAGTATGCAGTGCTGGAGAGTGCAATGGGATTCTATGACGGCATCGGTGGAACTGAGGAAAGCAGTGCGTGGCAGATCGCGGCGTTGAGTGAGACGCCGGTGATCCTGATTTTGAGCCCTTCCGGGATCGGAATTACCCTCGCCGCTCAGGTTAAAGGGCTGATGGAATTCCGAAAACCGAATCAGATCGTTGGGCTGCTGCTGAATAACTGTTCGGATAAGCTTTTTGCTTACTTGAAGCCGATCCTCGAACGGGAATGTACCCTCCCTGTGCTCGGGTATCTGCCGAAATCGCAGGAAAACTGTCTGGAAAGTCGTCATCTCGGCTTGATTACAGCGGATGAAGTTTCCGATTTTGACCGGCGGTTTGATGCTGTGGCAGACGAACTTGAGCATCATGCGGATATCAGTCGGCTGTTGAGCCTCTGTGCGGATATCCGTCCCCTGCCTGCACCAATGCGTTTACAGGCTCCTGTCTGCCGCATCGCTGTCGCACGGGATGCCGCCTTCTGTTTTTATTATGAAGAAAATTTGCGCGCATTGCGGAATGCCGGTGCGGAGCTGTGTTTTTTTGCTCCGCTTTCTGACCGCGAACTGCCTGACTGCAACGGACTCTATCTTGGGGGCGGATACCCGGAACTGCACGCGATGGAATTGAGCAAAAACAGAACAATGCGGGATTCGATCCGTCGGGCAGCAGAGAACGGGATGCCAATTATCGCTGAATGCGGCGGATTCCTTTATTTGCAGCGTACCCTTGACGGAATACCGATGGTCGGAACGCTGAATGGGGAGGGATATCGTACCGAGCAATTACAGCGATTCGGCTATGTGACCCTTTGCGCGGAGGAAAACAGCCTGCTCTTTCGTGCGGGGGAGTCGATCCCCGCGCATGAATTCCATTATTGGGAGTGTACGGAGAACGGCACAAGTCTCTTGGCAAAGAAAGCAAACGGAAAAACATGGCGCTGCGGTTTTTGCACGGAGAGGATGTATGCGGCCTTCCCGCATCTTCATTTCGGCGGAAAACTGCCCCTCGCTGAACGCTTTGTCCGTGCGGCGGCGGCATATAAGGAGTCTTTATGAATGTGGTTTACGCGGCTGTGCTTGGATTCCTACTGGATCTGCTGCTGGGAGATCCGGCTTGGATGCCGCATCCTGTTGTGCTGATGGGAAAACTGATCAGCTTTCTTGAAGGCGTTCTGCGGAAGATCTTTCCGAAGACTCCGAAAGGCGAATATGCCGCCGGCTCTGTGATGGTGTTCATCGTTCTTGCCGTCACCGCCAGACTTTCCTGTGGCATTTTGTTTCTTTGCGGAAAAGTTCATCCGGGACTGCGATTCGCCGCGGAGACTGTTTGGTCCTGGCAGGTGCTCGCACTCAAAGATCTGCGGCAGGAAAGCATGAAGGTGTATCAGGCTTTGAAGACGGATACACTTGAAAACGCCAGGAAGGCTGTCTCTCGCATCGTCGGACGAGACACACAGTCTTTGAGTGCCGAAGGCGTAACCAAGGCGGCGGTTGAGACCGTGGCGGAGAATTTCTCCGACGGTGTGATTGCTCCGCTGTTCTACCTGCTTATCGGAGGTGCTCCGTTGGCGCTGATATATAAGGCGGTGAACACGATGGACAGCATGGTCGGATACAAGAATGAGGTTTATCTGCATTTCGGACGCACAGCGGCAAAACTGGATGATGCGGCGAATTATCTGCCTTCGCGCATATCGGCTCTGTTGCTGATTGCAGTTTGTGGATTTTGCGGCGGAGACCCGAAACAGGCTTGGAAAATCTGGCGCCGGGATCGACATAAGCACGCCAGCCCGAATTCCGCACAGACGGAATCCGCTGTCGCCGGTGCGCTGGGCGTACAGCTGGCGGGACCGGCTTTTTATTTCGGAAAATACTATGACAAGCCAACCCAGGGCGATCCGCTGCGTCCGATCGATACGGAGGATATTAAGCGGGCAAACCGTATGAACTATCTTGCCGGGGTGCTCGGCTTGTTGATTTTCTGCGGACTGCGAATCGCAATGATATATTTGACGAGGTGCAAATGACAACGATTCATGGCGGCGATTGGGTCGGATATCAGCTTGAATACGGGCGTGAAGCACTGGATTTTTCCGCGAACACAAGTCCTTTTGGGCTGCCATCGGGCGTGCGCTGCGCCGTAATTGATTCTCTGGAGACTGCTGACCGTTATCCCGATCCGAAATGCCGGGCACTGCGGTTTGCGCTGTCCGAACGGCATCAAGTACCGGCGGACTGGATCCTCTGCGGGAACGGGGCTGCGGATTTGATTGACCGCGTGATGATCGCGCTGCGGCCGAAGCAGGCGTTAATTCTTGCGCCGAGTTTCGGTGAGTACGCGGACGCACTGCGGCGCTTCGACTGCACGGTCAGGGAATATAAGCTTTCCGCGTCTGAGGGGTTCCGTGTCACGGAGCGTATTCTTGACGCGCTTGAGCCGAATCTCGATCTTTTGATTCTCTGCGAGCCGAATAATCCGACCGGAGTCACGACCAATCGCGGCTTGCTGAAGCGTATTCTGGCGAAATGCCGTTCCCTGGGCTGCTTGTTGATGATTGATGAATGTTTCAATTCTTTTTTAGACGAGCCTGATGCACACAGCATGATTCCGGAATTATCCGGCGGCGGGCTGCTGCTTTTACGTGCTTTTACCAAGTTTTACGGCATGGCGGGACTGCGTCTCGGGTATTGCCTTTGCACCGACAAAGGCTTCCTGTGCCGTGTCGCGGAATCCGGGCAACCATGGGCGGTTTCCACGCCTGCCCAGATGGCAGGCATCGCCGCTTTGAATGAAACCGAATATGCTGCGGCTTTGCGGTGTCTGATCCGTGAAGAACGTCCGAAACTGATTGACGGATTGTGTTCACTTGGCTGCGAGGTCATTCCCGGAGAGGCGAATTATCTGCTGTTCCACTGTGAAGCCGAAGATTTGGGCGAAAAACTAAAGGAAAAAGGCGTCTTGATCCGTTCCTGTTGGAATTACACGGGGCTTGACGCGTATTGGTATCGCGTGGCTGTACGCTCCGCGGATGACAATCGACGCCTGCTGAACACCATGAAGGAGGCTCTGTGACAAAACGTGTGATGGTGCAGGGAACGATGTCCGGCGTGGGGAAGAGCTTGCTGACGGCGGCGTTATGCCGCATTTTCACGCAGGACGGGTATCGCGTCGCGCCGTTCAAGAGTCAGAACATGGCGTTGAACAGCTGGATCACCGCCGATGGGCTTGAGATGGGACGGGCTCAGGTTGTTCAAGCCTGGGCGGCGCGGAAAGAACCTGATGTCCGTATGAATCCGATCCTGTTGAAGCCAACGGGAGATACCGGCAGTCAAGTGATCATCAATGGTACGGTTCGCGGCAATTTCAGCGCAAGGGATTACTTCAGGATGAAGAAACAGCTGATTCCCGACATCATAAGCGCGTATAACAGCCTTGCAAAAGAAAATGATGTGATTGTCATTGAAGGTGCCGGAAGTCCAGCGGAGATCAATCTGAAAGCGGATGATATTGTCAATATGGGACTCGCGAAACTCGTCAACGCGCCGGTTCTGTTAGTCGGTGATATTGATCGAGGCGGTGTTTTCGCTCAACTTTACGGTACACTTTCCTTGCTGGAAGAAGATGAACGCATGCGCGTCATCGGCACGATCATCAATAAATTCCGCGGCGACCGCGCAATTCTGGAGCCGGGTCTTTCG
>CAVESB010000038.1:16221-17914 GCA_963618265.1 bacterium
TCTGAAGCCCGGTCTCGTGATGCTGGAAGAGAAAACCGCTGTGCCGTGCTTCGGCGTTGTCCCTTTCTCACAGGCGAAAATTGATGACGAGGACTCACTGGCTCCCGAATTGGAACGGACCGCTGTCCACAAGGCGGTTGACATTGCTGTTATCCGTCTGCCGCGTATCGCCAATTTTACGGATTTTGACCCGTTGGAGCAGCATCCTGCCTTGGGCGTGCGCTATGTTGACAGTGTCCGAACGCTTGGACAGCCCGATCTTATCATCCTTCCCGGGACAAAAAACACCATGGGCGACTTGGAATGGCTGCGGAAGTGCGGTCTTGAAGCGTATATTATTCGTTTGTTCGCGCGGGGTGTTCCGGTTCTGGGAATATGCGGTGGATACCAGATGCTGGGACAGTCCATTGCAGATCCTGAATATACGGAGCATGGCGGGGAAATGCGCGGCATGGGACTGCTGCCTGTGAACACTGTTTTTATCGCGGATAAAGTGCGCACCCGTGTCCGTGGTACGGTTCGGGAACCTTTTGGCGGTGCTCAAATTGACGGATACGAGATCCATATGGGGCGCACGGAACGAAACGGCGCAGAGCCTTTCTGCGTTCTTTCCGATGGAAAAGAAGACGGCATTGTCAACGGCAGCTGCTTTGGCACTTATCTGCACGGCCTGTTCGATTCCGGTGAATTAACAGCCCGTTTGGCGGAATACCTGCTTAAGCGTAAGGGATTGAAGGCGGAAGCCGTCGAGCCGGAAACACATCATGATTTTCTTGAGCGGCAGCTTGATTTGCTGGCGGATGAAGTGCGCGGGAATTTGGATATCGCCGCTATATACCGTGCGATGGAGACATACGAAAAGGAGGATGCGTGATCACACATTCTACACCATCGGATATTGAACGAACCAGCCTCGGTATCATCACATCCGAACTCTCCGCACAGGGAATTGTCGTGCCGGAAGAGAACGCGGCTGTAGTGAAGCGCGTTATTCATGCTTCCGCAGATTTTGAATACGCCGAAACATTGCGTTTTACGGAATGTGCCTGTCAACGAATCATGGAGACGCTGACGCGGGGCGCGGAGATTGTCACGGATACCAACATGGCGCGCGTGGGAATCAGTGTCGGTGCAATGAAAAAACTCGGGTGCTCCGCGCTCTGTTATATGGCAGACCCACGGACGGCTGAATACGCAAAAAGGGAAAACACGACCCGAGCTGTTGCTTCCATGCGTATAGCGGCGAGGGAACATTCTTCAGCAGTGTTTGCGGTTGGGAATGCACCGACAGCGTTGTTTGAATTGGCTCGGCTTATGGAAGAAAGCATCCGTCCGTCCGCAGTGATCGCGGTTCCGGTGGGGTTTGTGAATGTCGTTGAGGCGAAAAAGCTTGTTTTCAAAACCTGTGCGGCGCTTGACATTCCCTGTATTACCGCGCTGGGGCGGAAAGGCGGAAGCACAATCGCGGCGGCTGTCTGCAATGCGCTGCTCTATACCGCGGCGGATCAGCTGGATCCCGCAAAACGCGGTTGGAATTGAATATACCTCCGACGTTCGAAAAGGGTTTCTGCGCAAAAAAACGGCTGTTGAATTTCAGAAGCCGGTATTTTTATGCGCTTCAGTTCGTGTGAGGATTCTGTCTCAAGGCTGCTTCGCGGCGTTCAAAGGCCGTTTTGGTGTTGTCAGCGAGATA
>CAVESB010000039.1:0-17620 GCA_963618265.1 bacterium
GGTTTATACGCTTCTCCACGGCACTTTCGGGACATTCATCCGCCTGCCCTTTACCAGCCGCGGCTTTCTGACGGCAATCCTCTACTTGAGCATCGGATCTTCCATTATCGCCTTCTCCTGCAGCAATTACAGCATCGCCACATTGGGCATGACCGCATCGGCAACCTTTTCCGGCGTCACGACGATCGTCTCTGTTCTCGCGGGGGTGATCTTCCTCGGCGAGACCTTCACGCTTTGGCAGGTCATCGGCATGATCCTCATTATTCTCGGCGTATTCCTTGCGAATCGTACTCCGCACAAAGCATAGTCAGGGCAAACGAAAACGCGCCATAGAGCGCGTTTTTTTATCAATAATACGGGATAACTAAGGTAAAAGCGCTTCCTTTTCCGAGACGGCTCTCCATGAGCAGTTTGCCGTTATGTACCTTCGCCGTATACTTCACCAGCGACAGACCGCGGATGCCGTTTTCTGCGGCATCCAAGTCATTCTGTTCCTGCAGTTTCTCAAGATCCAGCGGCGAAATTCCGCTGCCGAAATCTTCCACACGCAACATCCAATCTGTCTCATTGTATTTGATAGTAACCAAAATCGGCTTGCCATCCATCTTGGAAGCGTTCACCGCGTTATTGATCAGGTTGAAAATCGAGAGAGAGAGCAGCCACGGATCTCCGACGGCCTTACCGCTGACATGTCCGCTCGCGCCGCTGGTCGCGTTCATCTCGCTTTCAACCCGTTTGTTACGGGCAGCCGGCGAGAGGTCGTAGACAATCTCACGCGTCAGCTTGGTCACTGAGACAAGCTCGAAAGAGCGGGTTGAGTTTTCCGTACCGCGGTAATGATTGGCACTGTAATCAAACAGCGTGCCAAGGCGTTGCAAAGGGGCAACGGCCTTGTCAATATAGCCTTTCTGCAAATTTGTGAACTCGCCGGAAGACTCCAGCAGCGCGATGCTGCCGAGTGCTTTTTCCCTCAGCAGGCGGTAATACATGATTTCATTTTCACCGAACCGCGCTTCACGAATATCTGCGTCAGTCTGGGGAAAAACAAAGACCCGTCCGCTTTTCCCTCCGCCGAAATCAACCGTCTTTCGGACATAGTCAAAGTCGGAGAGCAAATTTGCCGCGTCGGTTCCGTCATTTTCTTCTCGGATGGCATTGAGAATACCGGCTTTGTCCTTCAACGACTCAAAGGAAGGATTGGAGACCATTACTCTTTCAGGAAGCAGCAGGATCAGTGCCGGGAGCTTCAGCTTTTCAAGCAAGTCCGCGAAATGATTCGCCAGCGTGTGCGTTTGCAGATCATCGTCAAGTCGGCGCTGAAGGCGCAGCTCAATCGACTCACAGCAGTTCAGGAAAATGTCACCGGCTTTCTCGGCAGCGGCAATACTCTCAAAGCAAGCCCAGACAAACCCGGCGTACCCGTAAGTCGTGCGCAATGACACAAAAACGGCGGATCCGTCATCAATCGAGAGCGCGGAAAGCAACGTTGACTGACTGACAGACGGAATGCGCAGTGTGTTTTTTTGCGTCTTCATAATACCGTAGAAGCGCGAGTCAATCGTCTCAAAAGAGGGATTCGTCTTCCCGCAATAATACAGCATCAGGTCTTCCGCTTCCGCACGACCCATGTTCCGATTAAGGATCACGCGCACGGAAATCGGCTGAAGCAGTTCCAGCGTATCCAGAATCGTTCGTACGTTTTTTTCAACGTCGATCCACAACATGAATTCAATCCATCAAATCCATAATCTTCTGCGCGACCTCGTCGGCACTGAGATTATCTGTCTTAATAATCACAGCGTCATCGGCCGGGCGCAGCGGAGCAGTCTTGCGTTCCGAATCGGTCTTGTCGCGCTTGATTATATCGGCAAGAATACTCTCGTAGCTCTCGGAGGTGATTCCGTTGGTGAGGTTTTCCTGATAACGGCGATCGGCGCGGGTTTCCGCAGAAGCCTCCAGATAAATCTTCATCTCAGCATCGGGCATGACGACTGTGCCGATATCACGCCCAACCATGACAACCCGTCCTTTCAGACCGATACGTCGCTGCTGCGCTGTCAGAGCTTTCCGTACCGCGGGATAGGCAGCCACAGTGGAGACGATTTTGTCCACTTCGGGGAGATGCAGGCGAGCTGTAATATCCTGCCCATTCAGAAGCACAAGAGTCTCCCCGGCGGCTTCGTTGTCATGCAGCTCAATATTCATATTCGCTACGATTTCACTGACGCGCTGCTCATCGCTGACATCATCCAGCTGCAGTTGGGCACCGTAAGCAGCAACGCGATACATGATCCCGGTATCGAAGAAAAGATATCCAAGGTTCTTTGCCACGATCTTACCGACCGTGGTCTTACCGGACGCGGCAGTGCCGTCCATGGCGATTTGATTCGGAATTGTCATTGAACCTCCGTTATTAACGCGGCGTCATCCTCGATTTCGCCGGTCTCACGCGATATCAGGTATTGATTGCGAATCCACACCGAGATCGTTTTTGTCACCTTGGGACCGTCCCGGAACAGGAAATATTTTCCCCAGTCATAAAGACTGTAAGAGCGGAAATCACGATATTCCTCAAGAGCGAAAGAACCCTCGGAGAACCCGATATAGGAGTAGCCCCGTGAGTTATCCGAGTCCAAAATTACGTCAACCGTAGAGAGATAGGCATGCGCATTTCCGCTGTCAGCGACACCGCTTACATTCCGCAGTTGCCAGCGCAGCAGGGCGTCATCCGAAGCAAGGTTCAGCACCCAGGGACGGTTGGTCGCATTTCCGTGTTTCGCGCGTGTTTCCTCAAAAACGGCAAGAAAAGCGGAATCCGCCGCCGTGGTGTTTCCGCCATCCAGCAGGGTGATATTGCCCGTCGCGCGCGCCGAAGCAGGATGTGTCCGCTCACGGTCAAAGTTCCCGGCGGTCCACGCGTTCGCAACCATTCCGAGCAAAACAAGGATCATCCCGCCGCAAATCAATCCGGGGAAGAAAACACGCGAATCGAAAAGATCGGCAAGGATCTTGACCACAAGAACAATAATAATAACGCTGATGACTGTCAGCAGAATTGATGCTGTCATCCGGCTGAAAGGAAGCGTCACGGTTTGCCCGTTCCAGAGAATGGAAGCCGCTTCCGTTGTAGGGTAACGGAAAAGATCCACCATGCGGAACAGGAAGTAGGAATACAGCGCAGGAACGGCACAGGCGGTGACCCAAAAGGCGAAACCCTTTGCGGCACGCCGCACCGCTTCAACCATTCCAAGCACCGTGTCCGCATCAATCAACCACAGCAGCAATGAGACATAAGGCAATGCCGTAACGCCCATCCAAAGCACAGCGGGAACAGCGAAGAGTAGCACCTGCAGCAGGTATTTCGGTGTGTGTTCGAGGACACAGCGGAGAATGAGCAACAGAATCTGAACAGCCAAATACAAAAGAACCGCCGCAAGAATTGCCGCCGCTCCGGGATGCGTCCAAGCCGGCAGCATCGAGAAGGAATTCACGAAGCCATCGGCGAAGCAGGCGATCCCGCCCGGGAACGCGCCGAAGCAGAGAATCAGAGCGAGAAAGACAAGGCATACCCCGCCAAAGTCTCGCTTGCACAGGCAGAACCCTTTGAACGACTTGTTGAGCGTCGATTTCACGACAGCAAAGACAAGAAGAATAATCAGCGCCGGGCAAGCCCGTTCGCCGCCGCAAAAGGCAAGCATCAGGAAGAACATCCCACGGGCATTCATGCCGAAGTACAGACAGGCAGCCGCCACTGCGGTCATAAGAACAGACGGCAGCAGCGCGTCCGCCCGCTTGGACCAGAAGAGCAGCACAGGGTCAAGAGCCAGCAAAAAGCCGAGTACCAGTGCTTTCCCGCGTCCGAGACGGTTCATGAAAAGCAGCGGCAGCAGCGCGAGCAGGATTCCGCATACTGCAGGGAACAGCCGCGCCGTGAATTCGTTCACACCGAAAGCTTTAAAAAGCAGTGCCGCCGGCAGTTCATAAAGCAGCTGACTGACTCCGGCTCCGTTAGAGGTGAAAAGGTCAGCCGCCGCCAGTGCGTTCTCCGCTTCAGACATAGAAAGAGAGGCGCCGCCGAGACCCACGAGCCGCAGCAGGACGGCAAGCGCGGCGATGCAGATACCGGGCAACAGACCGGTTTTATTCATATCATTATTCTTCATAGATCAATACACCTGATAGATTTGGCATCCGTCGCTGTCATAGACAAGCGTTAAATAACGGTCGAATTTCAGACTTTGGATATTATACGCGTTCTTTTCGGATGTGCCGATATAGACATAGCGCACATGATATTTATCCAAAAGCTGTTCTGCGAGATCCCAGCTTCGGGTTTCATAAATTTTCTGCACATCATCAGCGCGTGAGCCGATTTCTTCGTACCCGCCGCGCCATTGTGATTCATGTCCGGCAGGACCGAGAACAGCCTGTAAGCCGCCAAAAGTTGACATCAGGTTATCACTTCCGTAACTGGAGCCAACCATTTCAAGCACAACTCCTTCTTCCGCCTTTTCCAACCAACGCAGGGCTTCCCAGTCGGCACCGGTACGTTTCAGGTAATTCGCGCCGTCAAGCGTGATAACCGTGCCGGAAGCGGCACTCTGAACTTTCGTCGTTACGCAGAAATACGGATAGATCATCGCGCAGACAAACAACACGCTCATCGGCACGGCAAATACAATCTTCCCGGCGGGCTTGAGACCTTCGAGCAAATCAACCACAGCATACGCGGCAGAGAGTCCGAACAGGATCCATGCCTGATAGTAAAACTTGAAGATAGTGTTCATGCGCGTGCCGAAGAGATCCCGCAGGTAGAAGAACTCAGGAAAGATAACCAGTGCCGCGGCAATCAGCAGCATTAAACTGACGAACACATCCATCGGTTCAAGCGCAGCCGACTGTCCATCCTGATTCTCATGCGCGAACTGCCGAGCCAAAATAAAGGCGAAAGCCGCGACAGCGAAAAGAATGCACAAAGTTGGCAGCGCCCACACGCGGCGGGTAAAGAATGTAGCGATGCCGTCGCCGAAATCGGTGATTCCCTGCACAGCGGCGAATGAATCCGCGGCAAGCTTCAGCGTACCGTTTCCGCCGTTGTTATGCAGCGCGAGAAGCAGTACAAAAAGCAGGCACTCGATCACCGTCAGCCCGACAAAAAGCGCGAATACCATCCAAAAGCCAAAACGACGGGCTGTTTTCCCGCATCGGTGCAGTTTCCAAATCTGCCACACAAGCACGGGGAAGATGAACATTCCAAACATAATGAGGAAAAGCACCGTCCGCGTGACAAAAATTCCGCTCGGCACAATCCCTCCGGCCTGAGAAGAGAAGCCTAAAAAGAAAAGAACATAGAGAAGGATACAGCCTGCCGCCAGCGGAAGCGCAGTTTCAAAAAAGACGGTGAACGCTTCTTTATGCCATCCGCACCGATGAATATAGGCAGCCGTCGCGGCAAGACAGAACAACCCGAAATAGAAGGGAAAGTCCCAGGTATTGAGGAAGAGCAGTGCCCCGATACAGACAGCAGTCAACCCAAAATCCGCCGTACACATCCAGCGAATCATATCCGTCTCCGCGAGGGAGATCTTTTCGTCCATCAGTCCCTGAATGAAAAAAACGCGCCGCGCCGATCCGCGCAGTCCCGTAAGGAAGATATTCAAGGAGATGGCGATGCAGAGCATCGCAAACGGAATGGCGATAACATGTGGATGAAGATCGCCGAGTTCAAAGGAAAACATCGGAAATTCGTCAATCACCTCAATCGCATTGCCGCCCGCTCCGTAATCTCCCAACACACGGGAAGCGCGCCACCACCAAATGCCCGAACGTCCGGTAATGTCCCAAGTTGCCTCCCGAGTCGGAGCATTAACAAGTTCCTTCAGACCAAGCCAAGACCAGAAGGCAGAAGTACCGTTTGTATTCCAAAACAAACCGAGTGAATGAAGCAGTTCAAAAAGCCCTTCCAGGTTCCCGGCAATCAGCACAAACAGCGGGGCGATGAGCGCTCCCGGCTTGAAGCGAAAGTCTTTCCCGCTTTCGGAGACCCGCAGGTGCAGCAGGTCATTGACAAGGGCATAGGCGGAAACAGCGGCCATAGCAAAAACCGTGCAGAGCATCAGGTTGAATCCGACCGAGGACAACACGCCGGAGAGTCGAATCAGGATCGCTGTCATTACATAACCGAAATAATAGTATGAAATGGAGTAGCCGGAAAGCCATGAATCCCGCGGTGGGAATGTATCGGATTTCAGAATAGAATTGATGAACATGATCTCCATCGGCTTTTCCGTTCCGGAGATATTCGGACCGCCGAGCCGCATCACAACCATAAAGGCAAATGCCGCAAGGAAAAGAATCTCAGTGCCGATCAGGTATCCGCGATTTGCCCGTGCCCAATCACGCAGTTCTGCCCATTTTGTGACATACAGCCAAAGCGCCGCAGCCGTCAGCCCGAGCAAGATCAGGAGCAGGCTGCCGAGATCATTCCGCAGCAGACCCAGCATACCGCCAAGCCAGAAGAGAAAGGAAACCAAGATCAGCCCAACCGCTCGTGAGAAGACTGCTCCTCTGCCGGGCAGATGTTTAAGCCACGGAAAAACAAAAGCAAAGCCAACGGCACCGATCCAAAGAAGCACTAAATACCATTTCACAATATCAAGGATCATTGTTCTGCTCCAATTCTGTCTATGTTCACCTCATAAATCTGTGTGTGTCCATGGTCGTAGACGCATTTCCATAAACAGCCGTCTTCCGCGCCGTTCCCGCTTTCGCCGGCAGCTTCGGAAAACTTCGCGATGCCGGCCGCGGGATACATTCCCTTTTCCATCTGACCGACGATAATATACTTCACGTTATATTTTGCGAGGAAGCGTACCGCATCATCAAGGTTCGTTGTGCTATAGAAGTCGCCGATGCCGTTGACGCGTTCCCAAACTTCATTGGATCTTCCCGGACGCTGTTGACGCTGATGATAATTCCACCCCACGACACCGGGCAGACCGGTATAGACCGTATAACGCGAGCCGAATTTATACTCCGTCGGACTTGCTTCCACAATCACCGGAGAGCCTTCGACATTATCCTGCATCCAGCGGATCGCGGCATAATCTTCCGAAAGATCCATCACAAAATCATCCTGATAATAAGTCGAGGTTTCCATGTATTTCATCCCGTCAAGCGTATGCGGCGCGGATGCCGAGATGCGATCCGTCATCTTGGCCGCAGCGGCGAAAACAGGATAAAGGAACGCTCCGAAGACAAGCAGACCGGCGCAGGTTCTGAACACGGGAACAAGCACCCCGGAGAAGTGTTCTTCCTCGTTGCGTTTGAGAATACCGACCAAAGCGAAAGCAGCGCAGACAGAAAGCATGATCCAGATCTGGTTATAAAACTTGAAAACAATATTCATCCTGCCGTAGTCCCCTTTGAGGTGAACCACCTCCACCAGGTTGGCGGCAAAGAGCGCGACACCTACGAGGAAACAAACGAAGCGTTCGCAGTCGCTGATATCCGAACGGAGGAGCAGAAGCAGCGAAACGGTCATCAAGGGCAGGGTAATCCAAATAATCCGAACGCCGAGATCGGCCATAATGAAAAGGATCAGCGCATAAACAGCCGCGCCTGCGAACAGCAGCCGCTTGTTTTTACGCAACAGCTCTCTGCCGATACGCAGCGGTGTGTACTTCACCCAGCGGTAAATCTCAACAGCATACCAGGCCGTGATAAAAAACAGGAACACTCCCCAATGCATCAGAAACGAACGGATCGGCGTATGCGTTTCGTCAAAGTATTCTACGCTCTGCTGATGTTGCGTGTTGCTTTTCAAGTAAGGCAGGAACAGCCCCACCGAAAGCGCGGCAATCAGCACAAGCAGCGCAATCATCAAGATCACACGCCGACGGCGGCATCCCGGTGCGGCATTCAGAACGAAACAGCGGATAAGCAGATAAAGCAGCACCGCGAGCGCAACGCAGAGATAAGTCGGCATATCCCAGGTGTTCGTAGGAAACAGCGTCCCGATCAGCAACGGCGCAGCGGCGAAACTCAGCATCCATTCGCCCTTGCCGTAATGCCCGCCGTCCGTAAAGCGTGCTGTCATCGCAATCAGCCAGACAAGAACCAACGTCGTGATCGGCAATGCGAAAAGATGCGCGTGAGGATCGGCATAAAGGAAGGTAAAAATCGGGAACTCGGTAATGGAGGTATCCGGAATCGCACGGCTCGGCACCCAATACCAGTCGCTTTTGTACATCATCAGAGACTGACCGGACATCAGTTTGCCGATCCCGACAAAGAAAACCTTCAAGCCGCTGTACCCGGTTCCGGAATTTCCAAGATCAATGAGCTCGTTCTTGATCTGAACAACCGTGCCGAGGTTGCCTAAAACCTGCATCCCGACGAGCGTAACGATGCCGGCTCTGTCTGCCTTTCCGAGGTTCCCGGCGGAGGGTTTCCAGGCTTTGAGGTAAAGCGTCTTGCCGATCGTGAATGCGGCACTGCCGAGGAAGGCATACCAAAGCGGAAGAATCAGGTTATAAGCGACCGTCGGGATAACGCCGAGCAACTTAACCACCAGTCCGGCAAGGTACATCCCGTAATAGTAGTAATTCAGCGTATCGCCTGCAAACCACGGATCGTACGGCGGGAACGAAACGCTCTTCAGAATCGCCATAAAGTAGGAGAAATCCATCGGTTTCTCACCGCCCTTGTAAGGGTGCCAGAGATCCGGGTTCATCCAACGGACGAAGAGAAAGACAAAAAAGCAGACAAAAAAGACAATATCCGCGGTGCGAACGTCAGAACGGATTTCCTTCAATGCCGGCATGATTCTGTCCTTTTTGAGGAAAGCGATGAGGAGGTTGACAACGAACAACACCCCGAGAACACACAGAATCGTCCCGCGGTTGTACGGCAGACCGAGAGAAGCAGCCAGCCAGACGAAGTATCCCCAGACGATCAAACCAAAGAGTTTGGCGACGCCGTAGCCCTTATCCTTCAGCGGTTTGAACACGACAGCGGTCATGGGCATAAAAATCACGCCCAGCAGCCAAAAGGCAGC
This sequence comes from bacterium, assembly GCA_963618265.1. GTDB lineage: Bacteria > Chloroflexota > Anaerolineae > Anaerolineales > Anaerolineaceae > Flexilinea. The sequence goes on from CAVESB010000039.1 coordinate 9,059, forward strand.
CAGCCAGCATATTACCGTCAGCGCCTGCGAAGCGTTAATCAGCGACGTGCGATCAAAGAGTTCCGACCAAGTGCCGGAAACCTGCTGCACGACCCGGACTTCAGCGTCCATTAATTCGCCTCCTTTCCACCGAGTGTGATATACGAATAAAAGTCCTTGCCGTCATACGAACCGGTATGCAGCTGTTCCACGCCGTTCGGGAACAATCGGCGAATCTCATCCCGCGTTTCCGTATCGCAGTCACGGTAAATGAAAAGACGCGGTTTACCGTCATTCGGAATGGAGGAAAGCATTGAGCGATCGTATGAATAATCCTTGTACGGATCACCTGCTTCAATGCCGCAGTTACGCGTGTCGACCCAGTAGGGATAAGGGATGACATAAGCCTCGTCATAACTGCCGACGGACGTTGCGAAACCCTTGATGACCTCACCGATCTGCGGCGTATTCCAACTTGCCCGCTCGTATTCGTAGGCGTATTGTTTAAAGATCAAGTCGAAGTTCCCGGTCAGCATATTCAGCACAATGATCAGACTGACAACACACAGCGTGCCGAAGCCGATAAGACTCTTCTTCAGCATGCGGGCAAGCCAATCGAATGAACAGCAGAACCCATATGCGGCAATGACCATCACCGGCACGAGTGCGCCGGCGGTACGATTCAGACAGGGATTCTCCGCGGGAAACGCCAAAGAGAGCGTCGAAGGCAGCATCAGCAACGGAACGGAAAGAATAAGGCAGAGATCCGGCCAATTCCGTTTAGAGATGAAGCGCAGCAGCAGAAAGATCAAACCAAGGAAGAAGAAGCTCCCGGTCAAATGCTCAAGCGCGGGGCGGTAGACGATGCAATGCACCCAGCTGCTGCCGTCTTTCCAGAACGGCATGACGATTCCCTGCCAGACATTGTTGAGAAAAATCAGCAGCGGAGAGCCGTCATAGCTCTTTTCCATGGTGCCCAGACGCGTGATCGAACGGTAAAGCACCGCGTCCGGCATATCCACCATGACTCTGGCAAGAGGCAGGAACACAATAAAGGCAAAAAAGACCAGGGTCAGGAACGCGTTCAACGCGCTGCCGCGGTTCGCCTTCCCGCAATCCGTAAACAGCCAAATCAGGAAGATTACAACACAGACAATGGGCACAATTCGGAAAGGGCTGTAGCCATGCAGCCCGATGCCGAGAAAGATTCCGCACCAAATAAGGGACGCACGGCTGCGTTCTTTCAATCCTTTCAGCAGAAAATACAGTACGGGCGCTGCGAACATCGGGAAATAAATGAAGCGCAATGCGGCACGTGCGATCACCACGGACCAGTAACCTGTCCCGGCAAAAAGCATCGCGAACAGTCCAACCCAACGGTTTCCGATCAGCTTCCCGATTTTGTAAATGAAGGGCAGCATAAAGAGCCCGGCGAGCGCGGCGCCGATCTTCAGACTGAGGAAAGTGATGCCTGTGCCGAAGATTTTAATAATCAGCGCGGTGAAATAGAACTGGAAACACTCCCGCCCTGTGTTGCGGGTAAAGAAGATGGACGTTGTGCCATTCAGCAAATCGCGAATGTCATAGAGTTTCTCCGCGTGATCGCTGACCATATTCTCCGGAACGCTGTCCAGGCGGTAGAACATGAAGAAAGCGCAGAGCACGAAAACCAAAACGCAGAGCAGATTCCACCAAGAGAAGCGCACGGTCAGGATATTCCCCCGAGCGGCCAAGGCTTTGACTTTCGTGAAAAAGCCGGAGGCAATCTCCTGCAGGGATCTGCCGCTGAACGCAATCAACGCCGCAAGCAGGGCGATCAGCCAAACGGTGACATTCAGAAAATTGAAACGGTTGCCGCCGAAGAGCAGAAACGCGATGATCAGAAAGGCAACGCTGACGAGCAGCCAAACACCATCGATTCGATCGTCAAAGGACTTTTCATCCGCCGCGGCTTCGCACCTCTCGAAATTCTTTTTGTGCATTACGAAAGAAATAAACAGGGACGCCGCGCTGAGCAGATAAAACCCGGCTCCAAACCATGGAATCATAGCAGTACGGGTAAAAATCGTCGGTTCAAGGACAATCTGCGCAATGACGGCGAAGATTACAGCGATGCACACAAACACGCCGTCCAAACGGATGCCGGCGGACGACTTCCCGCCGAAAGTGCTTTCCAACGCGGTCTCAAGCTTCCCCGGCTGTCTTTCCGCAACGACAGTGCCGTTTTCGCTGACAACCGCGTAGGGATTCTCTTCAGGCAGAATCTCTTTTCCGAAATTTTTCGGGTTCAAACGAAACTTCAAATAATCCAGTACGCTGATTTCGTCCATGTCAGATACCTCTGAGAGTATGGAATAATTTTTCATAAAGTGCTGCGACATTCTCCGGACTGTATTCGCCGCGGATAACGTTGCCGAGCGCGGTATAATCTCTCTGTTCGCCGAGCAGTTCAATCAGTGCCCGTGCCAAAGCCGCAGAATCCCCGGTCGGGAAGACGCGTCCCATTTCATGCCGGGTCACCGGCACACGGATGCCCGGCAAAGAAGACGCGGCAACAGGTTTGCCGTTGATCATGGCCTCGATCTGCACCAAGCCGAAAGAATCGGTTCGATTCAGGCTGGGCATAGCCAGCGCATCAATACATTGATAGAAGCATCCCACTTCATGGTCCGGCAAACTGCCCATAAACTGCCAATGTCCGGCGGCGATGTATTCATCAATACGGGGCTTCAGTCGTTCATAATAAGCACCTTCACCCGGCACATTTCCGTACGGGCCCATAAAAAAGACGCAGGCTTTCGGATAGACTTCCAAAATTTTCGGCAGCGCATCCAAGAGCACCTCAACACCCTTGTCCGCGGCAAATCGGCACGCCATGCCGACAATCGGATGATATTCGTCCGCGTGCTTCGCCGAACGAAAGGCGGCGATTTCCTCCGCCGTCACGGCTTCAAGCGCTACGGGGGGGTGAATAATGCGGACTTTGTCCCGATATTTACTCAGAAAGGCGGAATGATCCGCGTAATCCTGCGAATTCGTCACGATGGCATCGCAGTTCCGCGCGGCGATGTCATTCATGCTCAGAACAACCTGATTGGCGACCCAATTAAAAGCGCCCTTTGGCATTTGCAAATCGCAGTGATAGGTCAGGACAACGGTTTTATGATATTGATGCCCTAAAGATGCCAGCAGAGCACTCTCGAATTGCGGAAGATGAATGTTAACCACATCCGCTTCCTTAATATAGGAAGCGGCATCCCGCCAGAAGCCCGGCATAATCACGCCTTTGCTGAGCCGGAAGCAAACCCTCTCACGCACCACATGAACGCCGTTGATCAACTCCGTCTTCGGCAGATCCTTTTGATGTCTTGAGGTGAGCACGGTGACTTCGTGCCCGGCTTTCGCCCAAGCTTCCGCCACGCGGGCTGCGTAGATCGTCAGTCCGCTGATGTAAGGCTTGTAATAAGTCAATCCGACCAGGATTTTCATTCGTTCTTTTGATCCTCATTTTCGGGTTTCGAGAGGTCTTTGCCCATGGTCGAGGTAAACACTTCGCTGAGCTTCAACCCCTGCACCGCAAAACCAATCAACCCCCAGATCACGGGAGAAATGATCGAAACCGCGTGCATGACCAGCCCAAACGCCAGCGCGGACGACTGATCGATACCGAAAAAGCCGAGGGCAACGACATAAGCGCCTTCTACAACGCCGATACCTGCCGGGGCGGACGGGACAGCACCGCCAAGCGCGCCGATACCCTGCACAAACAAGCCTGCACGGAAAGGCAGCTCAGGGAAGAATTCCCTTATTCCGACCTGCAATGTGGCGATCCAACAGATCCAAGTCGCGAGGATCCAAAAAAGCCAGATCACGAAGCGCTTCGGCTTGGTCAGAATGGTCATTCCTGCAAGCAGGGAGCGGAGCTTCGGATAAAGAAATTGCCCGAATTTAGTGTCTTCCTTGATGATTTTCCTCATAAAATTCAGGAACGTTTCCTGATGTCCGGCAACCCAGAACATGAAGCCTATGCCGACGACCAGCAGTCCGAACATCACATAGTAAATCATTCCGGAGAAAGAGGAGGTACTGAGAATCGGTATCGTGACGATCAGCAGGGTCAGCGTGACCAGCACATCAAAGACGCGTTCCAGAATTACCGTCGTAAAGATATAAAACGGACTGCGCTTGATCAGCCCGCCCATAATCACAGAACGTCCGATCTCTCCAAGCCGCAGCGGTAGCAGATTCAGGAGATAACCTTCACAGATCGTGAAGAAAGCGTTCAGGCATGACGGTTCGTCATTCAGAATAACCCGCCAAGCCAATCCGCGGCACAGGAAGCCAAGCGTCTGCAAAAGAAAGAGGATGACAAAGAGCTTGACAGAGCAGTTCTTTAACGCCTCCTTGAGCACATTCCAGTCAATGAAATAGATCAGAACAGCGATAATGACCGCGCTGCAGATCAGCCCGGGAAGCATTTTCTTCAGAACGTTCGGCTTGTTTTCGGTCTTTTCACTCATAACTTACCCCTCATCATCCAGCTGCAGCACAGCCATGAACGCTTCCTGCGGGATCTCTACCGCGCCGACCATCTTCATACGCTTCTTCCCGCGCTTCTGCTTCTCAAGCAGCTTGCGCTTACGAGTAATGTCACCACCGTAGCATTTCGCCAAAACATCCTTGCGCAGGGCTTTGACAACGGCGCGGGAGATGACGCGACCAGAGGCACTTGCCTGAATGACAACTTCATACAGCTGCTGCGGGATCAGGGACTTGAGCTTCGTCACGAGACGCTGCCCCTTGTGATAGGCATCTTCCTTATGCACAATGCACGCCAGCGCATCCACCGGATCGCCGCAGACCAGAACCTCAACTTTCACGAGGTTGCCCGGCCGATAATCCGCGATCTGATAATCCATGGAGGCATAACCCTTGGTGCGGGATTTCAGCTCGTCAAAGAAGTTGACAATGAGTTCCGCCAGCGGAATTTCGAAATTCATCTGCACACGGTTCGGCGCAGGGTAGTCCTGTGACACAAAAATACCGCGGCGCTTGCGGACCAGTTCCATGACGGTGCCGTAAAACTCAGTCGGCGTAAAAATCTCCAGTTTCATCCACGGTTCGCGAATCTCACGGAAACTGCCTTCGTCCGGCAGCTTGACCGGGGAGTCAATGAGGACGACAGAGCCGTCATTCATCTCAACTTCGTATTCAACAGACGGCGCCGTGACAACGATGTCAAGGTCGTACTCACGCTCCAGGCGTTCCTGAATAATTTCCATATGGAACAAGCCAAGGAAACCGCAACGGAAGCCAAACCCGAGTGCCTGCGATTTTTCAGGCTCGAAATCAAGGGACGCATCATTCAGCTGCAGTTTGTCCAGCGCATCGCGCAAGTCGTTGTAATCCTCGCCCTCAACCGGATAAATCCCGGCGAAAACCATCGGTTTCGCCTTTTTGTACCCCGGCAGCGGTTCTGCGGCCGGATCGGACGCAAGTGTCAACGTATCGCCGACGCGGCATTCGCGCACGGTCTTGAGTCCCGTAGCAACATAGCCGACATCACCGGAACGAAGTTCGTCCACTGCCCGCATATCGGGGCTGAAAATGCCGACCTCAATCGGGTTCAGATCCGCCCGCGTGGACATTGCCATCAAAGTTTTTCCGGCGCGGATCACACCGCCGCGCACACGGACATAAGCGATCACGCCTTTATAGGAGTCATAATGGGAGTCGAAAATGAGAGCGCGCAGCTTTTCGTCATCGGAGTCCGCAGGCGCGGGGATCTTTTTGACAATCTGCTCCAGCACATCCTCGACATTCGTGCCGTTCTTGGCAGAAATGCACGGGATATCGGCAGCGGGATAACCGATGAGCTGCTCAAGGGATTCCGCGACTTCCTCAGGCTGCGCCGAAGGCAGGTCAATTTTGTTGATAACAGGGATGATCACAAGGTCGGAATCAATCGCGAGATAGAGATTGGCAAGCGTCTGCGCCTCAATTCCCTGCGTCGCGTCCACGACCAACAGCGCACCTTCGCACGCCTCAAGGGCACGGCTGACTTCATAGTTAAAATCGACATGTCCGGGAGTGTCAATCAGGTTCAGTTCGTAGCGCTGTCCATCCGTCGCGTCGTAAAACATTCGGACAGCCGAGGCCTTAATCGTCACACCTTTTTCGCGTTCCAGATCCATGCTGTCAAGAACTTGATTCACCATCTGACGATCTGAAATTGTACCCGTGATCTGCAGCAGGCGATCCGCCAATGTGGACTTACCGTGATCTACATGCGCGATAATGCAAAAATTTCTAACATTTTCTTTCATAGTCGTTTTCACCGAAGCCGGCTCCGCGGCTTGCGTCTTTCCGGTTATATCAATCGGCGCATTGCGCGATTTCGTTTTAATCCTGTTAAGTATAACATTTCTTAGACAGCACCGGCCGATTATATGAGTTTTCAGCGACAGACGGACGATCGACTGTGAATGAACAAAGTTAAAGCAACTCCGCAAATAGTTTTCATCAATTCCCCCTATTTCCTTGCATTATTCCGGGAGTGTGCTAAAATAATAAACGTTCAAGGGAACAGAGAGAAAGTTCCGAAGAACAAACGGCCCATTAGCTCAATTGGCAGAGCAGCTGACTCTTAATCAGCGTGTTCGGGGTTCAAGTCCCCGATGGGTCACTTTTTTTATTTAATTTCTGCCGGGATTACAAGTAAAAAAGGCGACCTTCGCCAATAACAGTGCGTCTTTTTAAATCTTTTTAAGGAAGGTTTAAATAGTTGGAAGTGCAGCATTGAGCGCCGATAGAAACGGTTTAATGTCCTTTTATTCCGCTTCCTTCGTGCGAAAAATCCGCTTTGCGCGGAATACGATATCAAGATTTACAAAAATACAGGTGAAAAAAGCTGATCCCCGCGCTTGATTCCTTCTTCGGTTTCTTCGGCTGCTCCTCCCACGGATACGGCGGTCTCAAGTCAATCATTTTGCCGCCTACATTGGTACATCGTCATCTTCCGACGGGCGGCACGGCGTAAACCCGTGTCTGCAATACTTCCGCGGCGGAGCTTTCTTTTCCTCAACCTCGCGGATGCGAAGCTCAAGCGCATAGCCGTTTATGAATAACGACGGTCGCTTGAGATTGTAGAAACGGCGACTCCAGTCAGTCATTGCTTTCTTCCGCTGAAACTCGTTCACTCATCCTCCTCCCTGTAAAATTCCGTCCAATCGAACCCCAGCACGGCGGCGATCTTCTTCGCGGTCTTCACGCTTGGCTTCCTTACACCGCTTTCGATGAAACATACAGCGGTTTGCGTCAAATCTATTTTTTGTGCAAGCTCTTTTTGCGTCATTCCTTTCGCATCTCGCAAGTGTTTCATGATGGCTTTCATGTGGTTTATTGTATAACATATTGTTTTGATTGTCAGGGCAACAAAAGCATTATGTTTTGTGTTATTTTTACCCTTTTACTATAACAAATAGTTATATACAATAAATAGCAGGAGGTGATTATGAACGCATTAAAACTACTAAGGAAAAATAAAGGAGTAAGTCAAAAAGAAATTGCTGACGCGCTCGGTATAACCCAGGTTGCATATTCATATTATGAACTCGGTAAACGTGAGCCTTCTTTTGAAACATTGAAAGCACTCGCCGACTACTTCGGTGTCAGCGTTGATGAGATTCTCGGCAGGGACACCGCCGCGCCCAAACGGAAGACGGCAGCCGCGCCCGTGCCCGACTTCCTTTCAAAAGAAACCGTCCTTATCCCTATTATAGGAAGAGTGCGTGCGGGTTATGACGCATTGGCAGAGCAATATATAGAGGGTTATATGGAGCTGGAAGCCTCCGTCAAAACACGCTGGAGCGATGCCGCCATATTAAAGGTATGGGGTGATTCCATGGAGCCCGAACTGCAAGCAGGGGATTATGTCATCATCACGCAAACAGCGGAAGTCCGCAACGGCGATTTGGCGGTCATCTGTATCAACGGGGACGAAGGCACAATCAAGCGCGTTCATTTTGATAAGGACGGTCTCGACCTCATCCCGACGAATCCGAGTTACGGCACACTGCACTTCACCGCCGAACAGGTGCAGTCGCTCCCCGTCCTGATTCGGGCGCGTGCCGTCAGAGTGATAAGGGATTTGTGATCATGAGACGAACCTGTTGATACTGACAGACTGAATGAGTTGATGGAGCGATTGCGGGATGAAGTCTTGCGTGTCCTTAAAGCCAAGAAAGCGCGACACAGAAGTTCTCTGTACCGCGCTCTCTTTGCTCGTTCAGTCAATCACATTGACCGAACAAGGTGATGTCATCATCCGCCATACGCTGCCGGGTTACGCCGAAGTTGTGAGTAAGAACGGCGGAGATGTCTCTGCGCCCCCAGGGGGAGTCGAACCCTCAACCTCCTGATTCGAAGTCAGTCACTCTGTCCATTGAGCTATGAGGGCAGTGCTTTTAGTATACCATTCTTTTAAAAAATCGGGTGATTTTACACGAATTCAGTCTGCGTTTCAGCTGGTTGGTTAATAGACAAAGTTAATGCAACGTCAATGAATAAAACAATGCTGTATGC
>CAVESB010000040.1:0-17496 GCA_963618265.1 bacterium
TTTGATTTTGGATGGCTGGAACACGATCGGTGTGCGCGGCGCGACGATTGTCGAGTCCACCGGTGCTTATCGCGTGCGCAAGCGCATCCCGGGTCGTTACGCTTTCACGACCGCGAATAACGACGAACCGAGCGTGACCATTATCGCCATGATCGAATCCCTTGACACCGTCAAGACCTGCATCGCCAAAACCGAAGAACTCCTCGGCGATCTTTCCAACCCGAACACCGGTATCTTCTCTTACTGGGAAGTCTGCGACATTATCGGTATTCACAAAAACTACAAATCGGAAGCTTAATCATGTTCGAATCATTACAAATTGCAGTCACCACAGGCGGCTGGGTCTGGGTTACTTTTGTGATTTCCGCCGCGTTGATTGTCATTGCCGCTATGCAGCTTGCCAAGTACGGTGACGTTATTGCCTCCCGTACCAATCTTGGCGGCATGTTCATCGGCGTTCTGCTCCTTGCGGGCGCCACAAGCCTTCCCGAACTCCTGACGGGGATTAACTCCATCGCTCAGGGTTCTCCCGAACTGGCTGCCGGCAACTTCCTCGGCTCCTCCATGTTCAATATGTTCATTCTGGTGATCCTGGACGTCATCGCGCAGGATCAGCGTATTCTGCGCAGCTCCCGCGGCAGACATCTGATCTCCGGCGGTTTTGCTACCTTCATCTGTGCGATGGTGATCTTCTTCCTGGTCGCGAATCCGATCCTCAGCAAGATCAACTTCAGTATCGGCTGGGTCGGCATTGACTCCCTTATCATCATGGCATTCTATGTTCTTGCGATTTACAAGATCAACGAGAGTGAGCATGAGGACATTTCCACGGAGATGACGGATGAGGAACTTGCAGACGTGCCTTCCCTGAAGGTCGGTATCATCGGCTTCGCCGCTGCCGCCGCTGTTTTGATTGTCGTCTCTCCGTTTATGGTTCGCGCCAGCGACCGTATCGCTGAGATCACCGGTCTCGGAACCAGCTTCGTTGGTTCTTCTCTGGTCGCGCTCGTTACCTCTCTGCCGGAATTGGTTACTTCCATCTCCGCTATCAAGATCGGTGCCGCCGATATGGCGCTCGGCAACCTGTTCGGCTCCAATATGTTCAACATGTTCGGTATAGGCATTGCCGACCTCTTCTATACCGAAGGCCGCTTCCTGGGCACGATTCCGGATTCCTTCATCGTCTGCGGTATGGCGGGCGTTATGATGACCGCTTTCGGCTTGCTCGGCAACGTCGTGAAGTTCAAACGCTGCAAAATTATGGAGTTCGACTCCATCATCATGGCGATCATGTACTTCGCAGGCATGTATCTGCTCTTTGTTCAGAGCCGTATGTAAGGCACAATTCAGGGTATCAAAACGAAGCGCTCCGCCCGGGGTGCTTCGTTTTGATATATGGATACACGAAAGATTATGCCGGTCAACCGCCGCTCGCAGAGCAAAGCCCCGGCAAAACGTTTTTATATGGAGATTCAAGCTGAGACTTGCGGCTTGAGAGTCTTCCTTCCGATTGGGAAGTCATTTTATGTTAGAATACAATCAGGAGGAATTGAATCATATGTATAACATCATGTTTGTCTTGAATGACGCGAAAAAATTAGATTTGATTCTGGATGGCTGGAACAAAATAGGTGTGCGCGGTGCGACGATTGTCGAGTCCACCGGCGCTTACCGCGTTCGCAAGCGCATCCCGGGTCGTTACGCTTTCACGACCGCGAATATGGACGAACCAAGCGTGACGCTTATCGCCATGATTGAATCCCTTGACACTGTCAAGGCGTGCATCGCCAAGACTCAGGAGCTCCTCGGCGATCTGTCCAACCCGAACACCGGCATCTTCTCTTATTGGGAAGTCTGCGATGTGATCGGTATTCACAAAAACTACAACAAAGCGGAAGAGTAAAGACAATGTTTGAATCACTGCAAATTGCGACAACACAAGGCAGCTGGGCATGGGTTACATTTGTAGTTTCTTCTGCATTAATTGTTATTTCTGCCATGCAGCTTGCCAAGTACGGTGACGTTATCGCCGCCCGCACCAAACTCGGCGGTATGTTTATCGGCGTTCTGCTCCTCGCGGGCGCCACAAGCCTTCCCGAGCTTCTGACCGGAATCAACTCCATTTACCAGGGCACACCCGAACTGGCAGCCGGCAATTTCTTAGGCTCCTCCATGTTCAATATGTTCATTCTGGTGATCCTGGATATTTTTGCCAAAGATCAGCGCATTTTGCGCGCTGCCCGCGGCAAACATTTGATTGCCGGCGGTTTCTCTACTTTCATCTGCGCCATGGTGGTCTTCTTCCTGGTCGCGAATCCTATCCTGTCCGAGATCGGCTTCACCATCGGCTGGGTCGGCATCGACTCCATTATTATCATGGCTTTCTATGTTCTTGCTATCTTCAAGATTCACGAGAGTGAGCAGGAAAACATTTCGACAGAGATGACCGATGAAGAACTTGAGGAAGTCCCGTCGCTGGCGGTCGGTATCATCGGCTTCTCCATCGCCGCCCTTGTTCTGGTCTTTGTCTCTCCGTTTATGGTTCGCTCCAGTGAGAGAATTGCTGAGATCACCGGGCTGGGCACGAGCTTTGTCGGCTCCTCCCTGCTCGCCGTCGTTACTTCCCTGCCTGAAATCGTCACCTCCATCGCCGCTATTAAGATCGGCGCCGCTGACATGGCTCTCGGTAACCTGTTCGGTTCCAACATGTTCAATATGTTCGCTATGGGCGTGGCTGATATCTGCTATACCGGCGGGCGTTTCATCGGCATCATCCCGAGTTCCTTCATTGTCTGCGGTCTCGGCGGTGTCATGATGACCGCTTTCGGTCTGTTGGGCAACCTGGTGAAGTTCAAGCGCTGTAAGATTATGGAATTTGACTCCATCATCATGGCGATCATGTATTTCGTCTGTATGTACATCCTCTTTATTCAGAGCCGTATGTAAGACACATTCAGGAAACAGAAAAGAAGCATCCCGCCGGATGCTTCTTTTCTGTTGTCGGTATGCTGAGCTTATTCCTGCTGCTTCGCGAGGAAGGCGCGGGCGCGTTCTGTGGATGGATTGTCGATAATGTCCTCCGGGCGTCCTTCCTCAACGATCACGCCGTCCGCCATGAAAACGACCTTGTCCGCAACACTGCGGGCGAAATCGATTTCATGCGTCACGATGACCATGGTCATTTTCTCCTCCGCCAGCTTACGGATTACTTTTAGAATTTCCTTCGTCAGCTCGGGATCCAGCGCGGAAGTCGGCTCATCAAAGAAAAGAATATCCGGCTTCATCGCCAGTGCCCGTGCGATGGAAACACGCTGCTGCTGCCCGCCTGAGAGCTGACAGGGGTAGGCATTCTCACGGTCGGCGAGGTCCATCTTTTTCAACAGCTCCCGCGCTTCCGCGGTAATCTCATCCTTGCTGCGTTTTTGCACTGTCATCGGCGCGTCAATAATGTTTTTCAGGACGGAGTAATGCGGAAAGAGGTTGAAATTTTGAAATACGATCCCGATTTTTGAACGGAATTTTTTCAATTCCTGCTGAGAGACGTAAACCGTCTTCCCGTTCGCATCATTCCACGCGGCCTTCTCCCCTTCATAGATAATCTCTCCGCTGTCCAACGAGTCAAGGAAAACCGCACAGCGCAGCAGGGTTGACTTTCCGGATCCCGACGGGCCGAGAATCGCGACCACTTCGCCCCGGTTCACAGTCAGCGTGATATCTTTCAGCACTTCCATGCCGGGAAAGTTCTTTTTGGCGTTTTCAATCCGCAGAATTTCCATGATCGTCTCCTACATATGGTAGTAATTGAGTTTCTTCTCGATCGCGGCCATAACCCAGGCCGTGATGTAATTGAAAACATAATAGAAAACACCGGCCACGATGAACGGCGTCATGGTCTTCTGCGCGGCGGCGAGGGACTTCGCGATGGTGAACATCTCCGCGACAGCGACCGTGAAGGCCATTGAGGTATCCTTGATCAGGGTGATGACTTCATTCGTGACTGACGGCAGAATGACTTTGATGACCTGCGGCAGAATAATGCGCGTGAAGGTTTGCGTCTTGCTGTAACCCAGCACTTCCGCCGCCTCAAACTGACCCTGCGGAATCGCATCGTAGCCGCTGCGGTAGATTTCCGCGAAATAGGCGGCGTAGTTGATCACAAAGGCGATAATGACGGCATAGAAGCGATAGCCCGTGCTGAGCGGAATGCGGAAGAAATAGTAAGGTCCGAAATAAACGACCAGAATCTGAAGCATCAGCGGCGTGCCGCGCATGATCGAGATGTAAATCCCGGTGACTCCTCTGAGCAGCTTGCTCCCGGATTGGCGTGCGAACATCACCAGGAATCCCAACGGCAGGGAGAAGAGAAGCGTCAGAAAGAAGATCGCGGTGCTGGTACCAAACCCGCCCCACAGCTGCTTGACAATGACTTCGAGTTTCATAAGCGCGTCCTTATCTTATACATTGTTCAAGGGCAGCCTCTCGACTGCCCCCGAGCACAAATCAAAAGGGATAAACCGTCTTTGCAAGGATTACTTGCCGATGATGCAGGTGTCCATCCCATCGAACCATTTCGCGGAGATCTCGGCGCAGGTGCCGTCAGCACTCATCTCTTCGAGCGTCTTCTGTACGGTGTCACGGAGCTCGGTGTTGCCGAGTTTGAAAGCGACGGCGTACTGTTCGGGAGCGAGTTCTTCATCGAGAATACGGAAGGCGCCTTCATTTTTTGCCATCACGCTGACGACCACATCATAGTCGCCGGCAACCGCATCGCCGCCGCCCGCTTCCAGATCCATGAACGCAGTGGTGTACATCGGCTCGGTCAGCAGTGCGCCGAAGGAATCGGTCAACGCGGTGAATTCATCGCTCATCAGTAAATCGTAGGCGGAAGAGTCGGCTTGCGTGATGACCGTCTTCCCGGCGAGGTCGGCAAGGCTCTGAATATCGGAGTCGGCGCGGACGGCGATGACCTGACCGGCATCCTTGTAAGCATCCGTCCATTCATACAGACCGAGGCGGGCTTCGCTCTTGGTGAAACCGTTCCAAATGCAGGTGATGGTGCCGGCATCGAGTTCGTTATCCTTGGCGTCCCAGTCGATCGGCTGCAGAACCAATTCCCAGCCGTTGCGGGCGCAGACTTCAGCCGCGAGGTCGATGTCGTAACCGACATAGTCACCGTTCTCATCCATGAAGCCGTAAGGCTCAAACCCCGGATCGAAACCGAGAACAAATTTATCAGCCGCCTGCGCACTGACAGCGGACATCAGAACAATCATAACAGACAACGCGATCAAGAAAGACTTTTTCATAATATTTCAACCTCAAATATTTTAGATTTCAATTTCGTTCTCTCGAACATTCACTATGATAGCACTTTATCATTATAAAGTAAAGGAGATTCGCGAAATTGTGACAAATTCGTGAATTCGCTGAACCCGCAGAAGGCTTGCGCGGCGTTTTGCACCTGAATCCCGCCTCCCGTGTTCTGTAAAGCTTAAAAAATGGTACAATGGAGGCATGTTTAACAAAACTTATGAAACTTGGCTGGATATTGACCTCGGGGCTATCCGGAAGAATCTGCAAATGGTAAGGAAGATCTCGGGGCTTCCGACAGCGGCTGTTATTAAAGCCGATGCTTACGGACACGGCATCGTCCCGGTCTCTCAGGCCGCCATTCAGGCGGGCGCGATCATGCTCGCCGTGGCGCGCTTTAACGAGGCGCGGGAACTGCGCAATGCCGGTTTCACCGAACCGATCCTTGTTCTGGGCATGATCCCGCCGGAGAATGTCATGGAGGCCTGCGTCACTCACGTCCGCGGTACGCTTTTCAATCAGGAACAGATCGCTATCTATGAGAATATTCTGAGCGGAACAGGGCATCGCCTTTCCGTTCATGTCAAAATTGACAGCGGCATGGGACGTCTCGGCTTCCCTGCTGAAGAAGGGCTGCGCTTGCTTCAGGCGGTGCGGGATTCCCGCTACCTTGAGGCGGAAGGTCTCTTCACCCATCTTGCCCGCGCCGATGAACCGGGCATCGACACGACTGACTGGCAGCTGGATCGTTTTGACCGTCTTTTGCAGGAGGTTGAGACGAACGGACTGCGCCCGCGTCTGGTGCATACTGCCAACTCCGCCGGTGCGCTCTTCCATCCCCGCTGTGGGAAATACGATATGGTTCGCGTCGGTGAAGCGATGTACGGCATGAATCCTTCGCCCGATGCACTGCTGCCTGAAGGCTTCCGCCCTGCGCTTTCCTGGAAAGCCGGTATTACCTCAGTGAAAATGATCCCCGGCGGCATGGGCATCAGTTACGGTCATCATTACACCACGCACGGCGTTGCGCAGCGTGTCGGCGTGATTCCCGTCGGCTATGCGGACGGCTATCGCCGCGTCCTCGGCAACACGGTTCTCGTGCGCGGAAAGGCGGTGCCGGTAATCGGCTCCGTCTGCATGGATCAGTGCATGATCGACCTCAATGACATTCCCGATGCCAAAATCGGTGACGAAGCCGTTCTTATCGGGCAGCAGGGCGGCGCGGAGATCAGCGTGGATCAAGTCGCGAAGCTCTGGGGCACGATCAATTACGATGTGACCTGCGGCATTGCCAAGCGCGTCAGCCGCTATTACCTGCGGGGTGACGAATGAGACAGCCGGATTATGAGTGGATTCCGACCCCGGTCTTGACTCCCGAAGAAGCGGCCGATTTGGACAGCTACCCGCGGGTCATGCAGAAAGTCCTGCGCAACCGCGGCGTTCATAACAACGCGGAGGCGGATATCTTCCTGAACCGCAGCGGCAGCATTTACAACCCGCTGGATAAGGATCGCGGACTGCTGGGCATTCGCGAGTGCGTCCGCATGTTGCTTGAGTCCGTCAATGCCGGCGAGAAGATCGTTGTCTACGGCGACTATGATGCGGACGGTATTACAGCCAGTGTGATTATGGTGCAATTGCTGCGGGCAATCGGCGGAGACGTCGAGAGCTTTATTCCGGATCGTTTTGATGACGGTTACGGTCTGAATATGAACCGTGTTCACGAACTTGCGGAGAAGGGCTTTAATCTTCTCGTCACGGTTGACTGCGGCATCCGCTCTGTTGATGAAGTTCGTTACGCCCGTGAGCTGGGCATGAAGGTGATCGTCACCGATCATCATGAACCCGGCGTAGAGATCCCGGATGCCGATGTCGTGATCAGCGCGAAACAGCCCGGCGACCCCTATCCATTTAAAGAGCTTGCCGGTTGTGGCATTGCCTACAAAATCGCCGAGTCGGTTCTTGCTGTTCACCCTGTCAAAGGGGTTGAACCTAAGGATTGGATTGATTTAGCGGCCATAGGCACCGTTGCCGACGTCGTGCCGTTGCTTGATGAGAACCGCTGCCTGGTCATTGAGGGACTGCGCCGCATGCGCTTGAGTCCGCGTCCTGCGCTTCAGGTGCTGGCGGAAAAGGATCGGCTGAAGGTTTCCGGGCTTGACTCTAAGAATATCGGTTATAAAATCTCTCCCCGTCTCAACGCCTCCGGGCGGATGGATAATGCGAGCCTCTCTTTCCGCTTCCTGATGGCGGAAAACCTGAGCGACGCCAAACGCCTGTTTGATGAAGTGGACGAGTGGAACAATAAACGCAAGTGCGCCACGGAGAACGTCTTTGCAGAGGTCTCCAAAGCGGTGGACAGTGACAACCTGCCTGCGGCAATCTGTTGCTGTGATGAAAGTTTCGGCGCCGGCATTGTCGGTCTGGGTGCGGGACGTGTGACGGAACGCTATTACCGTCCGTCCGTGATCGGCTGCCCGGACGGCGAAAATACCCGTGCGTCCTGCCGCTCTATCGACCAATTCAACATGATCAACGCGCTGGATAAAATCAATAACGAGCGTCCCGGACTGCTCCTCCATTACGGCGGACATGCCAAAGCCGCGGGTCTGACCGTTGCGGCGGGACGTTGGGATGAGTTCTGTGAGCAGCTCAGGCAACTCGCTGCTGAGGAAACCGCAGGGCAGGATCTGAAGCCCCGCCGGGTTTATGACATGGAGCTGCCTGTACGGTATATCAACCTTGACCTGGCGGCGGAGATGGCAAAAATCGACCCGGTGGGTGAAAGAAACCCGGAACCGCTTTTCGTCACGCGGAACTTCATCGTCAAGTCTGCCAGAATCCTCGGCAAGGACTGCCAAACTTTGAAACTGTTCCTTGAAGGGAAAGACGGTGTTGCGTATGAGTGTATCTCCTTCCGCCATGCCGACTGGGCAAAAGACCTGCGCCCGGGAACCATCGTTGACATTCTCTACCGAATCGGCAAGAATGAATACAACGGTGAGGTCAAGGTGCAGCTGCAGGGAGAAGATTTTCTGATTAAAGATTGATCAAAAAGGGTAGTTCAGAAACGGAACTACCCTTTGATTTTCAGCGGAATTCCTGCAACGAGGAACCATACCGCATCTGCTTCGGCGGCAGCGGATTGATTGGCGCGGCCGAGAAGGTCGCGGTAGATCCGCCCGAGTTTTGTGGCGGGGACGACATCCATGCCCACTTCATTGGAGACGATCATAAAATTCACTTTCGGCGTCTCCTTGACAAGCGCGTACAGCGTGTCCAGCTCCCGCTCCCGCAGTGCCGCGAAAGCATCCGCTTCGCAGATGTCTTCCGGCAGCCCGAGAAGGACATTTGAGGTCAGGATCGAGAGGCAGTCCAGCAACACGCATTTCGCCGGGCGTTCCTCCAAGGCCGCCGCCAGCTTTTCCGCTGCGGAGCGCGGCGCCTCAACCGTGCGCCAGGCGGCGGGACGGCGGGATTGATGCTGACGTACCCGTTCGCGCATCTCATCATCGTAAATCTCCGCTGTGGCGCAGTAAATCACCCCGTCGCCGAATTCCGCGGCAAGTTTCTCCGCATATGCGGATTTTCCGCTGCGGGCTCCCCCTAAAATAAATGTCAGACTCATAAACACTCCCGAATCATTTCCATGGATTCGCTGAAATCCGTTTCATTGAAGACCTCCAACGTCAGGACACCGCGGTAATCTTCCTGTATCAGGGCTTGAATGACCGCACGCACGGAATCCGGCGGCATGTGGCGCAGGGATTGGTGATCCCGGCTGCCCACACCGTGCAGATGAACCACGGTCGTGCAAAACATGCGTTCATGAATGAGCGGCACGGGATCAAGCCCCTGCAGGAACAGATGCCCGATGTCCAGTGTGGCGGAAGTTCCGCAGGCGCGGATAACGGGATCGTTCCATTCACCGGGATAGTTCTCCAGATTTTCAACGGCAAGCATCCGCGGCGGGATCTCCGCTTCCTGAAGCAGTTCCTTTACGGCGGCGGCGCGTTCCGTCTGCCATTGCCGTAAAGCCTCCCCCGGATCGGACGGGATGTCCCGACATTCGAGATGACAGACAAAAGCTTGCGGATTCAGACCTCGGGTCGCGTTGATGACCTTGAGCGCCTTCGCAATGGAAATGTCCTTCCCCGCGGCGGAGAAGCTCAAATTCAGCGGCAGATGAACCGTATATGTCAGGTCTGAAGCCGCCGCGACGGCGTTCAGTTCGGCGATCTGCGCGGCGTCGGGAATGTTGCAATATTCATCAATGTCGAACAGCACCAGCTCAATGTCGCGGACTTTGCCGGCCAGCCAACGGACATTGGGCAGAATGTCGGCGGGGATAATATAGGAACTCGTGCCGATTCGGAACGGCAGAACATCAAACCACGCGCTCACAGGATCTGCCCTCCGATCAGCAATGCCAGCTCGGTCAGCTCAATGCAGGCGCCGAGCACATCGCCGTTGATGCCGCCGAGTTTTTTCTTCGCTATATTGCCCCAAACCCATGGAATGATCGCCGTCAATATCACGGCGGCGATGACCCGCGGATAGTCCGCTGTCAGTAATGTGTAAGCAGTCAACAGCACCAGCGGGACAGGCAGAGCGAGGAGCGTGACATTTTTCGGACAGTGCTTCTGCAGCATTGCCGCCAGCCCGTTCGGGCTGATTGAGGGGATGCGGATGAGCGTCAGCATCCCCAGTCGCGCAGCGGATCCGATGAAAGCAAACCACAGCGGGCGATAGAGCGCGGGCGTATCGTAGATCACGCTCCACTTCAGCGCGAGCGTGAAAAACAGTCCCAGGACGGCATACGTGCCGTGCGTCGCGTCTTTCATGATGGCGAGACGCTTCTCCTTATCGTCCCCCGACCACAGGAACCCGTCCATGCAGTCCGCCAGACCGTCGAGATGCAATCCGCCGCTGAGCACGACCCAGATGAGCAGGGCGCAGAGGGCGCACACCTCCCAACTGAACCCGGTCAGGCGTGTCAGCACGTCATAGCCGAAAGCGGCAAGAAAGCCGATGACCGCACCGACAAGGGGATAGAAGATCGCGGCGTAACCGAAGTCTGTATCCGACCATTCCTTTTTCTGCGGGACGGGCAGGATCGAGATAAACCCGAATGCCATGCCCGCCGCGTTGATAAGATCCGGCTTCTTTTGTTCCATTATTCTTTGTCGCTGATGCCTGCGGAGGCGAAAGTCGCCATGTCTCGGAGAATGTTCAGGGACGCATCCACCAGCATAAAGGCGAGCGCGGCGCCGGTGCCTTCGCCCAGGCGCATATCCAGCTGTAAGAGCGGGCGTTTGCCCAGCCGTTCCAGCAGGTATTTATGGGAGGCTTCCTGAGACTGATGTCCCGCGATCAGGTAATTCCGCACGCCCGGCACGAAAGCGTCCGCCAGTGCGGCTGCGGATGTGGCGATTACACCGTCCATAACCAGCGGAATACGGCGGGAGGCAGCTGCGATAACAGCACCTGCCATGCCGGCGATTTCCAGACCGCCGACTTTGCAGAGAATGTCCATCGGGTCATTCGGGTTCGGCTGACGGTTCGCGAGAATCTGCTCGATGATCTTGGTTTTTTTGGCGAGACCCGCATCGTCAAGACCGGTGCCCCGACCGGTGATCTCGGCAGGTTGTCTGCCGCAGAGCACTGCGGTGATGGCGGTGGCGGGCGTTGTGTTGCCGATGCCCATTTCGCCCACGGCGGCCATGCGCAGACCCTTGTCCGCCGCTTCATTGACGATATCCATGCCGACTTGAAGCGCCTCTTCAGCCTGTGCCTGCGTCATTGCCGGCTCATGCAGCATATTTGCGGTACCGCGGGCGACTTTGCGATGAATCATGCCGGGCGTGTTCCCGAAGTCGTGATCCACGCCGATGTCGATGATTTCAACGCCGGCGTGTGCCTGCGCGGTGAGGACATTGATGGCGGCGCCGTGATGGAGGAAATTCGCGACCATTTGCGCGGTGACCTCGGCGGGGTAGGGGCTGACGCCTTCCTTGACGATGCCGTGGTCGGCGGCGAAGAGAAAGACGCTTCGCTGATCGAGTTTGGGCGCGATTTCGCCGGTCATTCCCGCGATGTCGATGGATATATCCTCCAGATAGCCCATAGAACCGCGCGGTTTGGTCAGTTCATACTGACGCGCCGCCGCTTCTTCGCGTTTTGTTTGATTGATTGGGGGGATCTGCGGAAAATTCATATGTTACTCCTTTACGCATTAAAAAACCTGTGCGCAGCCGACAGGACGGATAGACAGTTTGCGGCAGGCGCCTTTGAAGAGGCAGCGTTCAACTTCCGTTTCAAACGCTTCCGCCTTGGCTGTGGGGACGAACGCCAAAACCGTGCCGGCAAACCCGCCGCCGTGTACACGGACAGCGCCTTCGCCGTTCAGCGCGTGTTCACAAACCGCCAGGGCGTAAGCCACTTCCTGGTGTTCCTTGTGCCCGCTGATGATGACATTTTGCAGATGTGTGAAGGAAGACAGGCCGGATTCGCGAATGAGCTTCAGGAAGCCGTCAATGTCTCCCTTCTTCAACGCCGCGGCTTCATCCTGTGCGCGCTGATTGTCCTCGAA
Organism: bacterium; assembly: GCA_963618265.1. Taxonomy (GTDB): domain Bacteria; phylum Chloroflexota; class Anaerolineae; order Anaerolineales; family Anaerolineaceae; genus Flexilinea. The sequence goes on from CAVESB010000040.1 coordinate 11,903, forward strand.
GAAATGAATGGCGCGGAGAACGGCACGGTCGCCTGTCTTCGCACGGATTTCACTGATATTTGCCCAGAACTGATTCGGGTCCACCTCCCGCAGCACCTCTTTGCCGAAAAAGTCGGAGACCAGCTTGTTTTCTGCGGGAATCCCGGCGTATTCGGCGGTCAGGTCGTCATGGGCGGAACCGCTGTCAACCACGAAGAGCTTGTACTGCGCTCCCAGTGCTTTCGGGGAAACAGCCTCAATGAGCGGATTTTTGTTATCCTTGAAGTCAATGGCGACGAATCCGCCTACCGCCGAGGCCATTTGATCCATGCAGCCGCTCGGCTTGCCAAAGTAATTGCGCTCGGTCTGCTGCCCGTAGAGCGCGATGGTGACGGGCGAATAGCTGCCGCCTGCGAAAAGACCGTTGACAATCTCACCCATCAGCACTTCAAAGGCGGCGGAAGAGGACATGCCCGAACCGCCGGGGACTTCGGACGTGATGCAGACGTTGAAGCCGCGAACCGGTACGCCGTCTTTGGCGAACATGGCGGCAGTCCCGCGGATGAGGGCGGCGGTGCTGTCTTTCTCATCTTCATGAATTGAGAGGTCGCTGAGGTCAATGCTGAGATCGCCGTAGCCGACGGAATGGGAATTGATGATATCGCTTCCGTTCAATGCCGCAACGGCGATGGCGTCGCGGTCAACCGCCGCCGCGAGGACGCAGCCGTGCTGATGATCGGTATGATTGCCGCCGACTTCCACGCGTCCCGGCGCACTGAAGAGATGAATGTCCTCTGATTCGCCGAACTTTTCACGGTAAGTCTCCAGCAGGGAGATCGTGCGGTTCTTGTATTTGAGCGGATCAACGTCATAGGCGGGATACAGTGGGCGGAGCTTTTCGTCACAGGCTCCGTCGCGGATGGATTGAATGGCGCAGTTGATATTCATAGGGCTTACTCCTGTCCTGCCGCCCATAAGATGCGGGGAGCGGCGTTTTCTGTTGGGATAATGACGGCATCCGCGCGGAAGAACCCGTCTTCATCCTCCGTACCGATGACATAAGCATCGGCGGCGTTGTCGATGAATGAGGGTTCGTCCGTGAGCGGAAGAATCACGTCATGGTTGGTTTCATTCAATAACACAAATCCGAGCCTTGTGAAGTCACGGATCTTATACGCGATCCATGGGTGTCCGCTGGCAAGTCCTTCATTCGCTCCGAAGAAACGCGGGTAGATGATCCGCCCGCTGATGACTTCTTTCACGGGGTCGGCGAGCAGTTCGGCGATTCGTTCGTCATCCGTCAATTCCGAGACGGCGGCGGCGTTTTCGGCGGAGGTTCCGTCCCATAGCTGTTGGGGAACCAGTTCGCCGCTGAGCGCGGGCGCAGCGCCGAGGATCAGAAAGAGCACGGTGAAAGCGGCGCAGAGAAGCGGGCGGGACGGCTGTGCGGAGCTGTCAAGCGCGGGAACGCTGAGCAGCGTTTCACGGGACGTGCCGAAGCTTAAAGAAACCTGTACGGCGATTTCCGCCAGTCCCATGGCGAAATAGAAGTAATAAAACCAGTCCGCGGGCAGGGCGAAGCGCCAGCCGGAATAGCGGGCGGCGGAGGTGGAGCCAAGGTAGAGAGAGCAGAGGAAAAAGGGCAGCAGTCCCGCCCATCCGGCGCGTTTCCAAGCGGCTCCCATGCCGAGTGCGATGACAGCAAGAAAGCAGAACAGCACGGGAATGTTCTGCGGAAGGCAGAGCCGCCCCGCAACATCATGAAAATCGGTATTCGTGTAATCGTTGATCGTCAATGCGGCATCCGTGCCGAAGGGCAGCGCGGTCATTGCTACGAGTTCATTGGCGAAGAAGTGGGACATGGTGAACTTGAGCACGTAAAGCGGCTTCTCAAGGAAGAAGTCGATCATATGCTGTTTGTTGCGCGCGGCGTATTCCGCGTCCGTCTCTCCCTCTTCGCGGCTGACGACATTATTGACATCATCCGACCAGCGGCGCGCGAGTTCCGTGGAGTGAACGCCCGGGTCATCGAGAATGAAGTCGCCTGTGATAAGCTTGGAACGGATGAACCAGGGCGCGATGACGAAGAGGACTGCAAGCAGGAATCCCGCCGCACGAAGGAATCTTTCTTTTCCCGGCAGTCCCTTCCGCAGCAGGAAGAAGAACGCGGGGAAGATGATCAATGCGATGAATTGCGAACGGACGGTGACGCAGAGTCCCGTCAGAAAGCCCGCGAGGAGCGTGCGCCAAAGGGAGCGCGGCTTTTGGAACCAGTCTGCGCAGGCGCAGATTGCCGCCGCAAGGCACAGCGCCGCAGGGAGATCCGAGAGCCACATCTTCGCGGAGGAGACCATGAAGTAAGGTCCCAGCAGGATCGTGTTGTATTCCCGCAGAGCACACAGTCCGGCGGCGATAATGCCCGCTCCGTGCGAATGAAGCCGTTTCCCGAGGAGATAGAGCACCGCCGGGAACAGCGCCAGCGTGATGGTGATGAGGTCGATCGTCTTGAGAATGTCGCGGGAGGTCAGTGCCTCAAAGAATGCGATAACGGTGATGAGAAACTGCCGGTAGGCGATGGCTGTTTTGAATCCCAGCCCCGCTAAAATTGTCTCCGCCCACAGGCCGAAATTCGCCGCGTCCGACGCGGGGAACGGCAGGTAGTCCGGCGCAGTGATCTCCATGAAGTAGCTGCCTTTGAGCACTTGCATGGTCGGGATAGAGACCCATAGTACCGCGGCGGCTGCCCAAATGATAAAGAACAGAATGACAGTGGTGAAGGCTGCGTGACGCTCCGCATGGATGAGCTTCAGCAATCCTGTGACGGCGAGTGCCAGCCAGATTGAGAGCCAAATCTCCCAATAACGGATCACGACGCCTGTCGGCTGCCAATCCATTTCATCGGGGACGATGCCGAGACCGGTGACGCGGATGCAGAGGTACAGCGCGAGTGCGCCGAGGAAGTAAAGAAAAGCGCTTCGACGCACGGAGGCGGATTCGCTTCCGATGGGGGAACCGGCGCGGTTCAGGTATTTGAGAAGCAGGTATCCCGTGCCTGTGATAAACATTCCGAAGATGAGCAGCGGTTCAATCCGCTCGAAGTAAGGGCGGAAGTCGGCGTCGGACATGAATCCGCAGCCGATCCATGCAAGAGAAAGGACCAGGAAAAGAAACGCGCAGAGAATGTGAACGGGGCGCTTCCCTGCGGCGGAACGGATGCCGGACTGCGCACGGGCGGAGATGAATCCGCTGATGCCTGTGATCCCCGCGAGCAGCAGACAGCCCATCATCAGCAGTCTGCTGCCGGAATAGCCGAGGAATACGGCGTTCAGTGACTTTTCCCCGGTGGATGCCAGTCGATACAGGCAGCCGCCGGCGCAAACAGCGGTCAATAAAAACCAGCCGCGAATAAGGATGGTTGAACTGCGGGCGTTTTTGTTCATGGGCATAATTATAATGCCGGAATGGCAGTTGGAAGTTGGGAATTTGGTCTGAAAAGCGTGACCGAAGATGAACGGGGAAAAAACGAACCGCCAGCTTAAATCACGAAGCACACATCACTTAATCTCGTCAATCAGCAATGTGTTGCGCTCGGCATCGTCAATGATGTACGCGGTGAGGACATTGTCATCCTGCGTACCGTCCGTGTTGTGATAAATCACCTCGAAGCGCACTTCCGCCGGGTTCACATTCTCCGCCTGAAGGTATGCGGAAACCAGTTCAAAGGTGCTGATCCCCCCCATGAGCGCACGGTAGTTCTCGATCGGCGTACCCGCGCCCGTGGAGCAGCAGGTGCGCTGCATGTTCTCGGAAAGCAGCCACCATGCCCGGTCGTAATCGCGGTCATTCAGGTAGGTATAGTAGGTGAAAAGGAACTGCTGCGGACTGGGATATTTGCCGCTCGGCCACGGCGTGTTCGTCGGTGCGCTGCCGGAGGAAATGTTGACGATCATGGATTCGCCGTATGCCGCGGCGATCTTGTTGAACTCCTCCGGGTCGGAGACGCCGAAAAGCGGCGTGTTCGTCGGTGCGGCTTCCGTTGAACGGGCATCCAGCGTCTCGACGGCTTGCGTGTAGATCGCAGCGATCTGCCGGGTCTGCAGCAACTGATCTTCATGGCGCAGGGTCAGGCGGGAGCCGAGAATCAGTCCTGCGGCAAGCAGGAACAGCGCGAGAATAAGATACAGCGTGTCGCGGCGAACCGCGTGTTTGGAAGCCTCTTTGCGGGTTTCCTCAATGGGGGAATAGTAATAACCGCCGATCGCGGCGGAACCGCCGTTTGAGGTGATCAAGGCAATGAAGTCCGAACCCAGGCGGTGCGTCGTCCAGACGGTCGGGGTCAGCTTGGTGATTGAAAAAACATGGGAACTGCTTTCGCCCGGATTCAGGCGGAAGCAGTCGGGATGCACCTCAATCCAGCCGACCTGCACATTGAACTGCCCTACAAGGACGCGGTCTCCGTGGTTTGTGACGGTCAATACCGCCTGTCCGCTGTTTTTGATCTCTGCGGCGTTTTTTATCTCCCCGAAGTCCAAAACAACAGGCTCAACGAAGAGTTCGGCGCGGGGCGCGTCAGAGGGCATGAATTCGTTCCCCGGCAATTAAGCACCCTCTGTGACCGCCCTGCGCGCCAAAGCGACAGCACCGCAGGCACCCGCCCGGTCGCCCAGAACCGGCGGCGTGATGAAGCTCTCCATGTGATGCTGAATGATGTCGGTTTTGATGTATCCGTTGAGAATACGGATTGTCTCTTCGCGGATCAGCGGGAAGAGCTGCGTTTGGTGCATGACGCCGCCGCCGAGGACGATTTTCTTCGGTGAGAGCAGAAGCACCTGCATGGCGCAGGCCTGCGCAAGGTAGTTGGCAAGAATCTGCCAGAATGGGTGATCGTGTCCGAGTTCGGACGCGGGTACGCCGAAGCGCTCTTGTATGGCGGGACCGCAGCACAGCCCTTCGAGGCAGTCCCCGTGGAAAGGACAATGCCCGGCGTAGGGGTCCGCCTCCCGGTCGTGGCGGAGCAGGACGTGTCCCGCTTCGGGATGGAGCATACCGTGGACAGGCTGTCCGTTGACGATGAAGCCCGCGCCGACGCCGGTGCCGATGGTGTAATAGACCAGTGGGTCGGCGTGTTCGGGATTTCCCCAAATGTATTCCGCCAGCGCGGCCGCGTTGACATCCGTATCAAACGCGCAGGGCAGTCCTGTTTCACGGCGCAGCGAACCGAGCAGATCCGTGTTTTGCCAACCCGGTTTCGGTGTGGTGGTGATATAACCGTAAGTCGGGGAGGCGGGATCCGGGTCGATAGGACCGAAAGACGCGACGCCGATGGCTTTCAGCGGATACTTCCCGCTCATCTCACGGAAAAACTCCGCCGCTCTGCCGATGGTTTCTTCCGGCGTTGTGGTGGGGAAACGGACTTCCTCGAAATAATGGCTCGGGTCTGACGCGATCGAACAGACGAACTTCGTCCCGCCCGCTTCCAATGCTCCGTAATATTCCATAAACAGCCTCCTGCGCCTTATTATACCCGCGATTTTTATGTTTCCATGCGTGAAAAGTGTGAACGATAAGCTGTATCCTCCCGTCGGTTAATAGACAAAGTAAATGCAACGTCAATG
>CAVESB010000041.1:0-2674 GCA_963618265.1 bacterium
CTGTAAGACTGCCCGCGAGGCCATCAAATGGCTCGGCGATAATGTTGCTGAATACGGTGCCCGCACCGACAACTACATCATTGCTGACCCTGAGGAAGTCTGGTTCTATGAAGAATACCAAGCGCATCACTGGGCTGCTGTCCGCGTCCCGGATGACTGCTTCGTTGTTGAAGGCAACTCTTTCCGTATCGGCATCATTGACCCGAACGACACAGAAAACTGCGCCTGCGACCCGGATCTGATCCCGTTCGCCATCAAGCACGGTTGGTATGACACGAAGGACGGTCCCTTCTATGCCGCCCGTACGTACGGTACTGCCGACCGCAATCGTCCGCGCGGTCCGAAGGTTGACGAATACCATAACCCGTACTACTCCCTGCACCGCATTTGGCGCGCTATCTCCCTGCTGTCTGACCTTGAATTGGATCCCTACGAACCCACGAAGGAATATCCGCTCTTCGTGAAGCCGAGCCATCCGCTGAAGCCGGAAGACATGATCAATGTACTGAAAGACTGGTACGAGGGCACCGAACTTGACGAGTACACGCCGCAGTTTGAGAATGACAACACCACGCTTGTGGATCCGTTCACCGGCCGCTATAAGTATTCCCCGATTTGGTGCAAGTCCCGTGTGATCGGCTGCCAGCAAACCATCACTTCTTGGGTCACCCAGTGCCGTTCTTGGCTGCCGAATGGTATCGGCGCTGTGATTTGGGCCGGGCTGACTGCTGCCGCCAGTTCTCCGCATCTCCCGTTCTATGCCTGCAACCTCACGACTCCGCAGGCTTATCAGATCGGCGACTCCGGCGATGACAGCCAATATATCGAAAGCTCTGCTTACTGGCTTTATGAAAATATCGGCAACATCATGAACCTGTTCTATCAGGGTACTGTTGACCTCGTGAAGCCGGTGTGGGCTGATTTTGACCGCAAGTCCTATGAAGCTCAGGAAGGCATCGAGAAGATCGCCCTTGAGTTCTACAAACAGGATCCGCAGAAGTGCGCTGAGTTCCTGACCAACTACTCCTGCGGCGTTGCGAACAATGCCCTTGACCTCGGCAAGAAAATGCTCGGCGATCTGTTCCTGAGACTGGCCATGGTCAACAACCCGCAGACGTCCCGCGGTTACGAAGACCCGAAGTCCTGGCAGGGTGCCGGCACCGTCTACTGATTCCGATTGAGTCAAATATCAGCCGCTTGTGCAGAGCGGCTGATATTTTTATATGCATGGAGGTGTTCATGAAAACGATTTGCTTGCGGGCGGCGTATTTCCGGGACGGCAGGAATGACCCCGTTGAGAACGGTGCGGTATTACTGCGGGACGGGAAGATTACCGCCTCCGGTTCTTATGACTCCTATCAGATGACGAAGGAAACCGTTTACGCTTTGTGGGAACGCGGTGTGCCGATGATTGCGGGTTCTGATTCGGGCTTCTGTCATGTTGTTTTCGGCAACTTCCGCAAGGAACTCTATGAATATAACACCATGGGTATTCCCGTTGTTGATATTCTGAAAATGGCAACCGTCAACCCGGCGAAATTTATGAACAGGGAAGGTGTTGTCGGATGTCTGGCGCCGGGCGCGGATGCGGACGCTGCGATTTTCCGTGGGAATGTCTTCAAGGATATCCACTGCCCGGACAATCCTTTGGCGGTGTTCAGGAAAGGTGTCCGTTACGTATAGAGTATCGCCGCAGATATTTTTTATAAATTGCTCTGACGAAAAAACAGCTCCGATCCCGGAGCTGTTTTTTACGTCTTATTTACGCGGATTATTTATTGTATCCGTTCGGGTTCTTACTCTGCCAATTCCAGGCATCGGCGCACATTTCGTCGAGACCCTTTTCTGCTTCCCAACCGAGAACCTTTTTGGCTTTGGATGGATCCGCGTAGACAGTGGCGAGATCGCCGGGGCGGCGGTCGGTAATGACATACGGGATCTGATGACCGCAGGCCTTGCTGAAGGCGGCAATCATTTCCAGTACGCTGTAACCCTTGCCGGTACCGAGGTTGAAAGTCTCAACACCGCCGTGCTCCAATTCATAGCGCAGTGCAGCGATATGTCCCTTGGCAAGGTCAACTACATGCAGGTAGTCGCGGACGCCGGTGCCGTCTTTGGTGTCGTAGTCATTGCCGAAAACGGAAACCTTGTCGCGTTTTCCGATGGCGGTCTGGCTGACGAAAGGCATCAAATTGTTCGGGATGCCGCTCGGATCCTCGCCCATGAGACCGGAGGGATGCGCACCGACCGGGTTGAAGTAGCGCAGCAGAACCACATTGAAGCCCGGGTTCGCCGCGGCGGTGTCGCGCAGGATCTGTTCATTCATCAGTTTTGTCCAGCCATACGGGTTGGAACAGCCAAGGTGGCCGGTCTCCGTCAGCGGCATTTCGTTATCGCCGCTGTAGACCGTCGCGGAGGAAGAAAAGATGATATTGCTGACATGGTGCTTGAGCATGACTTCGCACAGTGTGATGGTGGAGCCAAGGTTCACGCGGTAGTATTCCAGCGGGATGCGCACGGATTCTCCGACAGCTTTCTTGCCCGCGAAATGAATGACGGCATCAATGTCATTTTCACAGAAAACCTTGTCCAGTGCTTCCTTGTCGCAGCAGTCGACTTTGTAAAACGGGAACGTCTTCCCGGTCAGCTGCTTCACGCGGCTTAGGGATTCCTC
>CAVESB010000041.1:2684-8744 GCA_963618265.1 bacterium
AGGTCGTCCGCAACAACGATCTCGTATCCGTTTTCAAGCAGTTCAACAGCGGTATGGGATCCGATGTACCCGGTTCCGCCGCAAATTAAAACCTTTGTCATAAGTCAAATCTCCTTCAAAAACAATTGCTTATGAATAAATTCTCTTGCTCACTCCCAAAGCGTGCGTGGATATTTCCCTGATTCACGCATGGCTTTCAGCGCGTTGACGACTGAATCCTTGTCTTCGCGGTAGGTAACACCGAACCATTTTTCATCGGTCGGCAGCACCTTGACGGATGCTTTCCCTTCGTTGATCAGTTGATTCGGGATCAACGGCAGGAAGTATTCGCATTTGAGCGGGTTGAGTGAGAGATTCTCGCTGAGGTAGGTTGAGAATCGGTTCTCGATTTCTCCCATCATGGCGTATTTGAAGCCCCAGAAGTTCATGGAGACGGTAGTGCCGTTCGGGATGAAGACATCTGCCCCGTCTTTCGGGTAGGAAGCGCCGCCGGGGACGCGACCGATGCCGAGACATTCTTTGATTCCGGTCAGGTTTCCGTCCGCGTTGGTTTGACAGATGCCGCGAGCAACAGTTCCGTTCTCGGTCAAAGTGTTCTCAATGCGGAAGCCGGACATGACATGATGTGTTTCATCCGTGTCGTTGGAAAGAAAATCGTAAACCGATTTGAAGGGATGCTCGCCGTAATAGTCATCCGAGTTGATCACGCAAAACGGACCATGGACAAGATCTTTGGTTGAGAGAACGGCGTGAGCGGTACCCCAGGGCTTTGTACGTCCGTCCGGAACGGAGAAACCCGCCGGCAGGTTATCAAGAACCTGATAGGCGTAGTCGACCTGCATGTATTTACGCAGGCGGCTTCCGATCTTCTCTTCAAAAAGTTCTTCCGTTTCGGGTTTGATGACGATGATGAGACGCTCGAATCCGGCGCGTTTCGCATCGAAAGCGGAGTAATCCATAATCATATGCCCGTATTCGTCGATTGGGTCCATCTGCTTGAGGCCGCCGTAACGGCTTCCCATGCCTGCCGCCATAATAATCAATACCGGTTTATCCATGCTAAGTGCGCTCCAATAAATAAGGTACTCTAATATTAGCACAATTCACGGTTTTATGCGGATTTGTGATCTTAAGCATGTTTTGGCTTGCTGTTTGTCATGTATGCAGATTATTAATCTTTATCATTCAATGTCCGGAGGATAGGTTTTTTTATGGTAGAATTGGATTGTGAAAATTATCATTCCGCATTCATGCGGATCATAATAAAATGCCAGGGAGGAAAGCAAATCAATGGCAGCTAAAAAATGGGTATATTTATTCAACGAAGTATCTGACGCTGAAAAATACGTCGGCGGCGACTGGGAAGATGTTCGCGGTCTGCTCGGCGGTAAAGGCGCCAACCTCGCCGATATGGTTCGTATCGGTGTACCGGTTCCTCCGGGATTCACTGTAACCACTGAAGCTTGCAACGAGTATTCAGCTCACGGTAAATTCCCCGAAGGTCAGTGGGATCAGATGATGACCGCTTTGGCTGAAGTCGAACGACAGTCCGGCAAAAAATTCGGTGATCCGAAGAACCCTCTCTTAGTTTCCTGCCGCTCCGGCGCGAAGTTCTCCATGCCCGGCATGATGGACACTGTTCTGAACATCGGTCTGAACGATGAAACCGCTGAAGGAATGATCGAACTGACCGGCAACAAGCGATTCGTCTTTGACGCTTATCGACGTCTGGTTCAGATGTTCGGTACCGTCGTTCTCGGTATCCCCGATGAAGCTTTCGAAGGACCGATGGATTCTTTCAAGGCTTCCAAGGGTTACAAGCTCGACACTGAGATGAGTGCTGATGACCTGAAAGAACTGAAGGATATCTTCAAGGGTGTCGTCAAGAAGGAGACCGGCAACGACTTCCCGAATGATCCGCTTGAACAGATGAGACTTGCTACCGAAGCCGTCTTCCGCTCCTGGGATGGCAAGCGCGCTGTCGATTACCGCCGCGCTGAAGGCATTCCGGACAATCTCGGTACTGCCGTCAACATTGTTACCATGGTCTTTGGCAACATGGGTAATGATTCCGGTACCGGTGTTGCTTTCACCCGCAACCCGATCAATGGTGAGTCCGCTGTCTACGGTGAATATCTGCTGAATGCCCAGGGCGAAGATGTCGTCGCCGGTATCCGCAACACCGAAAAGCTCGAGACCCTGAAGGACGTTATGCCCGAGGTCTATTACCAGTTCATGGATATCGCCAAGAAACTCGAAAATCACTACCGCGATATGCAGGATGTTGAATTCACGATTGAGCACGGCAAACTGTGGATGCTGCAGACCCGCAATGCCAAGCGTACTGCCGATTCCGCTGTGAAGGTTGCTGTCCAGCTCGTCAACGAAGGTCTTATTGACAAGAAGACTGCTGTCACCCGTGTCACCACAAAACAGATCGATGCTCTGCTGCACCCGCAGTTTGACCCCGCCGCTCTGAAGAAAGCGCATGTCCTGACCTCCGGTGTCAACGCCTCCCCGGGTGCTGCTGTCGGTCAGATCTTCTTCGATGCCGACACCGTTGTTACGAAGCACCAGGACGAAGGTTTGGACTGCATTATGGTTCGTCCGTTCACCAAGCCGGATGATGTCCATGGTATGCTCTCCGCGAAGGGTATCTTGACCTCCGAAGGCGGCGCCACCAGCCACGCGGCTGTTGTTGCCCGTCAGTTCGGTGTTCCGTGCGTTGTCGGCGCCTCCACTGCCGTTATCGATATGGAAGCCCGCACACTGACCTGCGGTGATGTCGTTCTCAAAGAAGGCGATTGGCTTTCCGTTGACGGTACCACCGGTAAGGCTTATGCCGGCAAGATCGATGTCGTTACCCCGAACATCGAAGAGATGCCTGCTCTGAACACCCTGCTCACTTGGGCTGATGAGATCTCCGACCTGCAGGTCTGGGCGAACTCCGACTACCCGCGTGACGCCCGCCGCGCCCGCTCCTTTGGCGCTAAGGGTATCGGTCTCTGCCGTACCGAGCATATGTTCTTTGAAACCGAACGTCTGCCGATCGTTCAGCGCATGATCTTGGCTGCTGATTCCGCCGGCCGTACCGCCGCCTGCGATGAACTGCTGCACTTCCAGCGCTCTGACTTCGACGGGCTGTTCGAAGCGATGTCCGGCTACCCGGTTATCATCCGCCTGATCGACCCGCCGCTCCATGAATTCCTGCCGTCCGCTGACGAACTGAAGGAAAAGATTCTGACCATTAAGGTGTCCTCTCAGTATGATAAGAACGTCGACACCTCCGAGCTGGAATCTTTGGAAACCATGCTCGCTGCTGTAGAATCTCTGCATGAGAGCAACCCGATGATGGGCCTGCGCGGTGTCCGTCTTTCCATCCACTTCCCGGAAATCGTCAAGATGCAGGTTCGCGCCATTATCGAAGCCGCTTGCGACAACAAGCTCCGCGGCAATGATCCGCATCCGGAAATCATGATCCCGCTCACCGGCACTGTCAATGAACTGAAGTTCATCCAGCCGCAGCTCGAAGAGATTGCCCAGCAGGTTATGAAGGAAAAGGGTTGTGAAGTCGATTATATGTTCGGCACCATGATTGAAATCCCGCGTGCCGCTGTCACCGCCGGTGAGATCGCCGAAGTTGCTGAATTCTTCTCCTTCGGTACCAACGACTTGACCCAGATGACCTTCGGCTACAGCCGTGATGACGCTGAACGCTCCTTCCTCGGCGAGTATATCGACAAGGGTATCCTCACTGAGAACCCGTTCCAGCACCTTGATCGCAAGGGTGTCGGCGAACTCATGCGCCACGCTATCACCGAAGGCCGTAAGACCCGCCCGTCCCTGAAGGTCGGTATCTGCGGTGAACACGGCGGCGACCCGAGCTCCATCGAGTGGTGCCATATCATCGGCAACAACTACGTGTCCTGTTCTCCGTTCCGCGTTCCTGTCGCCCGCTTGGCTGCCGCTCAGGCCGCGATTGCTTACCCGCGCAATTGAGTTCGAACACGCGCTGCGTAAATAAAAACATATACCGCCAATATCGTCAGATATTGGCGGTATCGCTATATAATAGAAATATCGCTCCATGCTGCTGTAAGAATTACCCCGAAGATCAACTGATGGAATTTGTCTCAGAATGCATCACAAGACGAGCTATGTGCTCCGGAATACCAATACCGGGAATAGGCTGTGCGTTGGATACATGAAAATGCATGTTCAGATGACAGAAAGATGACAATGAATACTGTCCGAAGGTGAATTTGTTGGTAAAATAAAGATATCAGCATAGGCAATGAAATTATGCGGCATTCGCATGTGTTTCAGAAAGGAATTTGTGATGCAAACGAAATTACAAAAGCTCGCGACTGAGATCAGAATTCGCGAGATTGAAGCAGTCGCTGCTTTCGGCAGCGGTCATATCGGCGGTGCGCTGTCGATTACGGATTGTCTTGCCGCGCTTTACGGCGAGATTATGAACATTGACCCGAAGAACCCGCACTGGGAAGACCGTGACCGTGTTGTCATGTCCAAGGGTCATTGCGGTCCGGCACTCTACGCCACGTTAGCCGTTATGGGCTATTTCCCGCTTGAAATGCTGAAGACAATGAATCAGAACGGCACAAAACTGCCGAGCCATTGTGACAAGAACCTGACTCCGGGTATTGACATGACGACCGGTTCCCTCGGACAGGGCGCGTCTACCGCTGCCGGGCTTGCGCTGGCCGCCAAATCTTTGGGCAAATCCTATCGCGTCTACCTGATTCTCGGGGATGGCGAAAGTGAAGAAGGACAGGTTTGGGAAATGGCCGCTTTCGCGAAGCAGCAGAAGCTGAACAACCTGATTGCCTTCCTTGATGTCAACAAGAAGCAGCTTGACGGTTACACTACCGACATTTGCGACATGGAGCCCTTTGACGCGAAGTTTGAGAGCTTTGGCTGGTACGTCATCCGTCTCGCAAACGGCAACGATCCGGACGCGATCGCTGCCGCGATTAAAGACGCGCAGGCAAATCAGGGCGAAAAACCGGCGATCATCATCCTTGACACCGTCAAAGGTTACGGCGTGCCGCAGATCGCTGAAAAGAAGCTGAACCATCATGTATCCGTCAGTAAAGAAGAAGCCGAGACTTACATCGCTCAGCTGAAAGCAGAATTGGAATAAGAGGTGCCGTATGTTCAAAGTGATCTATAATGGTGAAAAAGAAAAGGCTACGGGGAAAGGCGTTTTCGGCGCATGCATCAAGAAAATGGCGCAGGAAGACCCGAAGTTCTGCTATCTCGATGCTGACCTCATGAACTCCATCGGCACGAGCGGACTCGAAACAGAATTCCCGAATCAGGTTTTTGACTGCGGTATTCAGGAAGCGAACATGGTCGGCGTTGCCGCCGGTATGTCCGCTGCCGGGATGAAACCGTTTGTTCATACCTTCGGTGTCTTCGCCTCCCGCCGCGTCTTTGACCAGGCTTTTATGTCCGTTGCGTACGCTCAGAACAATGTCGTTATCATCGGCTCCGATGCCGGCATCAATGCCGCGTATAACGGCGGAACGCATATGCCGTTCTCCGATATCTGCCTTTACCGCGCGATCCCGAACGCGACAGTCATCGACATTACCGACTGCGCCATGCTGGGCGCGATTCTTCCGGGTTTGAAGGAACGCAAGGGTCTGACTTATGTCCGTATGGGGCGCAAGAACTGCGTCTCTGTCTACTCAGAAGATTCCACTTTCGAAGTCGGCAAAGCCAATGTTGTGCGCGATGGTAAGGATGCTGTAATCATCGCCGCCGGATTGATGGTCGCCACCGCTCTCGATGCCGCCGGTAAGCTTGCTGCTGAAGGCATTGACGTGGCTGTGATCGATATGTTCACCATCAAACCGTTGGATGAAGCCGCAGTCCTTGAATACGCCGAGAAGACCGGCGCTGTCGTCACCGCTGAAAACGGGAACGTCGTCGGCGGGCTGGGTGCCGCGGTTGCCGAACTGCTGGGCGAAAAGCTGCCGACACCGATGAAGATGATCGGCGTTCGCGATCGCTTCGGTCAGGTCGGTACAGTGG
>CAVESB010000041.1:8754-11218 GCA_963618265.1 bacterium
GTACAGTGGACTTCCTTGCGAAGGAATACAACTTGACTGCCGATGACATCATCAAGGCTGTCAAAGAGACCATTGCCGCAAAATAGTTTGCCGGAAACGAATGAGCGCCCCGTAAAAAGGGGCGCTTTTTTGATGGAAACAAGATCTCCGCGTACAGCGCGGGGATAACCGTTGATTATTCGTAGGGTTGCTGAATGAACGCGAGTGCGTCGACAGGGAACTCGCCGCTCTGCCCTTCCGGAATGGTGATAGTGACCTTGAACTTCACCGGACGTTCATAATAGCGGTCTGTGTTGTATTGCCCGATGAGAACCCATTCACCGCCGGTTGGCATATGCAGTTTGACCGTGCTCTCTCCGTTGAGCGTTTCAAGCAGCGTGTTGTCCGTGAAAACCTGAATCTCGGCATCGATACCGCCTTTATTCTCCGGAATATACATGAAGATCGAGTAAGCGCCGATGGGCCACGGCTCTTTGCTGCTGTATTCGATCGTGGCTTTCGTTTTCGGGTTGAGAATGAGCTGATAACTGTCATCCCAGGACCGGCTGACATTCTCATGGAAGAGGCTGTTCCCGGCGGTGATGTCGGCTTCCGTGTCGTCCATGATGTATTTTGTGCCGACGGACGGAAGCTCATTCAGCAGGCTAAGATCTGTGGAGCGGCGCGGTACGATCATGACACGATCCGCGGCGACATAGGTGTACTCGTCCCTGTAACCCCAGGATGTGGAAACGGTCAGAACATCAATAGACGGCGGAAGGTAATAGATGCCGATGCTGCGCCAGGTGTCCATAGATTGGCGCGGGTCATATTGGCTGGTCATGAATTCGACCGTCTGACTGCTTGTCAGCGGGCTCACTTCCTGCTCGCCGACCTTGACTTGATAATCCAAAGTCCCGCCGGAGCTGTAGAATGTGTCCATCACATAGATTTCGTACAGACCTTCTTTGAGACTGCGATCCATGAAAAAACGGATAGAACCCGGGTTGAGCGTCGCGAACCACTCACTGTCGTAAAGCGAGTTGATTTTGCCGAGATCTTGCACGATTTGGCTTGAACTGGTCCAATAGACACTGTCAAGAGCGGGATCTACATCGGCACTGTTCTTTGCGCTGAGAATGACAAGCCCGTCCGGAGCGTTCGGCACCGCGGGATCCAGTCCGCTGCCGCTCGCGATCCAGTAGGTGGAAATCGGACCCGGGGTCGCTGTCGGCATTGCGGTCGGCGTGTTCGTCGCGAGGGGCGTCACGGTCGCCGTAGCGGGAACGGTTGGGGAGGGTGTGACCGGTGTCGGTGTGTTTGTCGGCCAAAAGGTCATGGAGTTGCGGATACGCGGCGCGAAAAGCCACCCCATATAGACAACGATGAAGAGCGTCAGCGTTCCTACAAAGAGACGGGACAGTGTCTCACCGAAACCAACAGACGGCTTCTTCTTTTCGGGTTTCTGCTGCTTCGGCTGTTCCGGATCCGGCTGTGAAACAGGGCGCGGCTGCTGCGGCATGGGATTCGCGTTCCGATATTGTCCGGTGGGCTGTTGCGGCTGATATGGACCCTGTGGATAACCGTATGTGTTTTGCTGCCCGGAGTAGTTCGAGCTCATCGGATTCCCGTTTTGCGCGGCACGGTATCCGCCGTTGTTCTGCTGATAAGAATGCGGGGCGTTGTTTCCCGCGCCGTAGTTGAAATTGCCCTGGTTGTTGTTATCTTGTGACATGTTTGATTTCCCTCAACATGATTATATCATTATGCGCGCCATGCCGGCTCACGGGGGACTGTTTGTCTGCGTTTTAAATTTTCACAGTCAGGCAAAAGCGCAAAAAATCAGTCTCCAATATCGTATCAATTATCACAACACCACGCAAAATCGTGTATAATTAAGAATAAGTTTATAAATGTTTGAATCTTTCTTGACGATGCTGAATGAAGAAATGTTCCGGCATGTTTTGCCGTTTTGAAATCCGGGCTGATGTCTTTCCGGAAGAATGACTGAATGAGTCATCAAGTTTCTGTAATCACTTTTTTCTGTTCTGTTCGTAAAAATCGTCAAGGGATGCTCTGAGACGGTTTTTTATTTATGAGTGAAAACAGGATCAGCAGACTTGCTGTTCAAAAAAGGAATCCGAACCGCGTCAATGTCTATCTCGATGGAGCATTCGCCTTTGGTTTATACCGTGAAACAGCATGTTGGCTCGAAATCGGGCAGATCCTGTCCGACGAGAAAATAAACGAACTGTTGTCGAAAGACAAAAAAGCGGAAGCCTATAAAAAGGCTCTTGATTACATCAGTTATAAGCCTCGGACCACAAGAGAGACTGAAAAAAAACTCCTCGGTGAAGGATATGATGAAACATTGGTTTCAGAAACCATCCATACCCTTACGGGAAACGGTCTGCTGGATGATGAGCAGTATGCCGAGCTATGGGTTGAAGAGCGGCAAAGATTAAAGCCGCGAAGCAGCCGGATG
>CAVESB010000041.1:11228-17357 GCA_963618265.1 bacterium
CTCGAAGATGTTGACGATTTTCAAGCAGCCTTGAAAATCGCGGAACAACGTGCGGATCGGTACATTGATCTGCCGGCTTTTGAATTCCGCGTGAAGCTTGGAAATTATCTCGCAGGCAAGGGATTTACTTACGATGTGATTCGTGAAGTGGTCATCGCAGTCCGTGAAAAAATCGACACCTCGGGAAATCAGGATTAAACGAGGATATTTTTATGGGAAATAGGATTTTTTTGTTATCAGTGAAGGCCGCAGCCGCGGAAGGCGGACTGGCGATGCCGGTTGGAATTCCGCTCTGGCTTTTCATCATCATCATTATAGCCTTATGCGCGATGGTTTATGTTGTCGCCTCGATCCTCTCCAAATCCATGAACGAGAAATTCATGCGGGAACAGCAGAACGACGCGGAAAACATCATCCTTGTCAGCCGCGAAAAGGCTCAGCTGATCGAATCTGACGCCAAGGATAACGCGATCAAAATTCTCAATGAAGCCGAAAAAGATATTCAAAAACGCCGCAGTGCCTTGGTCAAGGAAGACGAACGTCTGCAGAAAAAGCGCACGGATGTTGATCATCGCCTTGAAAAAATCGAACAGCGCGAGGCGAACCTGAACAAACGGCAAAGCACCATTGATAAACGGCAGAATGATGTCGATAAAATGTCCGCCAAGCAGCTTGAGGAGCTCCAGCGTATCTCCAATATGACCGTCGGCGAAGCCCGGCAGGAGTTGCTGAACAAGGTTGAGAAGGATTCCCGTAATGACATGGCGCGTATTATCCGCCAGATCGAGCAGGAAGCGAAAGCAGAGGGCGATAAGAAGGCCCGCGCCATTATCGCGACTGCGATTCAGCGCGTCGCCTCCGACCAGGTCAACGAAATCACCACTTCTATTGTCAATCTTCCGGGTGAGGAAATGAAGGGGCGCATCGTTGGACGCAACGGCCGCAACATCCGCGCCTTTGAGCAAGCAGCCGGTGTTGATGTGATTGTTGACGACACTCCGGAAGCGGTTATGATTTCCTGCTTTGACCCGATCCGCCGTGAAATCGCCCGGCGTTCTCTGGATCGTCTGATTCAGGACGGGCGAATCCATCCGGCTCATATTGAGAAAGTCCTCAATGAAGAAGAACGCGAAGTTTCCAAGCTGATCGTTGAAGCCGGTGAACAAGCTGCTTACTCCGCCGGTGTAGTCGGTCTGCACCCGGAAATCATCAAGATGCTCGGCCGCCTGAAATACCGCACTTCCTATGGGCAGAACCAGTTGAATCATTCTGTTGAGACCTCAAAACTCGCTTCTGTCATTGCCTCTGAACTTGGCGCGGATGTTGAACTTGCCAGACTCGGCGCTCTGCTGCACGACCTCGGCAAGTCCATGGATCACAACACCGAAGGTACGCATGCGAAAATCGGCGCCGAGTTCGCGAAGCGCTACGGTGTGAACGCGAAAGCCGTGAACATCATCGAAAGCCATCATCATGAAGTGGAACAGGAATCCGTTGAAGCTGTCATCGTGGAAGCCGCCGATGCCATCTCCGGTGCGCGCCCGGGTGCCCGCCGTGAGGACATTGACCAGTATATCAAGCGTCTGAAGGCTCTCGAAGATATAGCGAACTCGCACAAGGGCGTTGCCAATTCCTATGCCATTCAGGCCGGTCGTGAAGTCCGCATCATCGTCACTCCGGAGGAAGTCGATGATTATGCCGCCCAGCAGATCGCCCGTGACATTGCCAATCAGGTCGAAGAGACCATGCAGTATCCGGGACAGATCAAGGTCACGGTCATCCGCGAAACCAGAGCTGTCGAATACGCAAAATAGTATTTCCGCGAATCAACGCTCCTGAAAAGGAGCGTTTTTTTTTATGTTGGCTCGATTATTGCAATGGATTCTATTATTAAGAATAAGAGGCAACCGACTGTGTTTGACATCAACGTACTTCCAATGAATTTATCCGAGGGCAGAAACATTGGCAATCTTCCCGGTTTATACATTTACACGGCGCCGAAGAACGTTGAGAAGAACCGCGAATCGGATGTTCTGATTCTGCTGCTTCATTCTGAAGGGTTCGCATTGTCGGAAAAGCTTCTCGAAAGCTGGAGTGAATCTGCTGCGTCCGCTTATTACACTGCTCGAGGCTCTTTCACCATGGGCATTTCCGCCGCCGTGAAAGTGCTCGCGAGGAACATTGAGCGGGAAAACAAAAGATTCAAATATCCAACGCTCTTTGTGAACATCGCGATTATTCGCGACCGCTCGTTGATGCTTGCGCATCTGGGTCCGGTTCATTCGACTTTGATCTCCTCGGATCATGTGGAAAACTTCAATGATGATAGCTCGCTTCCGTTGCAGACGAACGGAAATGAAGTCAGCTACTTCCGAACAGAACTGCATTCTGAGGATATTGTGCTGTTGTGTCCCAAAGTCCCGCAGGGCTGGACAAACAGCGCGATTCTTGACGCCACCGGCGATTCACCGATGAATGTGATCCGTTACCTGCTTGACCAGGCGGGAGGAAACCTGCAGGCGGCTGTTATTCAGATCAAATCCGGACGGGGCGACATCACTTTCCGTACCCGCACGCTCATCACAGCCGATGTCAATCCGGAAAACGTGAAACGCATGGATAAGGCGCGACAGGCTTACAGACGCTCGTCCGATATCGTCACACGACCCCACGTTTCCTCCGATACGTACGGAAATTACACCGATCAGCCTGACCCCGATAAACCGCTCTTCAGAACAAAAAAAAGCAATGAGTTCCGTGAACTCAGCGGCGGCAATGAAGTGACTGCGGAGAACAAAGAGTCCACGCAATATGTTATGAAAGAGATCCCGGCGGAGGTTCTGCCTACATCGAAGGATGTTATGGGCGAAAGTACGGAACCGCTTGAAGCCGTCAAGCGGGAGGTTCATGTCGCGTCGATAAAAAGACCCGGCAGTGCCGCAAAAGCAAAGGACGCGGAGCAAACCGGGAACGCCGCGAAGAAAAAGATGCCACTGAACTTCCGTCAATTGGCAGTTACACTTTGCTTTGGTCTGCTCATTCCGGTTATCGTTGCCGTATCCATTTTCTTTATCTATTCAAACCGAAGCAAATCCAAGCTTCACCGTGATTACCTGAATCAAGCCGCGGAAGCCGCACAGATTGCTTTGATTGATGATGTTGCGAAAAACAGGGAAGTCAAGTGGGTTGATACGCTGTCTTATGTCAATACCGCATTGAAATACGGGAACTCTCCTGCTGCGCAGGAGCTAAAGCAACAGGCCATGGAAGGCTTGGACAAGCTTGGAAACGGCATTAAGGTCACCTACAGCTACGCCAACGCCTCCGCTCTGGCAAAGGGCATCAACTTGACGGAATTCGCCGCAGAGGGACAATACACATATGCGTTGGATTCCGCCAGCGGTTCCATCGTGCGCTTCACCGCGAGTGGGAACGGCATGGCGTTGGATTCAAGCTTCAACTGTACACCGGGCGAGTATATGGATCTGAATAACGACATGAAGACGGTTTCTGTCGGACACATTGTCGACTTTGTCATGTTGCCGACAGGCAGCCCTCACAGTTTCCTGCTTGCCGCGTCAGATGCCGAGAACAACATTCTTTACTGCTCGGCATTCGCCAAAAATAAAGCATCGGAACTGCCGTTGCCGGAAACAGGGAGACTGCACATTGACGCGATTTCCTATTATGACGCCGGACTCTACGCTCTGGACACGAAGAACGCCGCCGTATGGTACTATCCGTACAACAACACAAACGGCTTCAACACCGAGCCGTCCAATTACCTCGGTTCACGCACACCCTATATCACGGATGTTGTGGACTTCGCGGTCTTCAAAGATTACGCTTATTTTGTCCGCGAGAACGGAAATCTGCTGAGGTGTGACTACACCGGTTACCGCCCGATCTGCGGAGATATTACAGAGATCTCGGATCCGGAAAACGGTGTCAGCATCAATTTCTCACTTCACAAATTCAGCAAGATTCTGATCAACCGCACGCCGGATACATCGCTCTACCTGATGGACAGCCGTTTACAGTCCTTATTAAATTTGAGCGCGAAAGGGAACTTTGTTCGCTACATTGTTCCCAATCGCGCCGCGGGAGATATCTCCCAATTCGGAACGCCGTCAGGATTCGGCATTACAGGACAGAACCGAATCCTTTGGGCGTATAAAAATGATCTTTATATCGGTAATATGCCTTAATCTTCGCCCCAGCGTTGCTTGATTTCGGACTTCAGTTCATCGGTCTTTTTTTGATACCCAAGATCGTAGTTCAGTTTGATTTCATCCAAGCCGTTCTGTATTTCATCCAGACCGTTTTTAATGTCAGTCCGAACAGCTTCGCCGCTTTTCGGAGTCAGCAAAGAAGCCGCCGTAATACCAAACAGACCGCCGACAAGAACACCTAAAGTCAGATTCAACAATCTTTTCATTTTCAGTTCCTTTCAATTATGAAATCAGACGCGCGAACGCGTTTGATTTTTCATTCGCAAGCGCTTCCAACACGTCCAAATTATGATATGGGTTGCCCACATCGCTCAGCATGGAAACACGCGCGGCACCTCGTGCAGCCGCCGTACAGAGGTCATAGGTTTCATTCAAGCCGGTCACAAAAGCACCGCAAAAGCATGACAATGTGCCGATTGTGTTCCGACTGTTCATGACCTCACTTGAGCGCATCCGCCGCACAGTACCGTTTCCCGCCTCAGCAAGCAGGTAGTCGCCGTTTTGCAACGCGGCAATTGCATATTCCGCACCCCAATCCAACACGGACTTCATCATATCCGACATTTCACGAATCCGCAAGTGGTCGGCGAAAAGGCAGCGCAGATCCTCTTCTTTGACAATAAAAGCCGTCAAACCACGGACGAGTTTCTTGATCTCTTTAAAAAAAATCGGCTGCATATACTCCGAACAGGCTTCCATCGTGACAGTACGTTTTTCATCTCCACCGAATGCCTGCGGGAGGAGATAATGCGACAAATAACTCATCGGGCAGAGATGCACACAGCGCGCCTCAAGGTAATCGGCAGGAATATCCCGTGCGATGATTGTGTCATCGGTTTTTTGGCTGATATCCTTCACATACTTTGGCGGCTGAACGTACCCAAGCAGCTCACGGGGGAAAGTTTTCCCGGTATGAAAATAAAATGAGAGAACACTTCGCGAATCCCGCTCCGGTTTATAGATATCTTCATCATGAGATTGGCAAATAAAGCGTCGATGTTCAATGTTTTGATTCAAAACGCGAACGCCCTTTGTCCCAAAGCCATGTTTCGCGAGCTGTTCTGTAAATTCCGCGGGATAATTCTTCCCGACACGGGAGACAAGCCGGGGATGCCGTTCCCAGGGATTCATCCCGATCGCGCTGTAGAGCAAGTGACCGCCCGGTACATCATCGACATTCCGATGATCCTCGGTAATGATGAAATCTCTCGATAATTTACCGATAATCAGATAAGGCGAATAATTATCGGAGATCGAAAAGTCCATCAATGATTACGACAGCTTTTTAAGCATGTCCAAAGACGCGGTCAGAACACGCGCACCGGTCTTCGCGTTGAACGCGGGAATCTCATCGTCTTGCTCGGCCTTTTTGACAGCCGATATTCCTGCAATAACGCCGAGCACAAGTCCGCCGATGGTATAGATCAGCACTGTTTTCTTCTTCCAATCCATTTTTTGTCAATCCTTCCGAAAGATATTTTTGATACCGGCGCCAAACGACTTCAAATCCACAATCGGGCTGAGTATGCGTTTCATGATTTCCGTAATCCGATTTGTCAATTCCTCGGTTTGGCCGTCAGCCGTTTGTGCCGCTTTGATAATCTCGACTTTTGCGGTCTCGATTTTTTCTGTTGTCTTGATGTAAAGCCAAATCAAGACGATATTGATCACGAACATGATTGTGATAAACAGTGTCAGCAGTAAATCGCGTATATTGCCGACAGGAAGACCGTAAACAACCGCACCGACGATCACTGCCGTAATGAGAACGATGAAAATCACCCAAGCCCATGAAATATGTTTCTTGATGTTCTCATCGTCATCCTTTTTGCTCTGTTCGACAAATTCTTCTCTCATAAGCACCTCTGGTTTTATTTTACCTGAGAATTGTTAAAGC
>CAVESB010000042.1:0-17347 GCA_963618265.1 bacterium
CGGTTCTTTGGAACGAACCGTCAGAGATGAAGACACCGCGAGCACAATCGGCAGCGGCAGCCTTGCTGTCCTCGCGACTCCGGTTATGATAGCGGCCGCTGAACAGGCCTGCGCGGATTTGGTACAGCCGTTCTTGGATGAAGGTATGAGCACGGTCGGAACACATCTGGATATTCGGCATCTCGCCCCTACTCCGGTAGGAATGAGCTTCCGCGTGTCATGCGAGCTGACCGGCATTAATGGTCGGATGCTTACGTTCGCGGTCGTAATCAATGACGGGAAGGAACGCATCGGTGAAGGTACGCATGACCGCGTCATCATCAATGAGGAACGCTTCTTGAATAAGGCACTTGGGAAAAAAGCATGAGTGAATTCACTGTCTCTGATGATACGCATGCGGTCTTGGTAAGGGTGATCGGTGCGGAAATCGACCGGAAGCATGACTGCAAAGCACTTGAATTCGGCTGGACGAATTGTTTTTTAGGACGGGAGCTGCGCCCTGAATTCGGTTACCTGGCTGTTTCGGATCGTTTTTCTGAATGTCCCGAGCAATTGAAAGCAGACGCGGAAAGGCTTGATTTGACGCTGATCCCTTACGCGGAAATCGGGGAAGACTGCTACTTCGGCCGCTTCCGCTTTCTCTACTCTGTCTTCACAATGCGCCAATGCGGGAAACATCTTGTGGATGACATTCTGGTCTTGCGGCGTCTTATCATCAAAGGCGGACGCATCGTTTTCGTGGATGAAGATACGGATGGCTTCGCGGCTTACTGCGAAAAACAGCTCGGCCGCTGCGGTTTTTTGAATATTTCTTTGGATCGTTTTGAAACGGGCGGGAAGAATTGTTTTATAATCCGCGCTGAGAAATAGGGAATATGGAAGAAGAAAACAATTTCAAAAAGGGTGTATTCCTGCTTTTTTCTTTTATGAAAGGGATGTGCTTCGCCTTTACGGGAGGCATGGCTTCGCTGCCGATCGTTGAGAAAGATGTCGTAGAGCGCAAGAAATGGCTTACAAAAGAGGAGTTTTGGTCCTATCCTGTGATCTCTCAGTCACTGCCCGGTGTCATCAGCATCCATAACGCGATGATGATCGGTAATCGCATCGCCGGACCTATCGGCTCGGTCGGTGCTGTCTTGGGTGTGCTTACCCCCGCATTTTTCTCAATGCTTTTCGCCGGCATGGTGTTTCAGACCCTCGTGGGCAATCAGTATATCCAAGGCCTTATCCGCGGCATCCGCATTGTGGCGATCGCGATCATTTTCGGCATCGCCGTGTTCCTCATTCAATCAAAACGCGAAGCTTTTTCGATTTCGATCCTTATCGCGGCAATTGTCGCCTCGCTGTTTTTCAAGGTAGGTGCTCTCACGATCATTGTCGTTGCCGGCGTACTCGGCATTGCTGCGGAGTTCATCCGGCCGGAAGAGCCGCAGGATGCGTCGGTTTCGGAGGATGAAGAATGATCCGGTCGTTATTTGTTCTTTTCCTCAAAATCGGTCTAACCTGCTTCGGCGGCGGTTACGGGATGATGGCGATGATTCTGGATGAGGGACAGAAGATGGTCGGGCTGACGACCTCTGAATTCGCGGACATGACCGCGCTGGACATGATTTGTCCCGGCGCTGTCGCGTTAAATTCAGCAACCTACATCGGCTATATCAAAGGCGGTATCCCGGGAGCGATTGTCGCAACGCTTGGCTTATGTCTGCCGACGATCGTCATCAGCATTGTGGTGATCACCTTTTTAAAGAAGTTTCACGAGAGCCGCGTTGTTCGCGGCCTGTTCCGCGGCATCACACCAGCCTGCGCCGGACTGCTGGTTTATACCTGTATTACGCTGTTTACCGGCGTATTCTTCGGCTCGGAGTCGATTTATGAGCTGAAGCAAATCGTATTCACACCGGATACCATCGCGGGTCTGATTCTGTTCGCCGCGGCGTTCATCCTTCAGTTCAAATATAAGGCAGATACGATCGTTTTGACGCTCATCGGAGCGGCGGCGGGGCTTATCTTCCTGCGGTGAGGTCTTTATTGGAAAACAGAAGCAAACCCAGTCTCGCTCTTTTGTTCATCGCTCTCAGCCTGCTCTTTTTCGCGGGTGTTTTGACTTTCATCACCTGGTCGCAATACAGCGCAATTGAGAAAGTCATTCCGGAGGGCTCTTTTATCGCGGATATTCCGATCGCGGGTCTCGGTATTGATGAAGCGGTCGAACGCGTCAAGTCCGTGTATGAGCTTCCGGTTGTTCTTGAATACGACGGGAGCCATATTCAAATGGATATGAAAGGCACTGTCAATACAGAGCTGTTGAAAACGAACCTGATGCGGGCGGTTGATGAGGTGTACCGTCAAAACAGTTTCATCAGCTTCCTGGCAGGGAAATTCTCACAGAAGCCCATCAAGCTTGAGATTCCCTTCATCGGAAAAGATGCGGAGTGCCGTGCATTCCTTGAGAACGAAATCATCCCGCGCTATGACATCGCGGCAATTGGGCGGCAGCCGAACGAAGACAGAAGCGGTTTTTGTGCCGGGCACGGCGGACGCGAACTCGATATCGATGCCGCGCTGCCGTTGATCGAATCCGCCGCGCGGTCTGCGGTAAACCGACAGGTCGTACTGCCTGTCAATGAGACACCGGAACCGGCGGGAATTCTTTCCAATTTGGAGCTTATCCTGAAATCAATCATGGATCAATATCAGGACGATGGGCAAGTTACAGAGATCTACCTCAGCGACCCATCCGCGAACGCCTCATTTGATATCGCCCGCATGAACAAAACAGACGCGGCGCCGGAAATTGCCTTCACAGCGGCATCCACAATGAAGCTGCCGATTATGATCGCTTCCTACGCACGAATGGATGAAGAGCCGAGTGCTGTTGTTCAGAGGCAGCTGCGCAAGATGATTACGGAGTCAAAGAACGATGAGACAGACTGGATGATGCAGAACGTCATCGGCGGTGATTACGCACCGCTCACCGTAACCGAAGATATGCAAAAACTCGGCATGAAGAACTCTTTCCTCGCGGGTTATTTTTATCTCGGTGCCCCCTTGCTGGACTTGGTCAAGACGGAAGCAAATTCCCGCACAGACATCAATCTGAACCCGGATGTCTATAATCAGACGACTGCGAAAGACATGGGAATGTTGATGGACGCGCTCTATCACTGCGGACAGGATGGAAGCGGGTTGCTGATGCAGGTCTATGAAGGGAAAGTTACACAGGCTGAGTGCGGTGAGATGATCGCTTTGCTGAAAGACAATCACCTGCCTTACCTGATCACCGCCGGGGTGCCGGATACGGTTGAGGTCGCGCATAAGCATGGATGGATCGAGGAGAATGACGGTCTGCTGCATACCATGGGCAATATCGCCGCGGTTTACACGGAAGGTGGCAATTACATTCTCAGTATTTACACCTGGCATCCGGAAAACCTCGTATTTGATGAGGGGAACACACTTTTTACGCGTCTTTCCTCGGCAGTTTACGGTTACTTTAATCCGGAATCTGCTTTACAATGATATAAAAAGGAGCCACACATGAAAGTTCTGTTTTTCTATGTTTTTGCCATAGTATCCGCCGTTTACGCGCTGCTTTTTCCGAACAACACTTCAACAGATGTCCAAGCCGTTGCAACTGACGATACCTCGACAGCCGCTGCCGCAACGTCCTCAGTCGAGATTGAACCGATTGCAACAGCAGTCCTGACTCAGACCGTGTCTGAAGCAGCATCATATGCCGCAACGCCAACCGAAACGGTTCCGGCTTTTGATGATCCGATCGCGGAATTCGGCGAACCGAAGGTCACGGAGGACTTTACCAACGGCTCCACAGGGCTCGGTCTTGCGGCCGGGCTGAATGATGAGGACTACATCCGCTACATTGCGGCGAACGGCAAGGTCACCATTGAACCGAAGATGAATAACGGCTGGACATCGTGGCGTCTGCGCCCGCCGGTTCTCACGGACGGAGCTGCCGAAATGGACTTATCGTTCACGACCTGCGCCCGCGGCGACCGCACCGGCATTCTCATGCGTGCGGGAAATTATACGGATGGCAAAGGCTACTATTTTTCCCTTGCCTGTGAAGGAACGCTCGCCATCTACCGCGACACAACACTCCTGAACAGCATGGATGTCAGCGATATTTTCAAGAACGGTTCCGGGGACGTGAACAATTTGGAAGCGATTGTAAAAGGGAATACTTTGACCGCGGTTCTGAATGATGCCGCCGTGCTCACCGTTGAAGACGATGTTTACAGCAAAGGCTACAGCGGATTTTTCACCACGGCGCAGGGACAGAACACCCTGACGATGAACATCAGCGCTTTCAAAGTGTATTATAACGAAAACTAATCATGGAAAAACGCCGAGTTTTGATTAACGAATTAATTAACGCGGCGATCGCCTCCGTACAGCCCGAGCATTTTATACCGCAGGTCGTAAAGGCCAATGGCAACAACGCTGTCATCGGCGGGACGATCTGCGATTTTTCTTCTGTCGCTCGGGTCTATACCGTCGCGATCGGGAAGGCTGCAGTCGGAATGACCGACGCATTGAACCGGCTGATCGGGCCTTTCATTTCCGAAGGCATCGTTCTCACCAAACATATCCCCGAGAACACATCTCTCCCGCTGAAATACCATGTGATGTGCGGCGGACACCCCGTCCCAACCGAGGACAGCGTCCGCGGCGCTAAGGCGATTCTTGATTTGCTGAGCCGGACGGAAGCGAATGACCTCGTGATCTTTTTGATTTCCGGCGGCGGCTCGGCACTGATGACAGCACCAATCAATGGCATTGATTTAGAAACCTACCGGCGGTTCAACGCTCAAATTCTTTCCTGCGGAGCAGATATTAAGGAATTCAACACCCTTCGCAAGCATCTGGACGCGGTGAAAGGCGGCCGCCTCGCGCAGGCAGCCGCTCCCGCGCGGCAGATCACAATTATCCTTTCCGATGTTGTCGGCAGTCCCGTTGATGTCATCGCGTCCGGGCCGACCGTACCGGATTCAAGCACCTTCGCGGATGCCGCACAAATCCTGGATAAATACAGCGACAGAACAGAATTCCAACGGGAAATCGTCAGTTCCATCCGTTTAGGGGTCGATGGAAAGCTACCCGAAACGCTGAAAGCAGAGGATCCGTCGTTCGCCCGCTCCGAGATTATTCTCGCCGCAGAGAACAGAACAGCGGCATATGCCGCCGCTCAAAAAGGGCCGGAACTCGGACTGCATTCCGCTGTGCTCAACACCCGCGTCACCGGCGAAGCGTCAGAAATCGGGACGCTGCTGCCGTCCTTTTTTTCAGAGATGAAGCGTCCCGGGTTGCTGGTCTTCGGAGGAGAAACAACGGTTCATCTTCACGGAAACGGTCTCGGCGGGCGGAATTTGGAAACAGCTTTAGGCGCTGTTCGCGGAATGAGTGAATACAGCAACTGCGCGCTGGTCACGCTTGCCACCGATGGAGAGGACGGTCCGACCGACGCAGCGGGGGCTATTGTGACTTCTGAGACATTAGCGAATGCGCTCGCCGCAGGACTTGTACCGGAAGAATACCTGGGGAACAATGATTCCTATCATTTCTTTGAGAAAGCAGGGGGATTGCTGAAACCGGGTTCCACAGGTACCAATGTCAACGACCTGACATTTCTGCTCGCCTTTTAAACACATGAAAAACGGCACAGCCGGATGCCTCCGAGCTGTGCCGTTTCTGTTTCCGGGTATGATACCCCTTCGCAAGATACCCTTTGCAGCGTCTTCTTTCAAAGACACCGCGCTTTAGAGATATTCTTTCAGGTTATGTTCCACCGCGTAAGCAGCGGCTTCGGCACGATTACTGGCGCCGAGTTTGGAAAGGATCGAACTGACATAGTTGCGGACAGTTCCTTCCCCCAGGAACAAAGACTTCGCGATTTCGCGGTTTGTTTTCCCTTCCGACACGAGAATCAACACATGCTTCTCCTGCTGGCTGAGGATCGCAAACGCAGAGGCTTCCTCTTCCTTCACCGCACGGCGAACTTCTTGGAAAACGCGCTGCGTAACCAGCGGGTCAAGCAAAGCGTCGCCGCGGCGGACAGACTCAAGTGAGTGAATCAAGTCATCACTGTTAATCTGCTTGAGCAGATAACCGGACGCACCGGCACGGATCGCAGAGAAGAGCATTTCGTCTTCAGCGTATGAAGTCAGCATAACAACCCGAACATCGGGATATAATTGAGTAATCTCTTCGCAAGCCTCAATGCCGGAGACTCCCGGAAGACGGATATCCATCAAAACAATATCCGGACGGATTTTACCCGTGATTTCGACAGCTTCTTTGGCATTATTCGCCTCTCCGACGACTTCGAAATGATCGCTCTGCTCAAGCAGAACTTTCAAGCCCAGCCGGACTACTTCGTGGTCATCAACCAAAACGATGCGCATTTTCGACATAAAAAGGCTACTCCTTATTACGAAGGGGGTAAAATTATGTCACTGACAAACATTCACTGTGCAACTATGACATGTCATAATTTCGCACGAGGTTTAAGAAGTTTGTAACTGACAATATTCATTTTACACCAAAACAGGCGGTTTAAGCAAGGTATGAATTTTGGAATTATCGGAGCCGGTCCCGCGGGAATTTTCGCCGCGCTGACAATCAAGCAAAAAAATATCGGAAACGAAGTGCATCTGTTTGACGGCAATCAAAAGATAGGGCGCAAGCTCTTCGCCACAGGCAACGGACGCTGCAACATCACCAATATGGCGGCCGGCTCGCACAGCTATTACAGTATCAAGCCGGAAGACCTGACGCCGGTGTTCAACGCGTTTTCGCCGACCGTGATCCGCGAAAAGCTGGATGCCCTGGGTATACCTACCGGCGCGACCGAAGACGGCTGGGTATACCCTCAATCGTCCTCCGCC
The DNA here is from genome assembly GCA_963618265.1 of bacterium. Taxonomy (GTDB): domain Bacteria; phylum Chloroflexota; class Anaerolineae; order Anaerolineales; family Anaerolineaceae; genus Flexilinea. The sequence continues at coordinate 6,909 of CAVESB010000042.1, forward strand.
GCGAACGTCGTGCAGATTCTGACGGACGCATTGATGAGTGCCGGGGTACATATTCATACTTCAACCCGTGTTCAAAGAATCGCGCAGTCGGATGACGGAAAATTCATGCTCTCATCCGAAAACGGAGAAGCGAATGATATTGCCTTTGACCGACTCATTCTGGCATCCGGCAGCAAGGCCTTTCCTTCACTCGGCGCCAATACGACGGTGCTCAGTGAATTTTTCAAATTCGATATTCATGACTTGAATTTTGTCCCGGCACTCGCGCCCATCGCTGCGAAAGGCGATATTTTCAAGAAACTGACCGGTGTACGCATGGACGCGGAAGTTACGTTGCTGCGTGAACAGGAGCCATTGGGGAAAGCCGCAGGCAACCTCATCTTCACCGATTACGGACTGAACGGTCCGGCTGTCATGAACCTGACTCACCTGATCCGACCGAATGATGAGGCAAAATACTATGTTCGGCTGAACTTCCTGCCCGATGCACTCAGCCGCCGGCTGGATACGATCTTTTACGGTCATATTAAACAGGATTTCCCATACCGCAGTGTGTTTCTGGCACTGCTGCCGATGAAGCTTGTGGATTACTTCTTCAAGATTTGGAAAATCACCTGGGACACTTCCTGCGGGCAAATTGACTCCCGCACATTCCGCGTGCATATTAAGCGGTTGCAGAACGGACTCATTCCTATCGAGGGCGTCAAGGACGGCTTCACCTCCGCTCAAGCGGCGGCGGGCGGCATTCCCCTCGCGGAGGTCAACCTGCGCACGATGCAGTCCCGTAAAGTGAAGGGGCTGTACTTCGCCGGCGAAGTTCTGGATGTTGTCGGACCCTGCGGCGGTTACAACCTTACCTGGGCGATCGCAACAGGTCTCCAAGCCGGGACTTCCGCCGCCGCGTAAGCCGCATTCTCTGAATAAAAAATCCGCTTCAAAGCGGATTTTTTATTCGGGTTTTACTGAGGAAGGGAACCCATTTCCTTGATCTTGTGCTGGTTCTTGCCGCGTTCCTCGGTGTCGAGGATCTTCTTGCGGATGCGGAAGCTCAGCGGAGTGACCTCAAGGAGTTCGTCTTCGTCCAAGTATTCAATGGCTTCGTCCAGGCTCATCTGACGGATGCCGTTCAGGCGGATTTCAATATCCTTATTGGACTGGCGCATGTTGGTCAGATGCTTCTTCTTGCAGACGTTGACGGACAGATCGTTATCGCGCAGGGACTCACCGACGACCATGCCTTCATAGACATCAACACCCGGCCCGACAAAGAGCATACCGCGTTCTTCGGCATTTTTCAGGCCGTAAGTCGTCGTGCTGCCGGTTTCCCAGGCGACAATAGAATTGGTCAGGCGACCCTGGATCGGACCGGCATACGGAGCGTATTCCAGGAAATTCTCATTCAGGACACCCATGCCGTGCGTAGCGGTCATGAATTGATAACGGAAACCGAGCAGGCCGCGGGTCGGGACAATATAGTGCAGATGGGTGGAGCCGTCATTGTTGTCAGCCATGTTTTCCATGCGGCCCTTACGCTGACCGAGCATTTCAATCACGGAACCGACTGTATCGGGAGAGGTATCAATGTCGACTTCTTCGTACGGTTCAAGCAACTCACCGGCTTCATTGCGGGTAAAAATAACCTCCGGGCGGGAAACCTGGAACTCATAGCCTTCACGGCGCATGGTCTCAATGAGAATTGCCAGATGAAGCTCACCGCGACCGGAGACAACGAACTGGTCCGCGCTCTCGGTGTCATCAACACGCATGGCAACATTGTTGCGCAGTTCATCATAAAGACGTTGGCGCAGCTTGCGGGAAGTGCCCCATTTCCCTTCATTGCCGGCGAAGGGGGAGGTGTTAACGCCAAAGGTCATCTTTACCGTCGGCTCCTCAACATGAATCGCCGGAAGAGCTTCCTGATGTTCGGGATCGGCAAGCGTCTCACCGATAGCGATGCCTTCCAAGCCTGCCATAACGATAATGTCGCCGGCCTCAACCGTTTCGGTCTCAACCTTGCGCAAGCCATTGTAAGTGTAGAGGTAGCGCGCGTGTTCGGTGCTGACGGTACCGTCAAGTTTCATGCGGGCAAGCGTATCTCCCACATGAACCGTACCGCGATTGATGCGGCCGATGGCGGAAAGCCCGCGGTAATCATCATAAGCGAGGTTCGTAACAAGCATTTGGAACGGTGCTTCCGCGTCCACAGTCGGGGGATTAATTTCATTGAGAATCACATCAAAAAGCGGCTGCAGATCCGGTCCCATCGCCTGCGTGAGACCCGAGCGGCCGTCAATGCCATTCGCATAAACCACCGGGAACTCGCACTGTTCATCAGTCGCGCCGAGTTCCACAAAGAGGTCGAAAGTTTTATTCAACGTCTCATCGGGATCCGCGTCGCGGCGATCCATTTTATTGATGACAACGATGACCTTGTGACCCATCGCCAATGCCTTTTTCAAAACAAAGCGCGTCTGCGCCATAGGACCTTCCGCCGCGTCCACAAGAAGCAGCGCGCCGTCAACCATATTCATAACACGTTCAACCTCACCGCCGAAATCCGCGTGTCCCGGGGTGTCAACGATGTTAATTTTGACCAGTTCGCCGGTCTTTGGATCGGGGATGGTGATGGCAGTATTTTTGGACAGAATCGTGATGCCGCGTTCACGCTCCAAATCATTGGAATCCATGACGCGTTCGGATACCTGCTGATTTTCGCGGAAGACCTTCGCCTGGCGAAGCATCTGATCCACAAGTGTGGTTTTTCCATGGTCTACATGGGCAATAATAGCGATGTTGCGAATATCTGTTCGTTCTTTAAGCATTCTTCTCTACCTGATTTCCCTAAATTCGTTGCTCCTCAGCAGGAGATCCCATGATGTAATAAAACTGCTGTCTCCGCCTGCGGTACTTTTCAAAAAATCTCGCTTGATGATTATATCGAATTTCTGACTTTTGTACTGAAATATGTCACCGTTTTGTGATACATTCCTCATCACTGCAATGTCAAAGCGCGGAAACGGGATGCAGCTTTTTTTGAATCTGTAAGGAATGTTATGATTCTGCTTGAAATGAACCGTTGTCTTCCCTTGAAACAGCTATAATTAAAGTTGGAGAAATGAAATGAAAAAAGCACTGATTCTAACAGCAGATACGGGGTTCGGTCATCGCGCGGCGGCGAACGCCATTGACGAGGCTTTAAGGAACGATCCCGTCGAGCCTTTCGACACAAAAATCGTCAATCTCTTAGACGACCCGAAAACACCGAAATTTTTGCAGAATACGCAGTCGGACTTCGACAAAATGGTTCGTAAGATACCGAAAGTCTACGAACTCTATTACAAGCAAAGCGATACTGCCGGAACCGTGAGCACCGCTGCGGCCGGCCTAATCACTATGCTCTATGTTCCCTATCGCAACACGGTTCTGGAATATGACCCGGATGTGATCATCAGCACATATCCGCTCTATTCCGCGCCGGACACCTGGTGGCAGGTGCGCCGCGAAGGGCTTAAATCCACGGAAGCGGCGGGCATTGACGTTAAACTCTCAATGCTGCACGGCTCCGAAAAGTCAAGTCACATTCCGTTCATCACAGTTGTGACAGATCTCTATGCCGTACACAAGATCTGGTTCAATGTCTTCATTGACCGCACCTGCGTGGCGACGGAACGCGTCCGCAAATCCGCAATCGACTTCGGCTGTGACCCGCAAAAAGTCGTCGTCACCGGGATTCCGGTCAAAGCCAACCCGGACGCAGGAAAAACGAAGGCTGAAGTACGCGAAAAACTCGATCTTGATCCCAATCTGCCGTTGGTTCTGGCTGTCGGCAGCAAACGTGTGCTGACATTGATGGAGCATCTCAACATCATCAATCACGCAGGCTGGCCGGTTCAGATCGCTATGGCCGCAGGAGGCGACGACTCTCTCTATGACAAAATGATCAGGAACGAATGGCACGTCCCGGTGAAGATTTACAATTACTGCACCGAGATCAACAGGCTCATGGCGGCGGCGGATCTGATCATCACCAAAGCCGGCGGTCTCATCACCAGTGAAAGCCTGGCGGCCGGACTGCCGATGCTGCTTACGGAGATTCTGCCGGGGCAGGAAGAGGGCAACGCACAACTGGTCGAGGACTCCGGTGCAGGGAAAGTTGTCCGCACGCAATATGACACCCTGGAGATCTTCTCTCATATGATGATGAACGACGGAGCACTGCTGCGCCAGATGCAGGCGAACGCAGCAAGCATCGGCCGCCCGAATGCCGCCAACGACATCCGGGATCTTGCCAACAAACTCATCTCTGAATCATATACGGAATAAGCTTTTACAAGTGTGGACTATAATACAAAGTCAAGGAGTCTGCTATGCCTATTTACGAATATATTTGTAAAGACTGCAACACAAAATTTGAAGCGATGCGCTCTTTCAGCCAAGCGGACGCGCCGATTGCCTGCGCGAAGTGCGGCAGCGAGAACACCAAACGAGCTATTTCCATGTGCTACGCCCAGGGCGAGGGCATCACCTCTTCCGGGCACGGCTCCGGCTGCTCTTGCGGCAGCTGCGGCGGGAACTGCGCCCACTGTCATTAATCATCGATCCTGACGCGCCGAAAGACGCGGACTTTTATCAAGGAATTATTATTATGAAAATGAACAACTTTTTATCTGTCGCGGATTATTCCGAACCCGAATTGATGCACATCCTCAATGTCGCTGCCGACCTCAAGAAACAGCTGAAGGAAACCGGTGCCAATGACCCGATTCTGGCAGGAAAAACGCTCGCTCTCGTCTTCCAGAAGGCCAGCCTCCGCACCCGTGTCAGCTTTGAAATCGGAATGCACCAGCTCGGCGGTTACGCTTTCTACCTTTCCCCGGACGAAATCGGTCTGGGCAAGCGTGAAGCGGTCAAAGATGTCGCACAGGTTCTCGGCGGTTATGTTGACGCCATCATGGCTCGCGTGTTCCAGCATCAGCACCTTGTGGAGCTTGCTCAGTATGCCGGCATCCCGGTCATCAACGGACTCTCCGATTACAACCACCCGTGCCAGGGTATGGCAGATGCCATGACCATCATTGAGGAATTCGGCAAGATGAAGGGCATCAATGTCAGTTTCATCGGCGACGGCAATAATGTTGCGGTTTCCCTGATGCACATCTGCGCCCGCATGGGAGCCAACTTCACCATCGCCAACCCGGAAGGCTATGACATGCCGTCCGAAGCCATCGCCCTCGCCGAGAAGTTCGCGTCCGAAAGCGGCAGCCACCTCTCCTTCATGCGCGACCCCAAGGAAGCCGCCAAGGGCGCTCAGGTTATCTACACCGATACCTGGGTCAGCATGGGACAGGAAGCCGAAAAGGAAATCCGCCAACAGGTCTTCAAGCCTTATCAGGTCAACCGGGAACTGCTCGACATCGCGGGCAAGGATGCTATCGTCATGCACTGTCTGCCGTCCCACCGCGGTCAGGAAATCACCGACGAAGTTCAGGACGGCCCGCAATCCCGTGTTTTCCCGGAAGCGCACAACCGTCTGCACGCACAGAAAGGTGTTCTCGCCTGTCTGCTCGGCGGCATGTAATTTTACCCGTCAAACAACAAAAAACGCGGCGAACGCCGCGTTTTTTGTTGTTTATCAAAGCAATTTTGATAAAATCCCACCGAGGAATTCCAAAATCAGCATCAAGATCAGCGGGCTGAGATCGAACATCCCAACGTTCGGTATAACACTTCGGATCGGGTTCAAGAACGGATCCACAAGCTCATCAATCTTTTGGCGAATCACATGATCCCGCGGTAAAAACCATGACAGAACACAGTAAAGGAACAGCAGCACCGACATCACCTGAACAAAAACATTCAGAAAGATTTTCAGAAAAGTCAGCATAATTTACGCTCGATTCTTATAAACTCTCGGCCCGACAAGCGCCGTACCGATGCGCACGATGGTTGCACCTTCCTCCACCGCGACGCTGTAATCAGCGGATGTGCCCATGGAAAGCTGCATGATATGAGCTCCCATATATTGGTTGAGATACGCCGCGATATTTCGCATACGAATAAAATACCTGCGGTTGTCTTCCGCTTCCTCGGTATACGGCGGCAGAGTCATCAGGCCGCGGATATCCAAATGCGGCAACGCGGATACGGCTTCAAAATCTTTCAGAAACGCGTCAGGGATCGCTTCACCGTCAAAGTGCCAGCCGCTTTTAGAATCTTCCCCGCCGACATTGCACTCAATAAACACGGGCATGATTTTATTCCGCTCCGCGAGGAGGGAATCCATCTTTTGCGCGATATCCAGGCGATCCAGCGAATGGTATTCGTCGAACAGATCGGCAACAAGCTTCGCCTTGCGGCTCTGCAGATGTCCGATCATCGCCAAGGTACATTCCCCGGAGCGGAACGTGTTGATTTTGTCAGTCGTTTCTTCCGGGTAGTTTTCACCGTAAAGACGAATCCCGGCCGTCTGCAACATGGAAACGACCTCGGCGGGCTTTGTCTTTGTTACCGCCATCAGACGGATATCGGATGCCTTCCGCCCGGCGCGCTCGGAAGCAAGCGCGATATTTTTTTGAATGTCTTCAATATTCTTTTGAATCGTACTTATATCTACCATTTTTTCACCCCAGTGTTATAAACACACCGAAGCGGCCGGTCATTCCATGGTCGCCGCGATGCGAAAACCATTCATCTTTATGACACACAGTACAAATTTCCGCAGTCTCAATTCTTGACACCCCGCAGTCCTCAAGCAGCATACGATTCGCCTTCCACAGGTTCAGGCGGATTCTGCCTTCGCTCAGGTCAGCAATCTCATTGCAGCGTTCAGCGAATTTTCGGCGGAAAAACGCGGCGCAGTCTTCTTTGACCTCAAAATGATCAGGACCGATGGAAGGACCGATGCCGGCGAGCAAATCCCCGGGATTGGTGCCGTAAAGCTTCGTCATAGCGCGGATGGTAATTCCGCATATATCATCCACCGTGCCGCGCCAGCCGGCGTGATAAAGCCCGACGGCTCTGTTCACGGGATCAAAGAGGATCACAGGCACACAGTCCCCGAAACGCTGCACCAGCGCGATTTTCGGATTATCGGTGATCAATCCATCGGCGCGCAGCGGACGGGTCTCGGAATCACGGTGTACATCGGGTGCGATAACAGTGCGACTGTGGCACTGCCAGCCATCATAACGATTTTCCAAGTTCAGTCCGCCGCATTCCAGCATACGGCGCACATTCTCTTTCGTGTTTTCTTTGGAATCCCCCAGCGTGATGGACATATTCAGCGAGTCGAACGGTGCCGGGCTGACACCTCCGAAACGGGTAAAAAAACCATGCTTGATCCCCTGTTCAAGAAAACTCTCGAATTGATAATACTTCAATCCATTCTTTTCAGTGACGATCATTCATTATCTCCATACTGAAGCGATTCCTCAATGCGCGGGAGCAGATACCAGCAGAGAAAGAACCCGAACAGCACTCCTGTCAGGCAGCGCAGCAGCGGCGTGGATTCCCGTTCAAGCGCAGTCCCGGAGAACAGCTTCCCGACAGCCTGCGACCCTCCGTCCAACGCCATCGGCAGAGCTCCGAAAATCAGCGCGGGAAGTGTCTTGACCGCCTTGATACGGTTCCGGGACAGGAAAAAAATCAGGCAGAATACAGCCATAGCAAGATAAATCGCGATACAGCGCTGGCAGATCGCCGTCTTCCATCCCAACTCTTCCGTGCCGATAAACTCACGAAGCCTGTTCACGCCGGGAAGTGCGCCCGCTGCCGCTTCAGTCAACGAGCCGGAACCATAAAGCGGGTACACCGCCTGCGGCCCAAAGAGAAAAAAGCTGCGGTACGGCAGTTGATGGCACAGGAACCCGAAAAGACTGTAAATCATTTTCGCGATCTGCCGATGTCCGTGGTGCATCAAAAGCGCGGGCAGGAATGCCATCCCATCGTAGCAAGCGAAAACAAACGCGAATATCAAGCCATATCCGCGTCTGAAAAGCGATTCGGCTCGCTCGGAAAAATTCTTCATGTCAGTTCACGACTTCAACTTTCGTTCCCGTAAGACCCGCGGCGACGATATCCAGATCCCCGGGATCCAACCCGACAAACGGATCGGTCCAACGATAGATCCATTTGGCATCCTCATTTCTGCAATTGATGCAGCCGTGAGAACGGGCAACACCGAAACTGTTGTGCCAGAAAACACCGTGGATCGCGGCACCGCCGGGCGCAAACATGAAGTTCCACGGCACACCCGGAGTGTCCCAACCGCCGCCTGTCATGGCACCTGCCATGTGCAGTGAAATCAGCTTTCGATGCGGGGAATGGTTGCCGGTCGGTGTGGCATAGCTGTCAGTGACCTGTCCGTCATTGGTATAAATCGCGCCGGAGGAAATCCTGCAGAAAAAAACTTCGTCTTTGCCCTCAAAACAGGTCAGGTTCTGGTAAGTCAGGTTCACAAGAATACGCTTTTCTTCGGCTTCCGGATGAATCTGCGAGACATCTTCATCATGCAGACGGCGGAACGCCCGCCCATCCGCGTAAACACTGTCGCCGTAGGTTCCGTAAAGCTCATTGGCGCGGTACATGACGGTTCCGTCATAGGAGGTCTTAATGTCATCAACCCAGAAAACCTGTCCATAGTATACACGCGGGTTGTGGTCGTAAATTTCCTGATACCAGGGTGAAATCGGATCACTTTCAAAGCGCAATCCGACATAAGGAACGGTGATTTCAGCCCAAAAACCCTTGCCGACACTTGTCTGCGGCAGTTCGGTCTCCAATTCGTTAGGCTCATTCTTAACGATCTGCACATTTGACGAATAGGCATAGCCGTACGGGGTCTCGAACCATGTCGCGATCGGCGTTCCCACGGGAGCGGTACCGACAACCTCGCGGTAAATCGGGAAGACCGCATCTTCGTACACCATTTTTACGATCGGCGCATCGCTGTTCGGCTTCGAGCGAAAGTTCAAAATACCGGATGAACAGTTGCGGCCGAGAAAATCAGCGTCAGGGAATTTATCCAGCGCGGCGTTTGGAATGAGACGCGTGCGCTGAATGGAGGCTTCAACCTCCTTCGGTAACAACAGCACACCCGCGGCAAGCGCGGATGCCTTTAAAAACTCTCTGCGTGACATTTTATACGCCATTGTGGGTTAATCCTCCCCGCGCTGACGGGCGCGTTCGGAATCGCGTTTAGCGATGTCATTGCGCTTGTCATAGAGCTTCTTGCCCTTCGCCAAACCGATCTCAATCTTCGCCAAGCCATGTGTCAGGTATACACGAAGCGGGATAACGGTCACGCCCTTCATGCGAACTTCATTCCAAATCTTTCGGATCTCCCGCTTGTTGAGAAGCAGGCGGCGGGAACGGGTGGGATTGTGATTGTAGCGGCTGGCAGGATCATACGGTGAAATATGCGCACCGACCAGCCAGGCTTCCTTCCCATTCTCAATCTTTACATACGCCTCGCTCAGGCTCATCTGCCCGGCGCGGATAGATTTAATCTCACTCCCCTGTAAAGAGATGCCCGCTTCAAAGGATTCCAAAAAAAAGTATTCAAACCGCGCTTTGCGGTTGGTAGCTACAACTTTTTCACTCATGCTTCTATTTTAGCATAAAAAAGCGAGTTTTAAACAGCCCGGGAAATATTAAGAAAACACAGACGTTTCCGAGTAAAATGGAGGTAAAGGCGGGTTTCCTGTGATCGCGGCCTGCATTATGCCGCATCCGCCGATTGCCGCGGGGAAGAGAAAAAACAAAAACACTTTAGACACCTGCCGCGCCGCATCCGAAGTGACCATGCGGAAATACCTCAAATGGGTGTATATCAGGAACTGCCGCGTTAAATGTCTGACAACTTGCAGTCCAACAACTGACATTCTGCCTATATGACTGAAATGCTAATTGTTGTACAATTAGGATAATGGGTTAGAATCATTCTTTTACCGGAGGAAAACTGATGTCCAAGAAAAGTGTAACCATCATTCGAACGCCGAAAATGCTGCTCCCGAACAAAAGCGTTGACATGAACAAATGGGCTGTCATCGCCTGCGACCAGTACACATCCAACAAAAACTACTGGGACAAAGTCGAAGAAATCGTCGGCGATGCCCCGTCCACATTGAAGATCACTTTCCCGGAGTATTACCTGGGGAAAATCGATGAAGCCGCGAAAGTCGCGGAGATTCAGGCCGAGGAACGGAAATACCTCTCCGAAGGTCTTTTCGACGAACATCCGGGTATGATCCTCGTGGAACGCAAAATCGACAACGGCACCCGCTGGGGTTTGATGCTGCTCATCGACCTGGAAGACTACGATTACACCAAGACCTCCACCAGCTGGATTCGCGCTACCGAAGGCACAGTCGCCGAGCGCATTCCGCCGAGAGTGAAGATTCGCGAAGGCGCTCCGCTGGATCTGCCGCACATTCTTGTGC
>CAVESB010000043.1:0-2399 GCA_963618265.1 bacterium
AATATGCCGTCTGTGAAAACGAACCGGATGGAAGGAACTTTTCTGATGTGGCTGGACTGCACCGCCTGCGGTATCGAAGGTTCCCCTTCGGAGTTCTTCGCCGAAAAAGCTCATGTTCAACTCAATGACGGAATCAGTTTCGGCAAAAATTACGGAAAATTTGTCAGGCTGAACCTGGGCACGAACCGCGCGACGCTCGCAGAAGCGCTGGAACGTATGCAGACTGCCCTTGCAAAGGAAGTGTAATACGAAAAAACAATTCATCATTCCGCTCGTGATCATCCTGCTCCTTGCCGCCCTAACCGCGGCAGGGAGATATCTTGTCTGCCGTGATCCCCTCGAACCGGCGGACGTCATTGTCATCCTCAGCGGGAATGATGAAAGCCGCGTCACGGCAGCCGCCGCCCTTTATCATCAAGGGTTGGCATCGAACATTATGCTGACAAACACCGGCGCCACTTTCGGAGAATACAGCCAACCCTATTCCATGCTGCAGAAAGAACAGCTGCAGGAACTCGGCATCCCGGAGGGCGGCATTTATATCGCGGAATTTCAGGCCAGGAACACCGGTCAGGAAGCAACCGGCATCATCAACAAGATGTACGACCTCGGCTTCAACTCTGCGATCATCGTCACGGACAGCTGGCATACGCGCAGAGTAAAAACCATCTTCAGCGACTCTTTCAGCAATACCGGCTTCCGTGTCTCGGTCTATCCCGCTTCCGGTTCCGGATACAACAAAAACTTTTGGTGGCTGAGCCCTTCCGGCTGGCGGCAGACTGTAAGCGAATACATCCGTCTCATTGGGTACTACATCAAACGGGATACGAACATCCCGGATTATCCCAATATCGCGATTCCGTAACCACGTAATGGAAACAATCATTCACCCGTTCAAACCGATTTATGACAGCCGCTCCCGTATTCTGGTTCTTGGCACAATGCCGTCGCCGAAATCAAGGGAAAAGCGATTCTATTACGGACATCCGCGCAACCGCTTCTGGCCGATCATGGCTGACCTGTTCGGGTACGCGCCGTTTCAGTCAAACGAGGAGAAAACAGCTTTTTTATTGGCTCATCATATTGCCCTGTGGGATGTTTTCGCCGCCTGCGACATTCAAGGTGCCGACGACGCCTCCATACGCAACGCCGTCCCTAATGATCTTTCCCTCATTTTCGATCACGCGCCTGTCACGGCAGTCTTCACAAACGGCAAAAAAGCAGCGAACGCCTACCGCCGGAATTTCGGAAAAAAACAGGCAGCTCCGCATATAGAGCTGCCCTCAACAAGCCCGGCAAACTGCGCGGTCACCTATGACACGCTTTTTGCTTCCTATCGGGTGATTCTCGATTATTTATAATTCTCTGAATCGCTCGCTGTTTCCAAGAGTTTTATTCATAACGCTAAAGCCAAGCGCCGACACCACAGGACCGCACGCCGCCCCGATCCACATCATCGCCGGTGAAATCAGGTCATAGACATTGCCGTGCATCGCGTTGCCGACCGCCGTACCGAAAGGCTGCGCCAGGCTCAGAATGCTCATATAACGTCCGCGCGCATCCGGAGGAGCCAGCTTCGCCGTCAGGTTCGTCATTGTCGGTGTCATCAGCAGTTCCCCAACCGTCATCACCGCCATGCACAGACAGTAACAGAAGACATTTCCAAACAGCGGGACGGCGGCGATACCGATGGCGTACATCAAACCGGAAATCATCATTAATACCAGCGGATTCCAGCTCCGTACCAGTCGGATGACCGGAAGCTGCAGAAAGACGCACATCAAAGCGTTCACCACAAAAACAACACTGACCGCGGCTTCCGGAATTCCGTATTCACGTGAAGCGAAATACGAGAGCATATAGAACATACAGGAAGACGCGACATAATTCAGCCCCATGAGAACAACGGATACAACGAAAGGCTTATCCTTCAATGCTGTCATGACGGAACCGTCTTCCCCGGTTCCTGCTTTTTCCGCCGCGACCTTATCCCGGTCAAGCGTCTCTTTCAGCGTGAACAGCATAAAGACAAAAGACAAAGCAAAGCCGAAAATCGCTCCGTCGAAAAGAATGTTATAGGATATTCCCGCCAGAATACCGCCGACGATCGGTCCCACAGCGTAACCGGTATTGTAGGTAATTCGCAGCAGAGAAAACGCCTCAAGCCGATCTTCTCCCGGGATAATGTCCGCCAGCATGGAATTCACGCCCACCGGGTAGCAAAGATCCATAATACCCCAGAAAAACATCAAGACCGCCATTTCCCACACCTGAGTGGCGAACTTCATCCCGATGTAATAAAGCACTCCGCCGCCCAGAGAGACCAAGACAAGTGTACGGCGTCCGAAGCGATCCGCGACGGTTCCCGCGAAGAACGAAGCAAGCACGCCGCTCAGCGC
>CAVESB010000043.1:2409-16898 GCA_963618265.1 bacterium
GCGAAATCAGCAACGCGGCGTAACGCAGCGGAATGTTCAGCCTTTCCTGCAGATAAATGCTCTGGTATGCGTAGAACATTGAGCCGCCGAGGGTAAAAATCAGCGAACCGATGATGATAGCCCAAAACTGTTGCGGATATTTATTAAGATAGCGTTTCAATTGTTCCATCCTGTTTCCATCAGCGGATCATCACATTCTGTCTGTAAAGCTCCACAAAGTCATTGATCAAATCGATCCCGGTAAAGTCCTTATTGTAAACGATGCCGGTCTCGCGAATCATGCTCAGGTTCTCAATCGGCAGGGCGGTTATCTTTTTCTTGCGAAGCTCATCCATGCACGCACTCCGCGGGAGGATAGAAACCCCGAGATCTTTGCGGATCAGGTCTTTGATTGTGGCGATGTTGTCCACCTCAACCGAGATGTCGAAATTATCAATGGAGTCATTAATCGAAGTCAGCGTAGCCTCGAAAAGCTTGCGCGTCTCCGATTCAGATGAGCGCAGGATCACATGCTCGTTTTTCAGTTCGTTCAGTGTGACCATCGGCTTCTTTGAAAGAGGGTTATTGTTGGAAAGAATGCAGACCAAGTAATCAGTGTCCAACATCAGATAATTCAGATTATTCACCTGCCGGGCACCTTCCACGATCGCAAAATCCAGCTCATAGTTTTCCAACATTTCATAAAGTTTTTTTATGGTTTCCGTTATGATCGTAATACTGAGATTCGATTTTGACATGCCGAACTTGGCAAGATTCTCCGTAATTTCATTACTCTCAGATGTGTGCGTAATCCCGACACGCAACCGGTTCTTTCCGGTTTGGAACTCCTCAATTTTCTCATACATACGGTTATAAAGCGATTTTATGCGCTTCGCGTACCGAATAACGATTTCCCCTTCCGCAGTAATACGGACTTTTCCTTTGCTGCGGTAAAAGATTTTCACCCCGGTCTCTTTCTCAAGATGCGCAATATGGTTGGAGATAGCAGGCTGTGTCAGGTTCAGAATTTCAGCCGCTTTAGTAAAGTTCTTTTCCTCGGCCGTTACCAACAGTGTTTCCAGTTTTGAGTCAAGCATAAACAGTTCCCATAAACTCACGTTATTATCAGATAATTTTTTATAAGTTGAAATTATTATAACATACTGATAGAATTTAGCAGATTAAAGGAAGGATTCATGTTAGAGATATTGCGGAGCGGTTTTCATTCACATGACGCGGCGACAAGTGCGATGATTTCAATCTCATTGATGCTGCTCGGCGGTTTTTTGCTTACACGTCTCACGAAGAAGCTCAAAATGCCGAATGTAACCGCCTACATTGCCGCCGGCATTCTGCTCGGCCCATACTGCCTTGATTTCATCCCGGTCAACATCATCAGCGGGATGGGATTCCTTGCGGATATTGCCCTGGCGTTTGTCGCTTTCGGAACAGGACAGTTTATCAGCATTGAGTCATTGAAAAAGAACGGTCCAAAAGTCGTTGTCATCACGCTGATACAATCGGCGGTCTCCTCCGTCTGCGTGTTTCTGGTCATGAACCGCATTCTCAACCTTTCATTAGAGCTTTCCATGATTCTTGCCTCTCTCGCCCCCGCAGTATCGCCGACTTCCACGATCATGGTCATTCGGCAGACAAATTCAAAGGGCGACTTTGTTGAGACGCTTCTTGAAGTTCTCGCTTTCGGGAACATTGTCTCTCTGCTGACTTACAGTATTGCGACATCCGCCGCCACCGCAATAATTTACCAAGAAGGGTTCAATCTTCAGCGTATCATCTCGCCCATTGTCCTGAACCTGATTGTTTTCATCATCGGCGGTTTATTCGGCGTGTTCATGTACCTGTTCTTTTCTCAGAAACATTCCACCGACAACCGTTTGATTGTCGCCATCGCGTTTCTCTTCTCTTTTTGCGGAATCTGTTCAACCATGAACATTTCTCCGCTGTTGGGCTGCATGTCCATGGGTATTGTTTTCGCCAATTTGATGAACGATGACACGATTTTCAAACAGTTGAATTATTTCAATCCTCCGATCCTGCTGCTGTTCCTTGTACGCTCGGGTTTGAATTTCAACCTGAGTGCCCTCTTCAACAACGACGAAACAACCGGCTCGGTTTCTGCTCTGCTCATCGCCGCAACCTATTTCTGCATACGCGCCATCTTTTTGTATCTCGGCAGTTTTCTCGGATGTGTAGCGGCAAAAAAGCCGTCAAAAACGCGCAATTACCTCGGTTTAACCATGTACCCACAGCTCAGCGTTGCTGTCGGTCTTGCCGCACTCGGCGCCCGCACGCTGGGAGGAGATGCCGGCAGTCTTTTACAGACCTCAATCATCGCCTCAAGTATTCTTTTTGAATTCATCGCGCCGATCTGCACAAAACTCGCACTGCACCTTTCCGGCGCCTATTCAGACAAGCTTGAGGATCTTGAAGAAGTCGAGGTGTTGGATGAAAACGGCAAGCCCAAGAACGCAGCGGAGTTGCTGATTGAACGGATCCAAAAGATTCAGGAAGAGCTGCCCGCTCACACCGTAGATGAAGACGAGGCAGCGTTCACACAAGCTGCAGAAGAGGAATACAACAATCTTGCAAAACAAACAAGATTCCGAAATGGACCTTTCAGGAGATTATAAATGGAATTTTTCAAAGACCCGATCAGTACTTTTTTAGGGACATGGGCAGGGAATTTCTGTGTGTCTTCTATCTGCCTGCGCCTTTTTTTTGCGATCGCTTTGTCCGCGATCATCGGTACGGAACGCGCCACCAAACGCCACTCCGCCGGTCTGCGAACCTTCGCGCTCGTTTCTCTCGGAGCCGCCTGCGCGGTTCTCATTGACTGCTTTTTGACCGGAAATCAAGGTCCGTACCTGATTTCCGCCGCGGTAATGGTCGGAATTTCGATCATCTGCATCAATTCGATCGTCTATTCCTCCAGAAATCAAATCAAAGGGTTGACAACATCCGTGGGACTTTGGACCTGCTGCCTTCTCGGTCTTGCCTGCGGTGCCGGCTGTTACACCCTCGCGCTGATTATTTTCGCAGCTATATACTGTGTTCTTTCCGTTTTCCCTTCCGCGGAAATCGCGTTAAAGGATCGCTCCAACCATTTTGAGGTTCATCTCGAGCTGATCAACAGTGTTTCCCTTCAAAACTTCGTCAGCACAATCCGCAAACTCGGGATGACTATTGACGACATCGAACTGAACCCGGCCTACGCAAATTCAGGACTCAGCGTTTATACGGTCTCGATCTCGATCAGCAGCGAAGAGCTCAAAAAATATAAGACGCATAAAGAGATTATCGACGCACTCAGCTCGCTGGATTACATTTATCACATTGAGGAAATGCGCGATTAAAAGCCAACGCGCAGGAGCAATTTTTCTGATTTACAGCCTTTCCCTGATTTACCGCTTATAATAAGAAAAAGAAGAAAGGTGTCAATATGTTGAATTCTCCGCGTAAAGCATTCGCAATACGTTTTTTTTGTATTCTGAGTCTCCTGCTGCTCCTGTCCGGATGCGACATTCTTGAAGACCCAAGCAACCCGATCGGCATGGTTTTTGCCAAAATCAATCCAACTGCGGAACCGGTTGGAGCTGATGATATCACATCCGCACTTGAGACGGCGGCATCCGAAGAAGATGCACTTGATGAGGCAGCGGAAGCCGCCACGACAGAAACCGCCGAGGGAACAGCCGAGCTCATAGAGACCGTCGAAGCGGAAGCAACCGAAATTGCAGAGGCAGCAGAAACCGTTTCAGAACCAACGCCCGTGGTTCAGGAGCTCAAGGTTTGGGTACCGCCGCAGTTCGACCCGTCGCAGGGAACGCAATCCGGTAAAGCGTTTCAGGACGCAGTCAATAAATACATGGAGCAGAACCCCAATGTGCATATCACGCTGTACGTCAAAGCCACAAGCGGAGACGCAAGCGCGCTCAACACATTGACCGCAGCCAACAACGCCGCCAAGGGTGTTATTCCGTCTCTTGTTCTGCTCTCCCGCAGCGACATGGAATCTGCTGTTCAAAAAGGGCTGCTGCAGCCGATCACGACTTCGGTTTTCACGGACAACGCAACATGGTACAACTATGCCCGTCAGGCGGCGTTCGTAGACAACACGGTCTATGGGCTTCCGATTGCCGGGGACGCGCTCGTTCTCGTGTTCCGCACCTCGAAACTCGGCGCGGACGCTGACACAAGCACCTGGAACACAGTGCTGACACACGGTATGCCGATCGGCTTCGCGCCGGCCTCTTCCTCATCCATGTTCGGTGCCTTCATGTATCTCAGCTACGGCGGTAAAATGACGAATGACCAAGGGCAACCGTACATAGACAAAACAAAGCTGACGGACACGCTGAATTTCTTCGTCACCGGCGGGCAGAACGGCGCGTTCCCGCCCTCAATCGCGCAGTACACGGATCAGACCCAGGTCTGGCAGCGTCTGCTTGACGGGACCTTGAACATCATCATCTCCCCTTATTCCGGTTTCAGCCATTACCGCACACAGGAGTTTTCTTTCTCCGCGTTGCCGATGCAGAACGAAACGGCTGAATACTCAATGGCTTCATCCTGGAATCTTGTGCTGACCGAGCAAAACACTGCGCTGCAGGGAGCCGCGGTCGCATTCGCGGAATACATGGCAAGCGAAAATGTCAATGACGAGTTCTCACTGCATTCCGGTTATCTGCCCGTGCGCAGCTCCGTCCATGATGTCTGGCAGAATGAGGATGAATTTGAAACCATCAGAGATATTTCTCAAAGAGCTGTCCTTATTCCCAACAACCAGGTTTCCAACAAGCTGCTGCCTGTGATCAACAACGCAATCACACAGGTCATCAAAAACGCGCTCACGCCCGAAGCCGCGGCAGAGGAAGCTGCTGCCTCATTCAATTAATCAGGAAACAGAAAAGGTTCGCATCCATGACTGAAAAAGAAAAGACAGCCAAGAGTTCTTTCAAATATTATATTCTGGCGATCATTGCTGTGTTTGTGGTGTTTTTCCTTATCGCGGGGCAGGATTTCCTTCCCACGCCTTCGTTTCGCAATGCCAATACAGAGTCGGTCACACCAACCATCACGCCGACACCGACAGAACTTCCCGAGACATTCCCGAATGTGATCCCGGATTATTTCAATAATCAGCACGAGACAGAAGGTCTGCTTATCGGGGCGGCTGTGCTTGTGCTGGTCATTCTTCTCGGCGTACTCGTCTCAATAAGGAACAATGAGAAATAAGAACAAGCCCTTCTTTTATGAAGAGAAGAAAACATCGTTCGGAACAATCCTTCCGGTCATCCTGATCCTCGCAGTGCTTGCACTTCTGTGGGCTTATCAAGTGCCAACGATCAGGCAAGTCCTTTCGGATCCGATTTATTCCACAGTATCTCTGATTAAAAACAGTGCGAAGGACTTCCTTGATGCGACACGCATGGGTGCAGAGGAAACCGTCAAACCCCAAACCTATCCTGTGCCGGAACTGCCCGACCGACAGGTGCTTTTCGCGGAGGATCTGAGCGGACTTTCGGAGCAGAACGATGATGACCCGCTGGCAGATCTGCGCATGGCGCAGACGCCTTCTTCGGAGTACGAGAATGTCGCGGAATGGGAGTATTTAGACACAACGCTGAATTACAAGTTCAATCAATCCGATGACACCGAGGAAGAAGCTGAGCACATTGCGTTGATCCCACCGGTATTTGAGCGCGCGGATCTCTTCAACGGCGCTGCGGCGATTTTATCGGCTGATTTACGCTACTGGGGCGAAACCGAGAATCAGTATCAAATCGCCAATGTAATCCACCCGACCCGTACCGACCCATCCGTCACGTTCAGCGACATGAACCGTTATCTGACGGCCACATACCCCGATAAGTATGCAGCAATTGAGCGTATCAACGGCAGCGCGGAAACTCTGACCGCACTGCTGCGTAAAGGCATCCCTGTTATCATACAAATTCTCGATCAGACACCTTACCCTTCCTGGCGAAATGATGACCGCCTTTGCGAAAGGTATCTCCTGGTTTACGGGTATGACTCGGATAGCGACTTTTTCCTCTGTCAGGATACCAATACCCCGGGCTCACATTCGTTCCTCAGTGCCGACCTTCTCGCCGCTTGGTATCCGTTTCAGAGGACATATATTGTTGTTTATCCGCAAGACATGGAGGCAGATGTTCTCGAAGCACTGTCCGAGGATTTTTATGAAGAGCTGAACCTGCAGCGGGCTGAAACAAAGAGCCGTACCGACAGTGAGATGCTGCCGGACAATCCCTATGCGCAATACTTTTTAGCGGAAATCCTCCAACGGGAAGAGGATTACGCCGGTGCTCTGGAGCTGTATCAGCGGGCTATGGAGAACGGTCTTCCGGATCGGTATTTCTACTACCGCACCGGTATATTCAACACGCTGCTCCATCTCGGATACGCGGATGACATGGACAGTCTGCTGGAGCAACCGCTTCGCCGAAACAGCGGGGACGACATCCTGCTCGTCTATCGCGGCTGGGCAGACATCCTGCGGGAGGACTATAACAAAGCGTCCTCTGTCCTCAATCAAGCGGCAAAAATCAACCCGGGAAACGAAACGGTTCAATATGCGTTAAAATATTTAGAAACAATGGTGGAAAATTAGTTGCCCTTTTGGGGGAGGTAAAATGAACAATAATAAAACAACCATTATCGTTATCATCGCAATCGTTGCCGTCTGCTGGTGTCTGCTGGTTTCCTGCTGTGCTTCCACATTATTTGTCGTATCGAAGCAGAACATTCAGGAAGTAGTTCAGAACTATTCCAACAACGACAATACACAGCCCATTCTTGAAAATGCGGAACCCACAACAACCGTGGTCCCCATGAACGAAACGGAAAACGTCGAGCAGGAAAACACCGACGCGGCTGATTTCACGAAGACTCCCGACAGCGTGGAACCCACCGCTGACGAAGACCACGTAACTCCCTCCGAGGACACCGAAGAAGCTCCCATTGAAGCTGATGCCGATCCTTCTGACGGAGTGAAAGTGGAGATGACCGCGGAAATCACTTCCGCTGATACCACAGAAAAGCCTGCCGGTGAAAAGCGCGAGCTTTCCGATGAAGAGCAAACCATCATCGAAGCCACAGAAAAAACCCGTGAACTCAGCGCCGAGGATAAATTCGCTCCGGTCTACCTCACCACGGAAGAGCTGCGCGCACAGCTGATGACGGAGGTCGAAGCTGAATCCGATGAAAACTACGCACAAGACACCGGTCTCTTCCGTATTCTCGGTTTTGTCCCGGATGACTTTGATCTGAAACAGTTCTATGTTGACCTCTATGCCGAGCAGATCGCGGGATATTACAACCCGAAAGAGAATCAGATGTATCTCATCTCCGACATGTCCGACTATGAGAACGCAAGCACACTGGCGCATGAATACACGCATTATCTGCAATACAACAATTCCGAATTCGCCGACGCGCTGAACCTTGACGACCTCCCGAAGAATGAATACGGCGAGCGCAGCATCATCATCAACGCGATTACCGAAGGCGACGCGACCCTTGCTGAGGGGCTCCTTGATGTTGACATTCTGTTAGAGAGTTATGACAATATCGACGACCCGGAAGAAAACACCTCATCAGTCTTTGATTCCGCGCCGAAGTATTTTCAGGACAATCTGCTTTTCCCATATTCCTACGGCTTTGACTTTGTCTGGTACGCTTATCTGCAGGGCGGGTGGGATGCCGTCAACGCGCTTTACGAAAATGTCCCGGAAAGCGTTGAACAGATTATGCATCCGGAAAAATATCTGAAAGATCACCCGGTCGATATCAACCCTGAGCCCTTCCGCTCCGCAATCGTCAAGGACGAAAAGGACGTTGTCGCAGAAACCGTTTTGAACGAGGCGGATGTTCTCATGCTCCTCTCCTCCGCGTATGACCCGAATTGGCGTATCTCCGAGCGTCAGGCAACAGTGGCCTCAGAAGGCTGGGGCGGCGGTTACTACATCTACACCTCGAATGATCAAGGCGAGCTCTTCTTCGCAAAGCTCGTCTGGGATTCCGTTGACGACGCGAAAGAAGCCGAAACCGCCTTCAAGCTCTATTCCGATGCCCGCTTTGAGACGGCGGTTTCCAAATCGGAATGGAAGAGCAGCGACGGCAGCTCTGTATACTTGGTTCGCCGGGACGACATCCTTTACTGGATGATCCTTCCCTCGGGATTCGACAGCACTGAAATTCTTGAACTCGTCAACAACGGTATGGCGATGTAAACGCCGCGATACGTTTCAGCAATTGATGCCGCACCGCAGCGGTTCCGCTGTTCCGTATCAGCGATGTTATCGTCCCCAACCGACATGATCGCCGTCCGCGAGTCCGGATAATCCGGGCAGCAAGACCGCGTGTACAATAAACGCTTCCTTTGACCGGGGAGCGTTTTTTGCGCGGCAGAGGCAGAATCCTCAAAATGTTATTCATACGCCCTGTTTTCTCATGTACTGCGGGAAATATGCTAAAATAGACTGATGATTAATCGCCGATAAGGAGCACAATATGGCTGATGAGATTTTGAATTCCGAACAGGAAGAAGTTTCCGAGAATCGAAACTTCATTTACAACTTTATCAAAGAAGACATCGCCGAAGGCGGTCAGTTCGCCGGGATGCAGGTTCACACCCGTTTCCCGCCGGAACCGAACGGTTATCTGCACATCGGACACTGCAAGGCACTTTGTATTGACTTCGGCATGGCAGAGAAGTTCAACGGTATTTGCAACCTGCGCATGGATGACACCAACCCTGCCAAAGAGGACACTGAGTTTGTCGATGCCATCCAGCAGGACATTCACTGGCTCGGTTTCGACTGGGGCGATCGTTTCTATTACGGCTCCGATTATTTTGAAAAGGATTACGAATACGCCATTGAGCTGATCAAGAAAGGACTGGCGTATGTCTGCGAGCTTTCCCCCGAAGAGTTCAAAGCCAACCGCGGAGACACGTCCACCCCGGCGACATCGCCTTATCGCGACCGTCCCATTGAGGAGAATCTGGCACTGTTCGAGAAAATGAAGAACGGCGAAGTTCCGGAAGGCGCGATGACGCTGCGCGCAAAAATCGATCTCGCCAGCGGCAACTTCAACATGCGCGATCCGGTGATCTACCGCATTCGTTTCATCAACCATCATCGTCAGGGCACGAAATGGTGCATCTTCCCGATGTACGATTTCGCCCACCCGATTCAGGACGCGCTGGAAGGCATCACCCATTCCCTCTGCTCCCTTGAATATGAAGACCACCGTCCGCTCTATGACTGGGTTGTGACGAATGTCTCCATCCCGTACCACAAGCCGCGCCAGATCGAGTTTTCCCGACTGAACATCGACCACACCGTCATGTCCAAGCGCAAACTGCGTCAGCTTGTCCAGGAGAACTATGTCTCCGGCTGGGACGATCCGCGAATGCCGACCCTTTGCGGTCTGCGCCGCCGCGGTTACACCGCTAAATCTATCCGCAACTTCTGCGACGCGATCGGCATTGGAAAACGAATCAATGTCATTGAGTATTCCGAACTCGAACACTGTCTGCGTGATGACCTGAATAACACCGCCGAGCGCACCATGGCGGTTCTGCATCCGATCAAGCTGACGATCACCAACTATCCGCAGGGCAAGGTCGAGACTTTCACCGTCGAGAATAACCCGGTCAACCCGGGCCAGGGCACACATGAAATCACCTTCAGCCGCGACCTGTGGATGGATGAGGAAGACTTCATGGAAGTCCCGATTCCGAAGTATAAGCGCATGTCCCCGGGCGGTCTTGAAGTCCGTCTCAAGGGCGCTTATCTCGTGACCTGCACCGGCTGCGTGAAAGACGAGAACGGCAAAGTTGTCGAAGTTCTCTGCGAGTACGATCCGGAATCCCGCGGCGGCGATCCCGCCGATGGACGCAAGGTCAAGGGCGCGACACTGCATTGGGTCGACACCCATAACTGCGCTGACGCGGAAGTCCGCCTCTATGACAACCTCTTCGCCGATGCACAGCCCGACGGTCCCGACAAAAACTTCCTTGACTGTTTGAACCCGGACAGTCTCACCGTTCTGCAGGGATGCAAGGTTGAGAAAGCCTTGGTTGAGGTTGCCCGCGAATTCGACAGACAGGAAAACCGCACGGGTGTCAACGCGCCGACATTCCAGTTCATGCGCGTCGGTTTCTTCTGCTTCGACAACCGCGACAGCTCCGCCGATCACATGGTCTTCAACCGCTCGGTTCTGCTGAAAGACGGGTTCAAGAAAGCCGCGTAAGAAAAACAACACCTCCTAATCGAAAAGGTCAGGAGGTCTTCTTTTTAATCAATGAATACGGGTATAATCCCGTCCGATATCGAGGAGAACCTTTTCAAGAAAATCCTTCGTTGATATGCGCAGATAACCGGTAGTTGTACCGTCCGTGCCTCCGTACCATTCGTCTTTCAGAACCTCATTGTCAATGACAAGGTGTGCATCTTTCGCGGATTCCAGCCAGGCACTGAAAACGGTTGTCGCTCCGATAACTGTTCCGAGCTTCGGCATCAGGAAGGGTTCGGGCGCAAAAGAAACGCGGGAAATACCAAGCGCGGAGCCGAATTCCTTTGTAACGAAAGGTTTATCGCCGGGCATAACATAAAGATAAAACACAGTCTGCTGCCGATTGCAGAGAAACAGCGTCTTACAGGTCTTGACCTGCAGTGCCGCGTCAATGGCTTCGCAGTCTTCCATCGTGACCGCAGGCTCATTGTCAACCCGCGTGAACGCAATACCCAGCTCCGCGAATTTCCGATAAACCAGCCGCTCCAGATCCGTCTTGAATGTATCCGGCGCTGTAGTGTAAACGTCACTGACTCTAATCATTTCTGCCTCGTATTTGAATAAAATATCAGCTGTTATGGATAAACAGAAGCAGGCGTCTCAAAACAGCTTGAGCCGCCTGCTTCTTTATTGTTTTTTACCAAAGACGGAACAGATCGAAGATCGCGGGCTGCTTTTCTTCTTCAGAGACAGCGGCATCAATTGCTTCAATCGTTTCGTTAGTTTCGCTTTCAGAAACCTCGTTATCCTCGCTGATCGGGTCAACGAAGCCCTCAAAGCGCAGATCGTATTCGGTCAAGCCGAGAACTTCCTTGGATTCCGCGGCGTTCAGGGACGGCGTGACTTCCGTGGAGGTAATGGCTCCGCGATAAGTCTTTGAACCGACCTTGAGATAGGAACAGATACTCACGCGGTAGGTTGTGTTGTTCGCGAGACCGGTGAAGGAAACCGTCACGGGATCGGTCTTGTCGACAGAGGTCACGGTCTTCACCAGGGAAGCCTTCGTTCCGTTCAGCTTGTAAAGCTGGATAATATGTCCGGTCACGCTTGCATCCCTGCTGTACTGGACTTTCAACGATTTAGAACCCGGCGTCACGACTGCGCCCGTCGTCACAGGCAGCGGCATGGCGTTCTTCACCGCGCTGTATACGCTGGTATAGGTCGTTCCTTCAAGTTCGTATACAGAGCGAACCTTGACATAGTAAAGCGTTCCGTTGCTCAAGTTGGGAATCACGCAGGATTTTTCGCTGCCGGCGGCAGAACAACCCAACTGATATGTCCCGTTACTCGATGTGGAATACCAAGCCTCGATTGTATCCGCAATGCCGCTGTAAGTCCAGGAAACATTGATGCTGCCGTCAGCGGCGGCGGCGACGGGGTTCGCGGGCGTCGCAAGGGAAACGGCGTACATATCAACATAGGTGTTGCCCGTGGCTTTCGGTGTCTTCTCGTTGTATTTCCAGACCCGAACCATGTACGGGACATCGTAATCAATCTTTCCGCCGGAGAAAGTATAAGACGCGGCGGATGCTGCGGCATAAGCGTTCGCGACCAGAACAAGGTTGTCCGTGCGGCACAGCTCAATGTAATGTCCGCCTACCCAAGGATCCTTATCCCAGCTGATCGTAACACTCTTATTCCCGGCGGCAGAGGCTACATTCGCGGGCCCGTCACTGTCCTCCGGCTTCAATTGCGGCACCGCCGTAAAAGAAAAGTCGCCGGAGTAAATTGTTTTCCTGTTGACTGTCATGTAGGAATATACCTCAAAGCGGTATTCAACCCCATTCGTCAAACCGGTAATGTCGCCGTAAGTCGGATTCTTGGTTCGCAGGAAGTTCACGGTTTTGGCAAGTTTCCCGGTGCTGACGATGTAGACCTTGACCTGATGACCGGTCAGCGTCGCGTCATCATCAAAATAAACGCGAATCTTTTTACTGCCGACCTTGTAATTCACGTTCTCCGGCTCCGGGACATAGTATTCGGCAATATGCGCGAAGTTCAAAACCGGGGTGTTATACTCGTCGTCTCCGGCGGTCTTATCGGAGATCTTCAGCATCAAAGCCTTGAGCTGATCCGCGGTATAGCTCGGGAACATTTGCCGCAACAGCGCAAAGGCACCGGAGACCATCGGCGTCGCCATGGAGGTGCCGCTCATCGTACTGTACTCATAGTCACCCGCATACATTGCGGAATTTATATTCTCTCCCGGGGCAAGAATATCCACCAGTCCGTTATGATTGGATGAATACCAAAGATAAGGTTCACTTTGATAGGACAGCGCACCGACAGCGACCGTGTATTTGCTCGCGGCAGGATAATAAATCGTTGACGCTCCATCATTGCCCGATCCCGCGCAGGGAACCGTCCCGGCCGCCAGGAACTTCTGATAATACGTATCCTGCGAAAAGCTTACGTAATCGGTATACTTGCCGCTGTTGCCGTAGCTCATGTTCACCGAGGCCGGGACAATGCCTTGGTCGATCAAATCCGCGATGTACTGCAGTGCTTTCATCTCTTCACTGTCAGAATACGTAGCACCTCTGTACAAGACAGTGTCACTTGCCGTTCCGTCGGCATTCTGCCCGTAAAAGATGTATTCGGTAAAGATCTGAACGGCAATGATTTTGGCTTCGGGAGCGACGCCGTTCTTGCCCGCCGCAATACCCGCAACATGCGTTCCATGGTTAAAGTTATATGGAAATAACGCGTTAGACGGTGCCGCGCTGCCCGCGTACGCTGTGGCACCGCCCTCACACACCGGACGCACAGTATAATAAGCGGGCGTACCGTAATATGTAGTGGCTGCCGAATAATCGGCGGAAGAATAACATTGCTGATAAACAACCCTCGAATTTCCGGAAGTATCCTTAAATTCTTTGTGATCGGCCTTGATTCCGGTGTCGATAATTGCGATATACTGCCCCGCGCCTTTGATGCCCAGATCATGAACCTTGCTCATATCCGTCAGGGTCTCGGCGTTTTTGCTCAGATTGGAAATGCTTTTGCTCGCAATCTCATCGTCAAATTCAACGATATGCAGCTGATCCGTCTCGACAGAGACAATGTCATCTCTGTAATCAATCAGCAGCTTGGAAATGTCATTCGCGCCGCCGCGCAGGGCGGTCACGTTGACACGGTCGAACGCCCAAACATCGGCAAGCCCCAATGCCTCAGCCGCGTCCGCGATTTTTTGTGCAGTTCCCTCTTTCACGTTAACAAGGACTTTGTATTCGCTGCCAGTCATTGAACCGATACCCAGCGGGAATTTCTCCGTATCGGATGCCAAACGCAGCACCGCGGCAATCGCCGGATCTTTCACTTTGGCGAGGTCCTCATCCGTCAACTGCTGATAATACAGCTCCGCGGATTTCGCCGCGCTCTCTGCAGCACCGTTCACCGTGACCACGCAGTAATCCGCTTCACTGTGATCCTCGGACATGGCAAAGACAAGCGCGGTACCGGGTTTGAGTGCCGTAATCCCGATTCTCTCATCGCCCGTAAACGCAATCACAGATTCATCACTGACAGACCAGCGAATTATGCCGTCGAGCGGCTCAAATTCATAAGATTCACCCGGATTCAGCGTGAGTTCATCCACGCCGAGATCCACTGCCGCGAACGCCGCGGAAGCTGTCAGCAACAGCAGCGTGAAAACAGCGATCAGCAACAAGAAACGATTTTCCATCATATCCATCCTCCAAGGCAGACATTGTCAAATTCTATATATGTATTTGCAATATTTATGCCATTCAGCCCTGAACAAATATGAAAGACAGCGCGCGATAAAAAAAGACCGGACTCAGCCGGTCTTTGATCGCCCATAGAGGATCAATACAATTTCGCGCCCGCGGGAATCGCGTCGCTGACCATAATCAGGTTCAACTGTTCCTCACCCGCAACCGTATGCACAGCGGAGAGGAGCATACCGCAGGAATCAATGCCCATCATCGGACGCGGAGGCAGATTCGTGATGGCAACAAGTGTTTTGCCAACCAGCTCTTCCGGTTCATAATAAGCGTGAATGCCGCTGAGAATGACACGGTCGGTGCCGGTGCCGTCATCCAAGACGAATTTCAAAAGCTTCTTACTCTTCTTGACTGCGGAACACTCCTTCACTTTGACAACACGGAAGTCAGACTTTGAGAAGGTGTCGAAGTCCACATATTCCG
>CAVESB010000044.1:0-16648 GCA_963618265.1 bacterium
TGTCCGCTATTCTTGATCTGCTGTGTTCGTCTATCGGCTCTCTGACCAATCCGACAAAGGTTGCAGCCACCATCAACACCGTGCAGAAGCGCAGCGGTGAGAATGTCGTTGCCCTGAACACCGTGAAAGCCTATATGGATCACCTATCGGATTCCTTCCTCTTCACCGAATGCAAACGCTGGGACGTCAAGGGAAAGAGCTATTTTGACTATCCCAACAAATACTACTGTGAGGACATCGGACTGAGAAATGCCCGCATCGGCTTCCGCCAACAGGAAATGACGCATATCATGGAAAACATCATTTTCAATGAGCTGATGATCCGCGAATGTTCCGTTGACATCGGCATCGTCTACAGCAATGAGAAAAATGCCAAAGGAAAGGTCGTGCCGGTTGCACGGGAGATCGACTTCATTGCAGCCTCCGGCGGCAAGAAGACCTACATTCAGTCCGCCTACGCGCTGGAAACGGAGGAGAAGGCGATCACCGAAAATAGGCCCTTTGCGCTGACCGGCGATTCCTTCCCGAAGATCATCGTGCGGCATGACATTCGCAAGCGTTGGTATGATGACAACGGCATTCTCAATATCAGCGTCATCGACTTCCTGCTGGATGACACGCTTGTCTGAATCTTCTCACAACAAAACTGCTGTCCAATCATGCAGTCAGTGGTTTCGTTGAAAATCTCCTGCATCCGTTTTCCTCCGCGGGGATTCTTTTTATGCACGGCGTTCCCCGGACGGTGTATAATCAGCAACAGCAGCGGTGCCCGGATGCGGCATCGCCGGGAGGACGCTCATGATTGATTTACACGCACATTCCACAGCTTCGGACGGATCCCTGACCCCTACGGAGCTTGTTTGGCTCGCAAAAGAGATTGGGCTTGAAGCTGTCGCGCTTACCGACCATGATACCTCCGCCGGCATCCCTGAATTCCTGCAGGCGGGTATGGATGCCGGCATTGAGACTGTCCCGGGGATGGAAACAGCGTTGAACATTGACGGACGCGAAGCGCATCTCGTCAGCCTGTATGCCGACATCGCGCACCCTGCCTTGAAACAACTGATCTCTGATATGACCCGCTACCGTTGCGAGCGGAATGAACGCCTGCTTGACCTATTGACGAGGGCCAAGCTTCCCGTCAGGCGGGAAGACATTGCCTCCTTTGGCGATCGCTCGGTTTCCAGAGCGCACATTGCCGGACTGCTGATTGAACGCGGCGCGGCAGAAAGTTACAAAGATGCCTTCGGGCGAATTCTCGGTCCAGGCTGTCCCTGCTATGTTCGGATGCAAACCCCAACGCCGGAAGAATATTTTGCTGCCATTCATCGTGCAGGAGGACTGGCGTTTGTCGCGCATGTGCATCAGATTGATCGAAAGGATGAAGACCGTGCCTTTGCCATTGCTGAAAGCTTGCTTGATCTCGGCGCTGACGGTCTTGAAACCCGTTACTGTGAATACGATGCGCATCTGCGCGCCCGTACAGAAGCCCTGGCCACACGCCGCGGGGTTCTTCGTTCCGGCGGCAGCGATTTCCACGGGAAATTTAAGCAGGGGCTGAATCTCGGTATCGGCTATGGTGACCTTGAGGTGCCGTACGCCTTCCTGAGCGCGATTAAAGAGAAATCAGGAAGGTAAAATGCAAGCAAAAAACGCGGCTTCATCAGCCGCGCTTTTCTTATGAATGGGATTTATTACTGAATGCCGTCGAGGTGCGGAATGTAGGCAAACCCACGTTCCAGATCCGCATCGGTTGGAATGTAATCGGTCATCGTGCCGGCGTTATAGGCCATATAAGCCGCCAAGTCGAAATAGCCGGTGCCGGTCAGACCGAACAGAATGGTTTTTGACTCTCCGCTTTCCTTGCACTTGAGTGCTTCCTGAATGGCCGCCGCAATCGCGTGTGAGGATTCAGGCGCCGGAAGCGTTCCCTCTACGCGGGCGAACAGCTCCGCTGCCTCAAAGACCTTGGTCTGTTCCATCGAACGCGCTTCATCAAGATAGCCGTCATGATAGAGCTGGGAAAGGATCGGACTCATGCCGTGATACCGCAGTCCGCCCGCGTGGTTTGGTGAAGGGATGAATCCGCTGCCGAGCGTATACATCTTGGCAAGCGGCGTGACTTTCCCGGTGTCGCAAAAGTCATACGCGAACTTGCCGCGGGTCAAAGACGGGCAGGAAGCCGGTTCCACTGCAATAAAGTGCGGCGCGTGGTGTCCGGCAAGCTTGTCCTGCATGAAAGGAGCCATCAGACCGCCGAGGTTGGAACCGCCGCCGGCGCAGCCAATGACGATATCCGGGTATTCATCATATTTCTCAAGCGCTTTTTTCGCTTCCAGTCCGATAATTGTCTGGTGCAGAAGTACCTGATTGAGCACACTGCCGAGCACATAGCGGGTACCTTCGGTGGAGACGGCAGTTTCGACCGCCTCAGAAATCGCGGTGCCGAGACTGCCGGTGTTGTTCGGAAATTCCGCGAGAATCTTGCGCCCGATATTCGTTGTTTCGGACGGAGACGGAATGACCGTCGCGCCGTAGGTTTCCATTACCGCTTTGCGGTAAGGCTTCTGTTCAGCGGAAACGCGCACCATATAAACCCGCAGCTTAAGACCGAAATAGCTGCAAGCCATTGAAAGCGCCGTTCCCCACTGCCCGGCGCCGGTCTCCGTCGTCAGGGAGGTCAGCCCCTGCTGTTTGGCGTAATAGGCCTGCGCGATCGCGGAGTTGAGCTTATGACTGCCGGAAGTATTCTGCCCTTCAAACTTATAGTAAATTTTTGCGGGTGTCCCCAGCGCTTTTTCCAGGTAATAAGCGCGCACTAGCGGAGAGGGACGGCACATTTTATAGAAATTCCGCACTTCCTCCGGAATATCAATATAACGGTCGGTGTTGTTAAGTTCCTGTTTGGCAAGCTCCGTGCAGAATACCGGCTCCAAATCCGAAACCGTTACCGGTTTAAGCGTGGCGGGGTTGAGCATTGGCGCGTGGTCAGGCTTCATATCCGCCCGGATATTGTACCATTGCCGCGGCAGCTCTTCTTCAGAAAGAATGATTTTGTACGGAATGTTTTTCATGGTCATTTGTCCTTTCTTTGATTTGCTTTCCGCAGACGGCAGCAAGATACCTTGCGGGAAACCGGATAAAAAAATCTATCCCTGCATCTGCTGATTCTTGGCAATGTTTCACCGTGCGGATCCGATCCGTTTGTTTGATCCGCCGATTGAGTGTATCTTTCTCAACGGTTTTGCAATAAAATTAGTCCTTATTGTAGTCTGCAAAATCGTCTTGTCAAGGACTTATTCTAAAGTTTATTACGAATGAAGTTTGTTGCACCGCCCGAGAGATTTTCTGCGTTACGTAGGGAGCGGATTTGCGTAACGCATGTTTTTCTGAGCACTCATCAAGGCAAACAAAAAACGCGGCTTTATCAGCCGCGCCTTTCATAAATTATTGATCAATCTTTTTCGATGTATACGATAGAGTCAGCGGTTGTCGGAACCAGCCGGTTTCGATCGAAGTACGCGGCTGTATCGTCATCAATGTACAGCTTGACCGTAATTGTGCTTCCCGGATGAATTCCGAGTGCGCCGTATGAATCGCCTCCGACAAAGATCAAACCTCCGTTTTGATCATAGAGAGCGGC
Source organism: bacterium (assembly GCA_963618265.1). GTDB lineage: Bacteria > Chloroflexota > Anaerolineae > Anaerolineales > Anaerolineaceae > Flexilinea. The sequence goes on from CAVESB010000044.1 coordinate 3,644, forward strand.
GGTGATGTAATAGTCGTACAGCACATCGGATGATTCATTGGTGAATGTCACCAAAACATAATTGTCACGGGAATTGCCTCCGATGTAAGCAATAGAAGCTTCACTCGGCAGCTTGGCATAATCATCGCCGTAATTGCTGGTTTTGATGGAAAAGCGATAATCTGCAACCGTAGATGTCTCTAATGCGTCTTCGTAAATGGCGCTCTTTATATAACCGTATTCGCCCGCTTCCAAATAAAGCCTGGCCGGATACGAGCCGATGTAGTCATGCGAGATAATGATCTCGTCATCATCGGAAAAAGCGACCAGTTTGCCGCCGTACTCAAGATAGGCGCCGCTGTCGCCGGTGTTCTCAACTTTCGCGAAGAAGTCACCGGTCCAATCGCCTTCTGTTGTGATCAGGATTTTGTCGATGACGGTGATTTCCGCTTCGGCGCTTACAGCTGCGGCGCAGCACAAGACGGTCATCAGAACCAACATGAGCAAAAACTTTTTGTTCATTATTTCCTCCTCAATCAGTGAACTGTTTTGATGTTGTACAAAGCATAACATGAAGCAGTTGTGTAGTCAAGGGCTGAATCAGGCGCAGTCTGCGCGGCACATATTCACGACATGCCGAGAAGTCGGGAATATGTCAAGCTGTTTGATTATTTCTTCTTTTTTCCCGGTTCGGTGTATTGCGAATTCTTATCGTACGCGAGGTAGAAGAAAGAGAACGGATGCAGCAGCATGATGAGCAGGGACGCTCCCTTCGACTTCCCGAACACTCTGCCGGTTTTGTAGGCCATAATTGCTGCCAATACCAGCTGCCACAGGAAGCAGATGATGCCGGCCAGAAAGCACATTGCGATCTGCTGCTCATTCAGGATTTCTTTATCCGCGATCAATTTCAGACCAAAGAAAGAAGCGTAGCCCGCGATGACCATGAGGGCGTAGAGAATGCCCGCGCTCCGCGTCCAGCCGATTTCAAACTGCTCCATGCTGTTGACGACAGGGATAAAGGCGTTGATTTCCTTCCGCCCGAGCTTTTTCAGCAGCAGCCATAATGCGAACATGTTGACAAACGGCAGAACATAGATCAGCCACGAGAACGTTTCGGTATAATAAGACAGGATTGAAAAAAGCATAATTTACCTCTCAATAGTAGTATACACGGAAAATGAAAAAGTTCCCGAAGCAAAAAAGTTCGCCGCCGGCAAAACAGTCCTTCTTAATTTAAAGAAGAGCGTCTGTGAAAGGACGCTCTTCTTACCCTCATGATTATACTCTCCCGGAGCGGCGGTGTTTACGCTTCGGAGACTCGCTTTCCGCCTTGGAAGCGGGACGGAAGCGGTCATAGGTGCCGGTGCCGGCTGTGGGGCTCAGCAGCGCACCCAGCTGGAACACTGCGGATTGATCCCAATCGCGGTGCCCGCAGACATCGCAGACCCAGCACGGGAAGTCGGGCACGATGACAAGTTCATTCTCGATCCAAGTATAGTATGTGGAGCCTTCCTTTTTCAGGATGCCGACCTGACAGTCGGGACAGTATTTTCTTTCTTCCATAAGCTTACTCCGTGTCGGTGCTTAAGCTGATCTCGTCTTTGATTACGCCAATGTGGTTCAACGGCCAATAACGGAAGAACGCATTACCGATAAGGTTCGCACGCGGGACACAGCCCCAGATATGAGAGTCGGAGGAATGGTTGCGGTTGTCGCCGAGGACAAAATACTCTCCTTCGGGTACATCCCATTCGCCTTCGTATTCGATGGCCTCATGCAGCCAGGGTTCCTCAATCTCTTCGCCGTTGATGTACAGTTTGCTGTCTTTGATCTCAATATGGTCGCCCGGCAGACCGATCATACGCTTGATGTAGTCTTTGCCCGGTTCTGTGGGGGCGTGGAAGATGACGACATCACCGCGGTGCGGTTCGCTGAACTTGTAGTTCAGTTTGTTGACCATCACGATTTCGCCTTCGGTGAAGGTGGTTTCCATGGAGACGTTTTCAACACGGAAGCGGCCGATGCAGAAATCAATCGCGATATAAAGCACCACAGCGAGGAGCACGTCCTCAATCAGCTCGCGCCACCACGGCTTCTTCTTCTTTTGCTCGGCGGCATGAATCTCTTTACTGTAACTTTTGCGATTTGTTCGTTTTGACATAAGACTTGACCTTCTTCTTAACCGTAATTAAAGCTGCCGGTACGGCAGGAATGAACAATAAGCGATAAACTCCGAAACAGTCGGTAATATCTGTTTTACCTTCTCGCTTTGAAAACAAAGCGAACCGGCGTTCCCTCGAAGCCGAAGCGTTCACGGAGCTGATTCTCCAGATAGCGTTTGTAACTGAAATGCGCCAGGTTCGGGTCGTTCACGTAAATCATGAATGTCGGCGGGTCGGAACGTACCTGCGTGGCGTAGTACATGTTCAGGGCGCGTCCGGTGCGGGAAGGCGCGTGGTGCTTGTCCTGTGCTTCGTGGATCACATCATTCAGCGCGGAAGTCGGGATACGGACGAGACGTTGTTCCTGAACCTTCAGCGCGGTCGGCAGGATTTGATTGACACGCTGACCTGTCTTTGCGGAAACGAAGAGAATCGGGACATAATCCATAAAGTTCAGGCTCTTGCGGATCTTTTCCGTGAACTCGTTCATGGTGTAGGCGTCCTTCTCAATGGCGTCCCACTTGTTGACGACCACGACAACCGACTTCCACGAGTCGAGAATGTAACCCGCGATGTGCGCTTCCTGCTGGGCAATGCCCTGCGTGGCGTCAATGACAAGGATGGAAACATCGGCTTCCTCAATGACGCGCATGGAGCGGATGACGGAATACTTCTCCACGCCAACTTCCACTTTGCCGCGGCGGCGGATGCCCGCGGTGTCGACCAGCGTCACGGGTACATCATCCACTATCAGCTTGGTGTCGATCGCGTCCCGTGTGGTGCCGGCAATATCGCTGACGATGACACGTTCCTCTCCGCACAGGCGGTTCAGCAGGCTGGACTTGCCCACATTCGGACGGCCGACAATTGCGATCTTCACGCTCTCGTCCGGCGTCTCTTCCTCCTGCTCGGGGAACATGGCGCACAGCGCGTCAAGCATATCGCCCGTTTCAGTGCCGTGAATGGCGGAAATCGGGTGCGGCTCTCCCAGCCCGAGTTCATAGAATTCGGGAACATTCATGCGCAGGTTGTCGGAGTCGGCTTTGTTGACGATCAACATGACCGGCGGGGTCGCCTCACCATTGATAATTTTCTGATTGCGGCGCAGGATTTGCGCGATCTCACGGTCGGCGGAAGTCAGCCCTGTGGATGCGTCCGTCAGGAACAGGACAACATCGGCTTCTTCCACCGCAAGCAGCGCCTGAGATTTAATCTCGCTGATGAATTCCGCGGAACCCACGGAGAGCGGTGTCTTCTGACCGGCGGCTTCAGGGTCAATACCGCCCGTGTCGATGATTTCAAATTCAGTGCCGCACCATTCGGCATGACCGAAGAGTCGGTCGCGGGTCGTCCCCGGGACGTCGTCCACGATTGCCTCACGGGTTCCGGTAAGTCGGTTGAAAAGTGTACTCTTTCCGACATTCGGACGCCCGACAAGCGCGACGATAGGTTTTCTGCTCATTTCTACATACCTCCGTTTTAATCACGAGTCTTTTAAAACTTCGGATTCAAGACAAATAATTGTACCATGAACCAAGCCCGGAATGACCGATGCGATGGTCGCAATGCGCGATATTTAATACATTTCTTATGAATGAGTTTGACCGACAGCGAACAGCAATCGTTTTAATCTTCAGGCTCTGCTGCTGTGCTGTGCTGATTTATCTCGGGAGCGAACGAACCGGTGTACGCGCATTTGATAGCGAACAGACAGCGTAAATATGATAGAATAGAAAAAGAATTTAACCGATGGAGGTAAGAATGACCGCGAAAATCGACTATAAAGAGACCACCACCGATCTGCTGACTCGGATCGACATTCACAACAAATACGGCGGAAAAGACATTGACAAGTGGATGCTGGATGTTCTGGCTCTGCAACCGGGGATGAAGATCCTTGATGTTGCCTGCGGCGGCGGGAAACAGCTGATGTCCTACTACAAGTACCTGAACGGCGATGCCGACATCACCGGCGGAGATGTCAACGAGGAACTGCTGGAACAGGCTCGCTTCGAGAACAGCAAACTCGGCAACCCGTTCAAAATTCAACAGCTTGATTTCAATCAACCGCTGCCTTTCGCCGACAATACCTTCGACCTTGTCAGCTGCTGCTTCGCCATTTACTATTCCGCGGATATTCCGTTCACAATTAAAGAAATGCACCGCGTCCTGAAGCCGGGCGGCCGCCTGTTCACCTCCGGTCCGATGCCGACGAACAAAAAGGTCTTCTACGATATTATCCGTGAAGCAAGCGGCAAAGAGATCCCGCTGATGCCGGGTTCCTCCCGTTACAGCACCGAGATTTACGGCGCCATTGAGAACACTTTCGCTTCGGTGAAGACGGAAATCTTCGAGAACCCGCTGACCTTCAAAACCGCATCTCCGTTCGTGGCTTATACCCGCGCCTCTCTGGATGAGGATCGCCGCCTGTGGACGTCGCTTTTCTCCAACAAGGATGAATATGAAAAGCTCATCCATGACATCACGAAGATCGCGGATGAACGCGTCTGCCGTGACGGTGAACTCGTGATGATGAAGGTCGTCGGCGGATTTATCGGGACCAAATAAGAATGAGCGGAATGCGCTTTTACGGTAAGAGTATCTGTTTCATTGGCGCACACCCGGATGATATTGAACTGGGCTGCGGTGCGTTGATCGCGCGCATCGCCGGCAAGTCGGATATTCACTGCTATACCTTCTCCGATAATCAGAAAAATCCGCTGCTCGGGAAGTTGCCGGAAGAACATTACGCCTCTATGGCGACGCTTGGCGTCCCGCGGGAAAATGTTCATCTGCTGGATTTTGAGACCCGCCGCTTTCAGGAACGCCGTCAGGATATTCTTGAAACCATGATCGGCATTGTCCATGCACAGGCACCGGATATTGTTTTTGTGCATACGAAGTCGGATGTCCATCAGGATCATCAGACCCTGACACAGGAAGCCCTGCGCGCTTTCCGCGGCCGCACGGTGCTCGGCTTTGATGTTATCCGATCAAGCTATGGTTTCTTCCCGGATTTTCTGGTCGGTGTGGAACAGGCGGATGTTGAGAAGAAGCTCGCCGCACTCGCGGAGTACAAAACTTACGCCGACAAGGCTTACTTCTCTCCCGAAGTGACCCGTGCGACGCTGGTTCGCAACGGCAGCATCTGTGAACGCGAATACGCCGAAGGTTTCGATATTTTGCGAATCGTGGCGGACTTCGAGTAAATCCAACATCGAGCTTTTTACGGCATTGGGCGTGATTTCAGGCACGCCCAATGTTTTTATTTACGCTTTTCCGCATGTTTTGCCTTACCTCCGCGCTTATGACGTGCTGAAATGAAACGGCGTGCCTTTTGAGCACGCCATTCCATGGGAATAAAAAAGGAAAAAGGAAAAAAGCTGATAATCTCCGAGAATTTAGTTGGCTGATATTCTCGTGATTCACATCATAAATAAATGCCGCCGGCTAAAGCAGCGTGATGCCGGCATCGGCGCAACGTTTCATCATATCCTGCGGCCAGACGCTGGACTGGACTTCGCCGATATGCGCGCAGCCAAGCAGGAGCATGCACAGACGGGATTGACCGATACCGCCGCCGATTGTGAGCGGAAGCTCGTTGTTCAGCAGCATGCGGTGGAATTCCAGTTCGCGGCGATCTTCGCAACCGGCAAGGGTCAGCTGGCGGGTCAGTGATTCGGGGTTGACGCGGATGCCCATGGAGGAAACCTCGAAGGAATCCTGGAGTACATCATTCCAGAAGATGATGTCGCCGTTCATTTCCCAGTCATCGTAGTCCGGGGCGCGTCCGTCATGCGGTTTGCCGGACTTCAGCTTGCCGCCGATGCCCTGAACAAAGATAGTCTTATGCTCACGGGCAAACTCATGTTCGCGCTGACGCGGTGTGAGCTCGGGGTACATATCCTCAAGCTCCTGTGCGGTGATGAAAGTCACTTCGCGGCTGAGTTTGACTTTGATCTGCGGATACAGTGCGCGAACCAGGTCGTTGGTGTTGCAGATACTGCCGACGATCGCGGTAACGATCAGATGCAGATACTCAATCGTGCGGGTCTCGTCCGTGATGACCTTTTCCCAATCCCACTGGTCGACATAAACGGAGTGAATGTTGTCGACGAGTTCATCGCGGCGAATAGCGTTCATGTCAGTGTAAAGACCTTTTCCGACGGAGAAGCCGTAACGACCGAGTGCCCAACGCTTCCATTTCGCGAGGGAATGGACAACTTCCGCAGTGATGCCGACAGAAGGAATGTCGAAGCTGACCGGTCGTTCATAGCCGTTCAGGTTGTCATTCAAGCCGGATTCTTGTGTAAGGAAAAGAGGAGCAGAGACACGTTTCAGATCCAGATTTAACGACAACTGGTTCTGGAAAGCGTCTTTGATAAATGTGATCGCACGCTGTGTGTCGTAGAGATCAAGTGCCGGCTTATAGCCTTTCGGAATACAAAGATTACTTTCCATTTTGATTACACCTTCTGTAAGGTAATGAATTTCATTTATTTTACTTCAAAAGTTATATAAACACTATGAATAATGGCGGGAATATGACAATTCACCATAAGAACTGTTATTAAAGGCACTTATGCCAATAATTTCAAAGTGACGCTGTCGCGTTTCCCGTCAAAGAATTTTACCTGAACTTCCCGGAAAACGGTGTATCCCGGGGCGGCTGCCTCGAAGAGCGTCATGCAGGAACAGAGTTTCAGGTCGTCGGGATATCCCATCACGCGCTGAATATCCTCCTCCGGTTGATGAAGCAGCGCATCGCTAATCTCGAGCAGATTTCGCCGCAACTCCGGGTCTGCCATGTACGCTTTCGCTTCGCCGAGTCCGTCAATGCCGTAATACTTCGCGGTTGCCGAGCGGCCGAGCTCTTTCAGCTGCGGGAAAATGTACCACATCCAATGAGATGTTTTTCGCCCCTGTTTGATTTCCTTCAGCGCCTGTTCGTAATCATCCGCCTGCGCTTCCTTGAACCGTTTTAAATCGTAACTCATGCCGTGCCTCTTTCACGATTTTCTTTGAAAAGGATTATATCTTACATGCTGCAAAAACGGCTTGTATTTTCCTCTGCATTACGCTAACTCGCGGCAACAGTCTGACGATTCAAATTGACATCGTTCGCGGTCGTGAGAATAATGGAATCTGAATCATACTCGAAAAATACTCTTTCTGAACTGCTGGCAGACGGAAGCGCATGGACTTATGTATTGATCAAACGATCAAACAGATAATCGCAAAACGGGGCATTGCAAAGCGCGGGACGCAGCTGTTTTGCACGGGAGAAACATATTCCCGGTGCTGTGAGCATCGGGAATATGTTGGGAAATTTCTGCCGATACAGAAAAGTCAAAGGATGCTCACATTCGCACCGGGAAATACATGAAAGCCCCCAAACCGACGAAAGCAGTGCGAAGGCTGATTGAATTTTGCTATGAACTTCCGATAATAAGAATTGTCTCTCTAAACAGGAGTGTGCCTGTATAAAAAGTGTCTTTTGAAAATCAATCCCGTCGGAAAATGTCACGGGTATAGACTTTATCTGCCACATCCGCCAGTTCCGCGGTCATGCGGTTCGCCGCGATGACATCGCTGCGGCGTTTGAATTCCGCAAGGTCATTGATAACCTCGTGACCGTGGTAAGAACCCTTGAGCCAGGTCGGTTCGTAAATAATTACCTCGGCATTGCTTTGGCGTGTCACGAGATCCATGACGTATTGCGAGCTGCTTTCGCGATAGTTATCTGAATCGGTCTTCATGGTCAGGCGATAAATGCCGACTGTCTGCGGGTTGCGTGACAGGATGCGATCGGCGACATACTGTTTGCGTACATCGTTGGAGGCGACAATCGCCCCGATCAGGCTTTCCGGCACACCTTTGAATTCCGCCAGCAGCTGTTTCGTGTCCTTCGGCAGGCAGTAACCGCCGTAGCCGAATGACGGATTGTTGTAAATATCCCGAATACGGTCATCCATACAGACACCGCGGATAATCTCATCCGTATGCAGTCCGCGCGTCTCGGCATACATATCCAACTCATTGAAGAAAGCCGCGCGCATGGCAAGATACGTGTTCGAAAACAGCTTCACCGCCTCTGCCTCGGTTGAATGCATCAGCAGCACCGGAATATCCTTTTTGATCGCGCCTTCCCGCAGCAATTCTCCGAATTTCTCCGCCCGTTCCAGCAGTTTTGCATCCTCGATCTTCACGCCGAGAATGATGCGGCCGGGATACAGGTTGTCATAGAGCGCGTGCCCTTCCCGCAGGAATTCCGGGGAGAAGAACAGGTTTTTATCGCCGACGTCATGACGCAGGTGCCGTGTATAACCGATCGGGATCGTCGACTTGATAACGATTGTGCCGGTTTGGTTGTATTTGCGGATGGTCTCAATCGCGGCTTCTACGGAAGAGGTGTCGAATTTATTCGTTTCCACATCGTAATTCGTCGGTGTGGCGATAAGAATAAACTCGGCGTCCGTGTACGCGGCTTCTGCGTCGGTCGTTGCGTGGAGATCCAAACTCTTTTCACACAGGAACGCTTCAATTTCGGGGTCCTTGATCGGAGATTTTTTGTCATTGATTAATGCTACCTTTTCCGGCACAATGTCAACGGCATATACGGAATTGTGCTGTGAGAGCAACACAGACAGTGAAAGTCCCACGTATCCGGTTCCTGCGACTGCAATTTTCATAAGCCTCGATTCTGTCTTTCTGTTTTTTTCTATTGTATCAGAAAAGTTGAATGATGTCACACTGCCGGTCAATCCAGCGTATTAAAGAGGCGGTCTCCGGCATCTCCAAGCCCCGGAAGAATGTAGCCGACCTCATTCAGTTTCTCATCAATCGCGGCCAGATGTATATCCACATCGGGATGGGCACTCTGCAGGGCATGGATGCCTTCCGGCGCGGCGATAAGACCGACGAACTTGATGTTCTTCGCGCCCCAGCGTTTCACAATGTCTGCCGCGTGAACGGCAGAACCGCCGGTTGCAAGCATCGGGTCAAGGATCAGGCACTGCTCTGTCGGTTTGTATTTTTTTAACTTGTTGTAATACTCTACCGGCTGCAGGGTTTCCTCATTGCGGTAAAAACCGAGATGATAAACATGAGCCTGCGGCATCAGATCCAAAAAGCCATCCACCATGCCCAAACCGGCGCGCAGAATCGGGACCAGTGCGATCTCGTTCTCAATGTGATAGGCGGTCATTCCGCGCATCGGCGTCTCAATCTCAATCGGGGACAACGGCAGTTCGCGGGTGACTTCATAGCAAAGCAGCTTTCCGAGTTCACAGATAAGGCGGCGGAAATCATTGCAGCCGGTTTCCTTCGAGCGTAAAATGGACAGTTTGTGCTGGATCAGCGGATGGTTGGACACATAAACATTCGACATAGAGACCTCTTGTTTCTTCTCAGTTCGGACACACTTTTCGACCGATATTATGTATTATAGTCGAATTTTTCTACGCGCTCCCGAATTGAATGGTTAAAGCGAAAACAGGAGGAAAAAACTTCCTCCTGCCTGTTTTTTGAAATCGCCGGACGGCGTTATGCCCTGCCGAAAGTCAGACATTCACCCGTGCTGTCAACCTTAACAGTGTCGCCATCCACATAGTCGCCTTCGAGAATCTTAATCGCGAGCGGATCCTGCAGTTCGTGCTGAATGGCTCTCTTCAGCGGACGGGCACCGAAGTCGGTGTCACTGCCCGCGTCGACAATGTACTGCTTCGCGGCATCGGTCAGCGTGAGCTTGATATGACGCTCGGCGAGCAGTTTTTCGACACGCTTCAGCTGGATATCAACAATGCGGTTCAGGTCGGCTCTCGTCAGCGGGTTGAAGATCACAATCTCATCCAGACGGTTCAGGAATTCCGGTTTGAAGGTGCTCTGCAACACGCGGTTCAGCTCTTCACGGGTGACGTGGTTCTTCCGGTTCAGCCATAGTTCGGAGCCGGCGTTGGAGGTCATGATGACGACTGTGTTGCGGAAGTCAACCGTGCGACCCTGACCGTCGGTCAGACGTCCGTCATCCAGCAGCTGCAGCATGACGTTGAACACTTCCGGATGCGCCTTCTCGATTTCATCGAAGAGGACGACGGAATACGGCTTGCGGCGTACAGCCTCGGTCAACTGACCGCCTTCTTCATAACCGACATATCCCGGAGGGGCACCGACGAGACGGGAGACAGTGTGCTTCTCCTGATATTCGCTCATATCAATACGAATCATCGCGCGTTCATCGTCAAAGAGGAACTCAGCCAGAGCCTTCGCCAGCTCAGTCTTACCGACACCGGTAGGACCGAGGAAAATGAAAGAACCGATCGGACGGTTCGGATCCTGCAGACCGGCACGGGAGCGGCGGACGGCGTTGGAGACGACTTTCACCGCATCATCCTGACCGACGACACGTTCATGCAGACGGTCTTCCATATGGACGAGCTTCATCATTTCGCTCTCCAGCAGCTTGGAAACCGGAATGCCGGTCCAGTTGCCGATCACTTCAGCGATCTCTTCCGCGTCAACCTCTTCCTTGAGCAGCTGCTTTTCGCCCTGCATCCCTTTCAGCGCGGCTTCGGCATCTTCACGCTCTTTCTCCAGCTTCGGCAGCTCACCGTAACGGAGTTCCGCAGCCTGACCGAACTCATTCTTGCGCTCAGCCTGTTCAATGGCAACGTTCATGCTGTCGATTCGTTCCTTGGCGTTACGCAATTTTAAGATGGCATCCTTCTCGGTCTGCCACTGCGTGGTCAGATGATCGGACTTTTCTTTAAGATTAGAAAGTTCTTCCTCGATCTTTGTCAGGCGTTCCTTGGATGCGGCATCCTGCTCCTTCAACAGAGCCTGCTTTTCGATTTCCAGCTGAATAATCTGGCGGTCGATATCATCCAAAGCGTGCGGCTTGGAGTCGATTTCGGTACGCAGACGGGCAGCGGCTTCATCAATCAGGTCAATGGCCTTATCCGGCAGATGACGGTCTGCAATGTAACGGTTGGACATGGTCGCCGCCGCGATGACTGCACCGTCGGTAATGCGGACACCGTGATGAACTTCATAACGCTGCTTCAGACCGCGCAGAATGCTGATCGTGTCCTCAACGGACGGTTCCTCAACCAGAACGGTCTGGAAACGGCGTTCCAGCGCCGGATCCTTCTCAATGTACTTGCGGTATTCGTCGAGGGTTGTGGCGCCGATAAGGTGCAGCTCACCGCGGGCCAGCATCGGCTTAATCATGTTGCCGGCATCCATCGCGCCTTCGGAGGCACCCGCGCCGACAATTGTGTGCATTTCATCAATGAAGAGCAGAATCTCTCCGTCGGCTTCGGTGACTTCTTTCAGAACAGCCTTCAAACGTTCCTCAAACTCACCGCGGTACTTCGCACCGGCGACCAGGGCGGACATATCCAGCTGAACAAGCCGCTTGTTCTTCAGACCTTCCGGGACATCGCCCTTGACAATACGCTGGGCAAGTCCTTCGACGACAGCGGTCTTGCCGACACCCGGTTCACCGATCAGCGCCGGGTTGTTCTTGGTACGGCGGGAGAGAATCTGGATCGTGCGGCGGATTTCTTCATCACGCCCGATGACCGGATCCAGTTTCCCCTGACGGGCGACATCGGTCAAATCGCGTCCGTACTTTTCCAGGGACTGATAGGTGTCCTCCGGATTCTGCCCGGTGACACGCTGATGACCCCGTACCGCGGTCAGCGCACGCAGGATAGAATCTTTCGTGATACCGAACTGAGAAAGTTTCTTCCCTTCAATACTGTCGCAAAGCGCGAGCAACAGGTGCTCGGTTGAGACATATTCATCCTGCATGCCTTTGGCGATGTTTTCCGCGTTGTTGAAAACCTCCGCAGTGGTGCGGGCGAGATTCAGAGATGAAGAGCTGCCGGAAACACGCGGGCGGGACTCAAGATCTTTTTTGAGTGCCTCAAGCAAACCGGCGGTGCTGCCGGAGATTCGGGTTACAAGTGCGGGAACAATGCCATCCTGCTGGCGCAGAAGCGCGAGCAGAAGATGAGCCGGTTCCACGAGCTGATGTCCGAATTCAAGCGCGACCTGTTGGCTCTGAGACACTGCTTCCTGGGCTTTTTGTGTATATCTGTCAAAATTCATGTTTCACCTCCCTTGCTGTGGGAAAGATATTCTTTAATACGCAAATCATTATGATGGGTTAATTATAAGATTTCATCAGTGAATTGTCAAAGAATTATTAATCATAATCCGCAAATCGGTGCAGTGGGGTTAATGGTCAAGGTAAATGCCGCATACCCATCCGCGCCATCGGACGCGGGTATGGAAATGCTGATGTTTTTTGATTATAATGATAGAAAAAAGGGGGAAATAACGATGACCGGTATGACGAAATTGATTAACCCGTTCTCCCGAAAATACACGGAAACGGAAGCTGAAACGGATGGAAAATGGGGACTTGTCCTCTGTGGCGGCGGCACCAAGGGCGCTTATCAAGTCGGGGCGTGGAAAGCCATCACTGAACTCAAGCTGCCGATTAAAGGAATTACCGGCACCTCGATCGGTGCGCTCAACGCTGCGTTGATCCTGCAGGATGATTATCAAAAGATGGTCAATATTTACGAAACCATCAAGATCACGGACATCCTGCCGGTTTCGGACAAGGTTGACCCGAACAAGGATATTTTCGACCCCGCGAACCTGCTGGAACTCTCGAAGGAGTTTATCGGTCAAAGAGGTCTGGACAACAGTGCGCTGAAGAATTACATCACGAATTGTTTGGACATTAAAAAGATTTATGACAATCCGATTGATCTCGGCATTGTCACGTTTGATATGAAGTCCCTTGAGCCGCTGCAGCTTTATAAGAAAGATATTCCCGAGGATAAGC
>CAVESB010000045.1:0-15205 GCA_963618265.1 bacterium
ATGCCTTGAGTTCGTTCAGCATATCGTAGATGGTAACTTCAATGCCGCCGTTTTCCTTGTCCACGACTTTTGTGGTGAACTGCACCTCATCAATAAACAGATAGAATTTTTCATCTTTCTTGTCCCGGACGGTGCTTTCTACATATTCACACAAAGTAATCGGATTTCTGAACTTATAATACCGCCGCTGATCCAGTTCAATTTTCAAAATATGATCTTCCGAAACCTCCTGCGAAAGGAGATACTCGAAAAACAGGTCGAAAAGCAGCACGGACTTGCCGCATCTGCGTATGCCTGTGATGACCTTTATCTCGCCGTTCCACATATTGTGGATTAACCGGTTCATATAGGAATCTCGTTTAACCATACATTCCACCTCGTACTTAGGACGAAACCGTCCGAACTTCTATGTCAATATACCATGATTTTGAAAAATATCAAGGTTACAGAAAAAGTTCACAAAGAAATTGCGCCGGGAACGGACTGTTGAACAGACAACTGTTGAACGGAGATATAAGGATTGCATCATGTTATCATGCTGCGCCCTGTTGATGTGTCTTATTAATATGCAGTCCGTTGTGAGGTCTTTTCGCTTCGCTCCGCTTGCGAAGACCACTCAAAAAATACGGTTTGCAATAATCCCCAAGTGAACGTTCAAAAAAGAGCCTTTTTTAATTCAGTGCTCCGCTTAAGCAGAAAGACGGCGTGTGTACGCCGTCTTTCTGTTTTCGGATAGGGAAAACCTATTTTTGTCGGGGCACTGGGATTTGAACCCAGGACCTCTTGCACCCCATGCAAGCACGCTAGCCGGGCTGCGCTATGCCCCGAACAACAATAATATTGTACACGCGATTCCGGTTTTTGACAAGAGATTTCCTGTTTTGGGCTTTTTGCCGCGCGGGTGAACGGACAAAGCAATCCCGGCGCGCTGATAATTCATTTCTTCTCAATGTCATATTCATGACCCGCGCCGGGAAATCCACATGATAATTAACCCGTACGGGTCGAACGATCCATGAACGAACAACAAGGAGGATTTCATATGTCTAAGGCAACAGTGGTACTTGGCTGTTTTTACGGCGATGAGGGGAAAGGTCGTGTTTCCGATTATCTCGCGCAATACGCGGATGTGTCGGTTCGTGCCGCCGGCGGCAGCAACGCCGGGCATACGATCACGGTGAACGGCGTCAAGTTCGCCATGCGGCTGACTCCGTCGGGAATCATTTCCAATCGAACGGTGGCTGTTATCGGCAACGGCGTCGTGCTGAATCCCGAAGTTCTCCTTTCCGAAATAGCCATGCTCAAGGAGCATGGGATTGATGTTGACAAATATCTGCGCGTCAGTGACAAGGCGCACGTCATTCTCCCTTATCATCCGGGGCTGGATGTGATGCTTGAGAATCACCGCGCTGTCAAGCTCGGCACGACAAAAAACGGCATCGGCCCGGCTTACTGCGATAAGTACGAGCGCAGCGGTATTCGCGTGGAGGATCTGTATAAGGACAGCTTCGCGGAGAAGGTGCGCCTTCAGGTCGCGGCGAAGAACGAATTGCTCGCCGCCGCGGGTGAAGCGACTTACGACGCGGAGAAGATCATCGCGGATTACAGGGCTTATGCCGAGGCGATCAAGCCGTATGTCTGTGATACGGTCACTTTCCTGCATAAGTGCATTAAGGAAGATAAATTCATTGTGGTGGAAGGCGCTCAGGCGGCGCTGCTGGATATTGACTTCGGCTCTTATCCTTTTGTGACCTCTTCCAACACCACCATCGGCGGCATTCTCTCCGGGACGGGGCTTTCCGCCCGGGACATCGGTGATGTTTACGGCGTGATCAAGGCGTATTCCAGTCGTGTCGGCGCGGGACCGTTCGTGACGGAGCTCAATGATGCCACCGGCGACCGCATCCGCGATCTGGGACATGAGTACGGTGTCGTTACCAAACGTCCGCGCCGCTGCGGTTGGCTGGATCTTGTGGCGGTGAAGTATGCGATTGAGATCAACGGCGTGAACTACCTCAACATGAACCATCTCGACACCATCGGTAACTTTGACACCATCAAGGTCTGCATCGGCTATGAGGTCAACGGTGAGGTCACGCAGGACTTCTCCACCAACGAGCTGTTCCTTGAGTCCGCGAAGCCGGTCTATAAGGAATTTGAAGGCAACTTCGGCGATATCTCCAAGTGCCGCAAGTTTGAGGAACTGCCGAAGGCGGCGCAGGATTATGTGAACTTCGTCGGGGAGTACACCGGCGCGTTCGTCAAGCTCGTCGGTGTCGGCGCCGACCGTGAGGAAATGATTATCCGCGAGACAGAATAAAGGATTAACCCAACATCCCGCTTCGGCGGGATGTTGGAATTAAAAGCGATTGTTCACGGGCGGGCGGGAGTTCTTCGTCTGCCGCAGGCAGGGAGGATCTGAAAGCGGGATAACAATATGAGAGCGGGCTTCAGCAACAACCGCTTTCTGTTTTCAGTCAGTGGTTCTTCCGTTTTGTGATTGACACAGAAGCATGTCATCCGCTCACTGATCTCCGCGCTTTGTTTATAAGTCCTTCAGCCGCACCGTGAATGTCGTCTGTTCGTCGGGAATGCTTTCGGCACTGATCGTCCCGCCGAGGGATATGGTCAGCGCCTTGGCAATGGCAAGACCGAGACCCATACCCGAAGGGGAGTTCTGTCCCTTGCGGAAGCGGTCAAAGATCTTCGGCAGTTCCGCCGCCGAGATGCCTTCGCCGTAATTGATGACGCGGATCTCTTTCGTCTCATCAAGGCTTTCGGCTTCCACGAGAATCTCGCGTTCGGAGTGTTTACAGGCGTTGTCGAGCAGGATAATGAGCAGCTGCTTGAGCTTGGTGCGGTCGGTGGTCAGTTCGATCTCCTCCGGCACCTTGAACGTAAAAGTGCGCTCCGGATAAACCACCGCCATTTGACGGCGGCATTCCTCGGTCAGATCCCGCAGTTTGAAAAGCTCCGGAGAGAGATTCCCGTCGGAGATGTCCGCCCGCGCCAGCTCAAGCAGTTCGTTGACCAGTTTCATCAGGCGGATCGTCTCGTCTGACATATCCTGCAGAATCTCGCTGCGGTCTTTCTCGTCCGCGACTTTGCAGGAGCGCAGGAGGGAGAGGTTGCCGTTGATGGTTGTCAGCGGTGTGCGCAGCTCATGGGAGACATCGGCAACGAAGTTCCGCTGCTGCTGCAGCGATTCTTTCAGCCTGGCGTAAGACTCCTGAATGTTCTCAAGCATTTCATTGAAAGAGCACGCCAGCTGCCCGATCTCGTCTTCCGGTCCGGAATAAGCTACGCGCTTGGCGAAATCCTGCTCTTCGCGGATGCTGTCGGCGGTTTCGGTCATGCGTTTGACACGCGCCAGTGTGATGCCGAGCACGAACCAGACAACGAGCGTACTGAGAACGATCTCGATCAGGCTGATTCGGAACAGCGTGCTTGCGAGGTTGTCCAGATAAGTGTGCATGGAGCGCAGCGGTTTCGCTACTTGTACATACAAGATGACCTGTCCGTACAGCTTGACCGGGCGCATCAGCACCAGGAAAGGATAGTTGTTGACCTCGACTTCCTTCCATAAAATGTCCTGCCCCTGCTCGGAACTGAGGTCAATGCCCAGATCCAGTGACTGACTGTTGCGCTGAACCGGGCTGAAGAGCAGATTCCCGTCTTTATCCAGAATGTTGATGATTTCAAAAAGCAGATCCGGGCTTCCTGTTGAGATTTGCTCGAGCTTTTTCTCATCCGGTTCGCCGGCGGATTCCAGCTGCTGACGGACGGTTTCATCCAAGAGCGTGTCCATGACATTGAGCATGTGCGGCGTGTTCTCATTCGGGGTCAGGTATGCCAGCACCGCGTCGGAAGTCTTCTTTGCGTCAGTGCGGATGGAGCTGATCATGCTCTTTTCCTGCTGTTTATAGACAACCAGCGAGATCAGCGACAGCGACAGCGTCAGCAGAGCCGAGATCAGAAGCGTCAGTTTTACCCGGAGCGACATGTTTATTCCTCTCTCAGGACATATCCCAGCCCGCGCACGGTCTGAATGAGACGCTTGCGCCCGTCCAGTTCCGTTTTGTGGCGCAGGTAGCCGATGTAGACTTCCATGACGTTTTCCTCACCGAAAGCATCATAACCCCAGATGCGCTGCAGAATCTGACTGCGCTCAAGGATCTGCTTCGGGTGCAGCATAAAAAGGTTCAGCAGTTCGAATTCGGTAGGCGTCAGGGAAATACGCTGATCATCCACGAACGCTTCGCGGGTGGCGGGGATGATGCGCAGATAGGAGAAGGTCAGTTCCTTCTCAATGGATTTCGGGTTGGCACGGCGCAGCAGGGTGTTGATGCGCGCCACAAGCTCCGCCGGTGCGAAGGGTTTCACCAGATAGTCGTCGGCACCGCTCTCAAGCCCCTGTACACGGAACTCGATGGTGTCCCGCGCCGTCAGCATCAAGATCGGGATTCCGCTGTCGATTTCGCGCAGGGTTTCCACTACGGAGAGACCGTCCATTTTCGGCATCATCCAGTCGAGAACAGCCAGATCCGGCTGTTCGCTGTGAATTTTGTCCAGGGCTTCCGCGCCGTTTTGCGCGGTTACGACATCAAAGCCTTCATAGGCAAGTGTACGGCGGAGCATCTTCAAAAGGTTGATGTCGTCGTCAGCAATCAATATCTTTGCCATAGTCTTACCTCCGGATTAATCATAGCAGTGAATTCTTAATTAAGAATAAGAAACAGCAGCCGGGAGGGAGAAGAAAAACCGCCCCGCCACTGACTGTTTTTCCGAATTTTGTATCAATTTCTTTTGCTTTTGGAAATTTGGTATATAATTTAACTGTTGTACGGGGAGGTGCCGGAGTGGTTGAACGGGACCGCCTGCTAAGTGGTTATTGGGCTATAACCCAATCGGGGGTTCGAATCCCCCCCTCTCCGCTGAAGATCGCGTAAAACGCGGTCTTTTTCTTTCAATACATCCCGATTGCTCAACTTGCCGGAAGTCCCTCTTATCTCGTCGGCGGGGGCGTTCTGTAAGTGCGATCCGCTGCCTGCACATGGCTTGCGAACGTTGCTGGGGGAGGTTAAGGAGACAAGGCTATGATATTCTTTTTTTCTGCAACAGGAAACAGCAAATATGTTGCCGAGCGCATTGCCGCTGCAACGGGTGATAAAACCTTATCTGTTGCCGACTGCTTCAAAAATGAGGTATTCTCTTTTGATGAAGAGGACAAAACGGTAGGGATTGTCAGCCCGACATACGCCTGGGGCTTACCAATCATCGTTCGGGAGTTCCTGCAAAAGCTGACGCTGCGTACAAAGCCGGATTATCTGTGGTTCGCCGCGACCTATGGCACGACAGCGGGGGGGCAGGAAAATTTGCCGGGGAGATTCTGAAGACAAAAGGTCTTTCCGTCTCTGCGGAATTCAGCGTGAAAATGCCGGATACCTGGACACCTATATTTGACCTGAGCGACAAAAGCAAAGTCCGGCGTATCAACGAAGCTGCGGAGCAACAAATTGACCGTATCATCGGTGCGATACAAAATCGTGCCTGCGGCGATTTTATGGAGAACAAAGCGCCTCTGTTGCTTGCCAAGGCGTTTTATCGTTTGGAATATGATGCCATGCGCAGAACAAGCCGGTTCAATGTGGAGGACACTTGCATCGGCTGCGGTCTGTGCGCACGGAATTGTCCGGTTTCCGCTATCGAGATCAGGGAGAAGAAGCCGGTCTGGGTCAAAGATCAATGCGTCATGTGCCTTGGCTGTCTGCATCGGTGCCCGAAATTCGCCATTCAGTACGGCGGGCGCACAAAGCGGCACGGACAATATCAACACGCTGAGTACGAATAGAAAAAACCCGTCGAGAAAAAATATCTTCTTGACGGGCTTCGTTTATCCTTTTCCTGTCCGCCGGCAGGGCGAACCTGTCTGAGCGGTGAGCGGCAAACGGATATCAGGCAATCGCTTTCTGAATCCGGTTGAGCTTCTCAAGCATTTCCGGCTTGAGGGAGTTCTGCGCCGTGCCTTCCTCAATCAGGGAGGTCACGAGGGCGCGCATGTCATCGCTCTTCATTTTCGGCTCTTCCTCAATGACGGCGTTGAGCTCTTCGTCGGTTTCGGTGGAAAGCATCTTCTCAAGGAGCTGAACCTCTTCCGGCGCGGTGTAGAGCTTCTTGATCAGATCCAGCAGCTGCTGAATCTTCCCGGAGCGCATGAAGTCGCCGGACTTGCGGGCGGCATCCAGTTCCTGCTTCGCGATTTCGGTGAAGGTTTCATCAATGCCCTGAACAGCCTGATAGAGAGCGCCTTCCATGTCATCCTGTTTGAGAATCGCCTCAAGCAACTCCCTGCGGGCTTCCTTTTCCTCGGCAACCGCCTTGTCGATCTCCTGCACGAGTGTCAGCAGGCTCTCACGGGTTTTCGTGTACTTTTCCTTCTCCTCGCCTTCTGCCGCATCAATTGCGGCGGTCAGCTTGCTGAAGAATTCATAATCCATGCCGCCGCGGGCAAGGCTCGCGATGGTCTGCAGGTAGGCGTCATCCTTGGCGTTCAGCACGAGCTGAAGCAGGGTATCGCGATCCAGTTTATCCCCCGTCTCCTGCAGATCCTTGATGGCCTGATTGGTGGAGTCGGCGCGGACCTTGAGCTGACGGCCGTATGCGGTCTCGGTGAAGAGAACCTGCTGCAGGGAACGCAGGGCGTCCAGGGTCTTTTGGTCGCGCATTTGCAGTGCGCCCTGCATGGCGCTTGAGAACATCATGAAGAATGCCTGATCGATGTGGCTCTCTTCCTGATGAATGACCTCAACGAGGGCATCCGGGGAGGTCTGCAGGAGACGGCGCAGCAGCTCACCCTTGTAACGCTGTTCGTCGATCATTTCCTTCGTGATGCCGTCCGCTTCGAGGATGGTGTTGATCAGCGTCTCGTACTTCAGCATTTTGCGCGGCTGAAAGAGGTAGCCCTTCTTTTTTTCCGGCGGCAGGCTGTCAACGACTTTCTTGATCAGCGGTCCCATGATCTTTTCCTGCTCGTCGATGTTCATGTTCATTTCCGGCGGGAAGTAAGTCAGCAACAGTTCTTTGTCCGGGTCATGATAGACGATTGGCATGGCAATGCCGGACTGATAGCCGCAGGACGGGCACAGGGCGATGTTCGCCGCGCCGCGCAGCAGGCGTTCTTTATCCATCGGATCCTGAGCGACATCGAAAATCTGTTGAACGTCCGCGAGCATCTGTCCACCGCAGCGCGGGCAGGGAGTGGTAGTCTGAGCCATATTGAATTCCTTTTTCAATCCAAAATCGGGTTTTGCAAACAGAAAACCCCAGCCTGAATTATACCCTGAATCAGGGCGCTGAGAGGGGAAAAGAGCATTTGACCGTCAGAAAAAGCACGAAACAGGAAAAATCGTTCCCGCATCGTGCTTTGTTGACGGTCTGACTGCCGTCTCACCGGTTCACATAAATCGCGCGATTATTCAGTGCCTGCCAGGAGAGGTCGAACGTGCCCCAAGTGCGCGTGTATTGATACGCGCCGTCCTGAACCGTCACGCCTTCCGCATCGTAGGCGATCACGATGACCGTGTGCTGATACGGGGCAACGGCGGTGGTCACGCCGTTGGAGGCGGCGGTGTAGAGCTTTGAGTAGCCGACTTCCGTGCTGCCTACGACCCAGACCATCACCGGTTTCCCGGCGGCAATCTGCGCCTTCAGCGCGTCCCTTGTCCAGCCCACAACGCCGACGGCCGGCAGACCATAGTCACGCAGCAGCACCGCGATCGGCTCCTGATAAACGCCGTAGGAATTCGGCGGGAGCTGTCCGCGTTCGCCGGTGTAGCTGCCGACAAAACCCTCGTTCGGGTCATCGGAGAGAGGGATGCGGGCAAGGAACTCGGAATGGGCGATATTGATGCCGAAGAAGGCGGCCAGATCAACCGCGGAACGGGCTTCACAGTCCAGGTTGTAACTCTGCGCGTAGCCGTTAAACGTCCCGACAGAGGCGGCTTTCGGGAGCGATCCGTAATTGCCGAAGGCGTCAAACTCGTTATTGGACTGATAGAACCATTCATTGCCGCTGTAAGGGCTCTCGTTCCACGTGCCGTAGGTTTCCGCCTCACCGTAATAATACATCGGCGTCGGTGTGGGATCCTGCCACGGGTCGATGGTGTAGGTGTTGCCGTACCAGTCGTAATAGACCGGCTGATTTTGATATTGCTGATAATTTGTGTTGTCCCAATCATCATCATACCAGGCGTTGTCCCAGTCGTTGATGTAAGGGCTCCAATCGAAGTCCTCCGGAACCTGCGAGACGTTCTGCGCCGCGGCGGGAAGCGCGAGCGTCAGCAGCGCGAGGACGGGTAAGAAGAATTTAGTAATAGCTGTTCTGCCCATATGCGTCCGTTTCCCCATCTTCAGAAATGGTGTGGTAGGGGTCAACATAGATTTCGATGTAAATATTGTCCCCGAATGGTTGACCCTGCGGGTTGTACGCCTGCCACGAGCTCCAGTAACTGCCCTGCGTGGACGGCGCGGTGAAGACGATTGTGACTTCACCTTCTGCTCCTGCT
Source organism: bacterium (assembly GCA_963618265.1). GTDB lineage: Bacteria > Chloroflexota > Anaerolineae > Anaerolineales > Anaerolineaceae > Flexilinea. The sequence continues at coordinate 8,565 of CAVESB010000045.1, forward strand.
TCAATGGAGGGCAGCTCCTGACGGGACTCGACCCCCATGGCGCTGCCATCGATGAGGCGCAGTGAATACTTCGGCGACCAGGCGCAGTCGCCGTCATTGCGGACAGCCCAGGTCTTCACGATCTGATCCCCGGGGGCGAAAGTCGTCCCGTCGGGAACGGTCACGTCATCGACGTAGCTCAGGTTCGGGCTGCAGTTGTGATCCGCGGAGGTCGGCATTGGAGTGATAGGACTGACGGTGGGCGTGTTGACAGCTGTGGCGACAAGGGTCGGCGGGATATAAACTTCAAACGCGACGTCCTTAAATTGGGAACGCTGGCATCCGCATAACAGCAAAACCGAGCCGCATATAAGCAGCAAAACGCTTTTTTTCATCTTCTCTCTCCATTTACACTGTAATGCAAGAATTGTGCCAAAATATGTTTTACTGAGGAACGGATCTTTTGATCAGTCGGAGTTTAAAAAGGAACTCCGCGGATTCCTGCGGAGTATGGGTATCAGCGGTTCAGAAAGTCTTTGCGATTTTCATTGCCTGTCTTCCGTTTCCGCCGCTCTCACCTCGGTGATATTATCCAGCGCCTGAACCTGTTCGTCCGTCATCTGCCAACGCGGGGTTTGTGCGTTCTCGATGGCCTGGTCAAGGGATTTCACGCCGGGGATGGGGATGATCCCTTTGCGGCAGACCCAGTTCAGCGCCACTTGGGCGCAGTTCTTCCCGTCGTTCTCAAGCCCGATGTGGTTCATCGTGCGCAGGAGCAGTTCCAGCTTCGGCGAGTTGTAGCGTAGCATGAACTGACGGCGGCTCCCGAAGGCGGGCGCGTTCCCGTCATATTTGCCGCTGAGCAGTCCCATCGCAAGCGGCTGCTGCGCGATAACGCTGATATTCAACGTCCGGCACAGATCCAGAACGCCGTTCGTCTCGATATCCCGGCGCAGCAGGCTGTAAGGCGTTTCAAGACAGGAAATCGTGCTGCCGAAGCGGCTCAGAGCCTCGTTGAAGGCGTCGATTTGACGCACGTTGTACCCGGAAAGCCCGACGCGGTCAACCAACCCGAGATCCAGCGTTTCCGCGGCACATTCCGCCAGCCGCCCGATCGTCATGCGCCCCGTCGGCGGGCAGATCTGCAGCAGCTTCAGCCGCGTCACATTCAGGCGCAGCATGGAGGCTTTGAGCGAATTCATGAAGTCCTTCCGCCGCAGGTGCCAGAAACGCGGGACGTATTTTGTGGAGATGAAAACCGGGACGGTCGTCTCGGCGGAGAATTTTCCCAGCAGCTTCTCCGCCTCTCCCTCCGCAAAGGATGGACTGGTGGAGAAGAAGTACACCCCGTCATTCAGACAGCGCAGGAACGCCTCCCGCAGATCCTGCTCGCCGTAATCCCGTCCGTAATCCCAGACAAGACGATCCCCCCACGCCCAGGTGCCGACGCCGAAGGTCAGTTCGCGGCTGAGCATTTCTCCGCCCGTTTCTCACGGATCATCTTCCTGCATTGGAAGCACATGCCGATGAAGCCGAAGAACTGTTCAAGCGGCTTGATTTTGGATTTCTCATCGCCGTAGATGGTCGGGATGGTAACCCATTCGATCTTCCAACCTTCGGCAATGGCGGCGGCAATCATCTCAACCTCAAAGTGGTAGCCGCTCTGTTCGGAGCTCAGCATCCGCTGCATCATGCCGCGGTTCAGCAGGCGGTAGCCCGACTGGTTGTCCTTGATTTCCTGCCCAACGCAGGCGGAGAGCAGGGCTTTGCCGAGTTTGTTCGGGATGCGGCGGCGCAGCGGCATTTTGGCGTAATCACGCGCACCGATGATGAGCGGAGCTTTGGTTTCTTCGAACTTGCGGATGAAGTCGGGGATGCAGGCGGGGTCATGTTGTCCGTCGCTGTCAAGCATGATGACGGCGTCGTAACCGTTCTCCAGCGCCCAGGTGTAGCCGTCCTTGAGGGACTGCCCCTTGCCGCAGTTGTAACCGCGGGAGAGTACGTGTACGCCGCAGCCGCGGGCGATCTCTGCGGTTCTGTCTGCGGAACCGTCATCCACGACGAGGACATGCTCAATGTACCGCTTGACCTCGGTCAGAACTTTTTCCAGATGTTTCTCCTCATTGTACGCGGGGAGCAGCGCGAGAATTTTCGCGGATTCGTTTTCCATGCTTTCCCTTCCTTTTGTACCGCCGTCCGAGGCGGGGCGGCTTACTGCGGCTGCTCGATGAGCTGTTCTTCGTCATCTCCGAAGCGCATCCGCAGATACGACTCGTAACGCTGACGGGAGACCGTGCCTGCCTCAACCGCCGCCTTGACCGCGCAGCCGACTTCTGTTTCATCATGTGTGCAGTCGGAGTAATAACAGTGCCTGACCAGATCCCGCAGCTCGGGGAAATAGCCGTCAAGCTCCTCGGGCTGAATGTCCCAGAGGGCGAGCGTCTTCAATCCCGGCAGATCCGCCACGAATCCGCCGTCCTGCATCGGGAACATTTCGCGCACAACCGTCGTGTGCCGTCCCTTCTCGTTGTAGTCGGAGATTTCGTTCGTGCGCAGATCCAGCTTCGGGTCAATGCGGTTGATGATGGTGGACTTGCCCACGCCGGAGGGACCGACCAGCCCGGAGACTTTTCCTTTCAGAATCTCACGGATTTCCTCAATGCCCTGCCCCGTTTCGGCGGAGACATACACAACCCGATAGCCCAGCGGTTCATAATCGCGGAAAATTTCCCGGGCGGCTGCTTCACCGAGCAGATCCAGCTTGTTGACGACAATGACCGGCTTGATCTTCTGCTTCTCACAAACAACGAGGAAGCGATCCAGCATCCGCGTCCGCGGTTCGGGGCGCGTACAGGCGAACACCGTCAGAATCTGATCCATGTTGGCAATGAGCACCTGACGGTATTCGGTGCGGATGCCGGAGGTCATGCGGATGAGTTCGTTCGTCCGCGGCAGAACTTCCTCAATGATGCCGGAGCCGTCGGGGAGGATCTCGAACGCGACCCGATCCCCGATGGCGATAATATCGCTGTTTTTATGAAACTTCTTCAGCCGCCCGCGCATTTTGCAGGTGGTCTGCTGCCCGTCATGATAGACATGATAGAAGCCGGAATGATATTTGAGTACAAGTCCTTCCATGCGCTATTCCGGGTTTTCCTCGGCTTCCTGCGTCTGCTCCATGGCCTCAATTTCCCACGGCGCCAGCGTCGGACGCGGGGTCGGGGTGTCGGTCGGGGTCGGGGACGGCGTGCGGGTGATGTAGACGCCGGTTTCCCATCCGTAGAGGGAGCTGGCGCGTCCTTCAAAATAGAGTTCCAGGACGCGGCGGAAGATCGGGGCGGAAATGTCCGCGCCCTCGCCCGCGAACTCAGCCAGCACCGCGATGGCGATGTCCGGCTTGTCCTCACGGCCTTCGTTGGTGAAGCCCGCGAACCAGGCGTTGGATCTCAGCCCTGTGTTGGTGGAGGCGGAACCGGTCTTGCCGTAGACTTCGTACTTGACATTGCTGAAGGTGCTGTAAGCCGTGCCGCGGGGGTTGCGCACGACTTCGCGCATGGCTTCCTTGATCAGCTCAAGGTTCTCCTGCGAGACGGGGATCTGCCCCTGCGCTTCCGGCTCGAAGGCGTAAGTCACCTTGCCGGAGGCGTCCACGACCTGCTCGATGACCTGCGGACGGTAAAGCGTACCGCCGTTGCCCACGGCGGCGACAAAGCGCGCCACCTGCAGCGGCGTTACCAGCAATGTGGACTGACCGATGCCCAGCTGCACGGCGGTGAAGACATCTTCCGGGGTGTCGACATTGCCCGGCTCTTCTTCCACGGCTTCAATGCCGGTCAGGGAGCCGAGACCGAAGCCGCGGGCGTAATTGGAGAGCGTGTCGGGTCCGACTTTTTCATAGAGTTCCTTGCCGATGTGGTAGAACCACGGGTTGCAGGAGCGCATCAGACCTTCGCTCAGTGTCAGCGTGCCGCTCGGCGCGACTTCGTGATCCAGCGTCCAGTCATGCAGTTCAACGCGGTCAAGCTCGGTGTAGTAGTAGCCGCACTCATAGGTGTCATCCGCGGTGAAGAGGCCGGTCTCCAGCGCGGCGGCCATGCCGATGATTTTGAAGACCGAACCCAGCGGGTACTGCCCGCGGGAGGCGCGGTTATACATCGGGGTGTTGTTGTTGTAAAGCAGGTCGCCCGAGTAGTAGGCGTTATAGTTGCCGTAGTCCAGCAGGTTCGCGTCGAACTTCGGCGAGGACGCCATGCCGATCACGCGGCCGGTGTCCCGTTCCAGAACGACTACGGCGGCGTTGAAGCCGTCAATGGCGCGCTGGAGGTCGTATTGGAAGTCCTCTTCATAGGTCGTGTAAATCGACGAGGCGGCTTCGGCTTCTGTCCGGGAGAGACGCTCGATGGTGTTGCCCTGCGGGTCAACCACATAGAGGGAGGCACCGCGTTTGCCGGCGAGCTGTTCCTGCCCCCAGGACTCAATGCCCATTCTGCCGACGCGCTCATCCACACGGTAGCCCTGCCGCGACATGGCATCCGCTTCCTCCGCGCTGATCGGCTGTACGTAGCCGATCATATGGACGCCGATGCCCTCTTCGGTGTAGTAACGGGAGGCGTTGTATTCGCTGACGACCACGCCGGTATAGTCAAACAGGGAGCTGTAACGGGATTCCATGGTGTCCGCGGTGACTTCACCGATGACGAGGTATTCGGTCGGCTCGGCTTTATTCATCATTTCCTGAATGACCTGCACGGTCTTGCCGGTGAGGCGGGAGAACTCATTGATGAGCACGCCCCAGAGGTTGGAGGATACCTGCGCGGGGACAACGCCGAGCGCGTAGGCGCGGGTCTGGTACGCCAATGGCACGCCGTTGCGGTCGTAAATCGTGCCGCGGGTCGGGACGGAGATGTCCATGACGAGTTTGTTGCCGCCTGCGAGGTCGGGCATGACCATGCCGTCGGACCACAGCACTTTCCATTCGCCCGCCTCATAAAGGAGATCCATGGCGTTGTCACGGGAAAGGGCGCCGGCGAGGACGGTGTCATAGTTCACGTGGAACGCCGCCTGGGCGCTGTTCGGACCGGTCAGTGTGGATGTGACTTCCCAGTCGATGCCCTTTAATGTCATGGCTGTCGCCGCTTCGCTGTAACGTGCGGAGAAGGATTGGAAGTCAACTGCGTCGCGGGAGGTCTGACAGAGCAGATTGTACATGGCGACATAGTTCTCTTCCTGCCAGGCGGAGAGGAATGTGTTCACGACTTCCAACGGATCGGGCACTTCCGTCACGAACACCTGCGGCTCGGGTAGGGGCGTGGCGGTGGGTACCGGTGTGGCGGTGGACTGATCCTCCGGGCTGATGATGCCGCAGCCGGACAGGAGACAGACAAAGATCAGGGTCAAAAGCGTCAGTTTTTTCGTCATTAGCGAACTCCTTTGCTCCCCGCGATATCAAGTTCCTCGATATTGACAGCGGGAATGCAGGAACAATTTCTTTGGGTGCCGCCCATACAGGCCGGGCGGATCGGAGGGAAGCTGTCACAGCCGACAGCGTGAAGCATGGCGCCGACATGGCACAGCGGCAGCCCGACAACGCCGGCGTAGCAGCCGTTGACAGACTCCACGGGGTGAAAGGCGCGGTTCTGAATGGCGTAAGCACCCGCCTTGTCCATGGGGTCGCCGCTTGCAACATAGCCGCGGATCTCATCCCGATCCATGGCGCGCAGACGGACGCCGCTCTCCGAGCAGGTTCGCAAAATGCGCCGTGATTTGCCCGTCAGGGAGATCAACACCGCGGCGGTGCAGACTTTGTGGCCGCGCCCGTTCAGCGCCCGCAGCATCTCTTCCGCATCTTCCGCATCCTTCGGCTTGCCGAAGATGCGCGTCCCGATGCAGACGGTGGTGTCGGATGCGAGGATGACGGCATCCCCGCTGACGCTTTCGGCGCATTTCAGAGCCTTGCTTAAAGCGATGCGCCGGCAGTACGCGGCGGGAAGCTCGCCCGGAAGGGGCGTTTCGTCAATGTCGGCCGGGCGGCAGTCGAATTCCATCAGCACCCAGGAGAGCATTGTCCGCCGCCGGGGTGACTGAGAGGCTGAAATAATTTTCCCGTTTTCCATACTTGTATTTTAACGCAAATCGGGGAAAAATGAGCAATGAGCAATGAGCAATGAGCAGGTGAAAAATGAAACAGCGGCAGGGGAATGACTCCCCTGCCGCTGTTTGGTCTGTCGTTATGCCGCCACCCGACGGACGGATTGCACCGTCAGGCAGGAACGGCACGGCGCGAATGAATTGTCAGCGGCACCCGACATCGCAGTAACAGTCAGAGGTGCCATCGGGATTCGTGCTCCATTTTATCTCGTGGTAGCAGGATTTGCCCTTGGACTCACACTCTTTTACCCTCTCCTCGCTGCATTTACAGGTCTCCGGAGGCCAGTCGCACTCTGCGAGAATTGCGGCAGAGACGGGCTTGGGCGCTGCGAGCGTCAATTCGGAGGTGCCGGGGTTGGTGCCGATGGGGGCTTTGGAGCCGGATCCCATGATGGCATCGCGGGCGGATTCGGACCAGAACATGATGTACTCATGTTCGCCGTTTTCCCCCGTGACCCAACAGCCGTAGCTGTCGGAATTGCACCAATGCTTGTTGCCCAGCTGATCGTAGTAGC
>CAVESB010000046.1:0-15071 GCA_963618265.1 bacterium
GATACGATCTTTGAGTCTTTGGCTCAAGACGCTTCCTTTATGAACGCGATTTCCAGACAGCGAATCTTGAACCAGGCGATTGAGAATAAAGAGCTCGAACTCACGCAAAAGCAGGAAGAACTGGAAACACTGATTCGCGACACTGAGTCAAAGAAACTGTTTTACGAACAGGAAGAAGAAAAGCGTCTTTCCGAATCCAGAAGAGCCGCTGAGGAAAGGTTGGCAAATTTCCGACGTGAAGAAGAGAATTTCATCAAGAACCGTGAAATGTATGGGCTCGCGAATGAAATAAGCCGGCTGCGCAATCAATATGAGGGCGAAAAGACCAAGCTGGATCAAGCGCGGAAAGAGCAGGAGGTCGTGCAAAACCAGACAGAGGCTCTCTTGCAATCTTTTCGCGAACAGACTGAAGGCGCTTTAGCGAAAATCGGTGAACTGGTACTGCAGGACAAGGTCGCGAAAGTGCTTTCGACAGCCATGTCCGATGATAAACCCGATGATGAACGGATTCCCGTACGGAAAAATCATATTGACCGCTATACCGAGCTGTGCGCGAATCACTCGGAATCCGACGAGGCAATGCTTGATCGCCTGGTGAAATTCTTCAAGGAATACCGTGTAAATTATTCTTGGAATGATATTTTAAATCTCTACATTTGCATGACGCAGGGATTTCTGACGGTTCTTTCGGGCGCACCCGGCATTGGCAAAACATCCGCCTGCGAACTGGTTGCTCATTCGCTCGGTTTGGATCGCGTCCTCCCCGGACTTGAAATGCCGCGCTATGTGCTTGTTCCCGTAGAAAAGGGGTGGAGTTCAAAGCGGGATTTGATCGGCTACTACAATCCGCTGACCAAAACTTTTGACAAAAGCAACGCAATGGTCTATAACGCACTGGAAATTTCCGATCGCGAATGCGCCGATAACGCAGAAATGAAGGTACCTCCCTTTGTGGTGCTGCTGGATGAAGCGAACCTCAGCCAGATGGAATACTATTGGGCGGAGTTCATGAATGTCGCTGATCGTTCCATCAAAGAACCGCGCATCAATCTCGGCAGCGGCAAGACGTTCCGCGTCTCGCGGTCTTTCCGTTTCCTTGCCACAATAAACAATGACCATACGACAGAGACACTTTCCCCGCGCTTAATCGACCGTGCCTGGGTCGTAACGCTGCCTTCCGGCGGACGATATCGCGATATCGACTTTGACAAAGACTTTGAACCGGTCTCTATGGAGCAGATGCAGCGTGTTTTTGGCGTGTCGAATGATGTCGATCATCTTCATCCTGTCTGCGATCAGATTCTGAAGGACGTTTATAAGATTTGCAAGGACTCCGAGATGGAAGTCAGCGAGCGTTCGAAAGGCGCTATTCAGGGATACTGTATTGCCGCCGGCCGTGTTTTTGACATTGATCACAAGAATGAAGACCGGACAAAGGAAATTCTGGCCGTGGATTTTGCTGTCGCACAAAAAATCCTGCCGAAGATTCATGGTCATGGTTCGGAATACTGCGAGAATGTTCTCAAGAAGCTGGAAAAGTATTTTGAAGATAACAGCCTGATTAAATCGCACAAGCTTATCTGTGAAATTATTCGCCGCGGCAGTGAGAATATGAATTACTATCAGTTTTACGTGTAGTGATGAGGCAGGCAATGCTTCTGAAACTGAAACCGGAAAAAGGAACTGTAAGCTGTCCGCTGCACGAAATCACGGCGGGCGAGTCACGGGGACTTGATATTCGCCGCGTCGCGGAAACGAAACTGCAAGTTTATGCGGATCAAGAATACGGCAGCTTTAATATCATTTTCGATGAAGGGGTGCCGACGTGGTTGAATGTGTATTTGAATAACGAGTCGCTGCAGTTTGTTCGGCAGGATTTGGCGGATAACGTCATCAAGTGCATTCTTCCGCAGGATTCACGGATGCTTTTCGCAGATTGTTACGGCTATGTCTGCTTTGAAGTAGAGTGCAGTTGGGAAGGTAATACCACTTATTACAGCTCTGACTATCTTGAGGTGCTGGTCCGTTCAACCGAGGTTACAGACGCTCTCGGCGCGATGGTCAAATACATTGGCAGATATTATGATAAATATCTGCGGGCAGATTATTCAGCAAAAGGAAGTTATGGGTTCACGGGACGGGAAGGAACGATCTCGCGTCTTTTGGATATGTGCCGACAGGTCAGGGATGTGTACGAGCAAATGCTGCCGGTGTTTAAGGCAAATCCGTATCGCGTGATTGGCTCCGCTTATAAGGTGGACGGAATTGAGAAGCTGAGGCAGGCTACGCCGGAAACATTATATTATGTGACGCAGCATCCGGAATTATTGGTCAGTACGCCGGCTGAGACAGCGATCCAATATGACGGCACTTATTTCATTCCGCGGAAGGCACTGATTCTGAATACCATTCAGAATACCGATAATTATGAAAACCGTGTTGTAATCGGCTTTCTGCTGACTGTGCTTGACAGCATGAACCGGCTGCTCGCCGATATCAAGCGATATACCAATTATTGCAGGGCCAGGCATTGGACCGGTAGCGGCTACCGCTCTTCGGTTGACGCGGTCGTGCATATTATGGGACGCGCATTGATTTCTCAGCGTGAGGAAGGGTTGGAAATATACGCAGCCATCAAAGATCTGTACAGAGTCTACAGCGCATATTTCCCTGTAAAGGAAATGCCCGTTCAGGGTCTTCCGGAGCCAACGCAGGTTTTCCTTGAAGAAATTCATTATCGGGGAATCTATGAAGTGATTCAGAATTGGTTCAATTTTGGCTCGTATGATATTGAGCAGGAAGAGTATCTTCTGCCCTTCGCAGGCAATTCATCGCTTTATGAGTATTACAGTCTGTTCAAAATCGCCGAATCGTTAGAACGCAACGGATTTCATTTTGAATCGAAGCGCAGTGTTCGGTTTGATTATCCGAGTGTCCCATGGTATGTCCCGGGTGGCAAGGCAGAGCATACGAATACCTTCATCTTCAGAAAAAACGGTGATGAATGGATGACGCTTTATTTTCAACCGGTTATTTACGGCGGTGCTTATTCTGAGGCGAGTGCCAACGGGATCGGACTGCGGCGTGCGACATCCCTGAAACTTGAGGGAATGGTCTTCCCGGATAAGCAGGACAGTTTTTATACGCCCGACTTCATTCTGAAATACCATGGCAGTGAGAAGGATCGATATCTGATTATTGATGCCAAATTGAGCCGTATCTGGACGAAGCTGCTCACGGATTTGGCTTTCAAGTATTCTTTTTCAATCAGGCCGACGGATACGCATAGCGAGCTGTGCGGTGTTCTGATTCTTTTTGGAAAGGAGTTCGACAAACCCGCGGAGCTGACTGATGTTTATGATATCTGCGGCGGCGGTGGCGGTCCGTCTTTTTCCTTTGTCTCCATGACCGAAAGCGAAGGATGCCCCACGGAGTCCCATGATGCGACACTGGACGAAATTATCCGGGAATTAATCAGCTGCTGTCCGCCGGATGATGATCCGGAATTGTAACCTTGTGCGTTGACAAGCCCCCAATTCAAGTTACGAAGGATTGGGGGTATGTTGCATTTTCCGCAAAGCTTTTATTCCCCATAATCAACAGTTTGATAATATAATAAACATCGAGGAAAAGCGATGAAAGAGTTCACACATTTTGACGAAAAAGGCAACGCGGTAATGATTGACGTCGGCGATAAAGCCGTTACGGAACGCACGGCTGTTGCGACGGGTTGTATTCACCTTTCAAAAGCGTGTTATGACCTGGTGCAGGCAGGCTCAATGAAAAAAGGCGATGTGCTCGGTGTTGCCCGTATCGCCGGAATTATGGGAACGAAAAGAACCCCGGATCTTATTCCCTTGTGCCATCCGATTATGTTGACAAAATCCTCAATTGATTTTGAGACCGATGACGAAGCGCATACCATTACCGTTTGCTGCACCGTGAAAACCTCCGGCGTGACCGGCGTAGAGATGGAAGCGTTAACCGGGGTGCAGGTTGCCCTTTTGACGATCTATGACATGTGTAAAGCTGTTGATAAGAATATGATAATGACTGATATTCATCTTTGTACGAAGACCGGCGGTAAATCCGGCAATTTTACGTATACAGGACAGACAAAATGATTGATCGGTACGGACGGAATATTGATTATTTGCGCGTCTCAGTAACGGATAAATGCAATCTCCGCTGTCGTTACTGTATGCCGGAAGGTGTGCCGAACATTCCGATGGAAGAATTATTGACTTTTGAGGAAATCGCATCGGTTGTGAAGATTGGGACGGAGTTGGGTCTCACGAAGATCAAGCTGACCGGCGGGGAACCGCTTGTGCGTCGCGGCATTGAAACGCTTATCGAAAAACTGAAATCCATTGACGGTATCAGCTGCGTTTCTCTGACCAGCAACGGGGTTCTTCTTCCCGAAAAGGCGAACCTGCTGAAGGTTGCGGGGCTTGATGCGGTGAATGTAAGCCTTGACACGCTTAATGCGGATGAGTTCAAGCGCGTCGCAGGGAGGGATGGTTTGGATAAGGTTCTTGCCGGAATCGATGCGGCAGTGAACGCCGAGCTCCCTGTAAAAATCAATACCGTCAATCGGCCTGAGCTCAAAGACGAAACAGTCCTCGAGCTGGTGAATTATTTCAAAGAAAGGCCGATTGCCATTCGCTTTATTGAGATGATGCCTGTCGGCGTGGGAAAATCGGAAGGAACCACGGATAACGCTAAAATCAGAAACGTTTTGGAATGCGTGTACGGGAAGCCGATGGCAGACAAATCAGTACATGGGAACGGTCCGGCGGTCTATTATCGCTATCCCGGAGTGACGGGGTCGATCGGCTTCATCAGTGCTGTACATGGGAAATTCTGCAGCAGCTGCAATCGAATACGAATGAACGCGATCGGTGAGTTGAAGTCCTGCCTTTGTTATCAGTCCACAGCGTCAATCCGCGAACCGCTGAGAGCGGGTGATATGCAGGCAGTGAAACGGATTCTGTCCGACACGATTTACAATAAACCGGCGGAACACTGCTTTGAGAATCCCGATGCGATTACAGAGCAGAAGAATATGACATCTATCGGAGGGTAATTATGGGGAACATTGTCGCGATTTGTATCAGCGAGGCCCGAGGAACACAAAAGCACGAAGTGCAGAACGCGTACCTGAAAGAAGATTGGGGGATTGAGGGTGACGCTCATGCCGGCAAATGGCACCGTCAGGTCAGTTTGCTCTCGGTTGAAAAAGTGAATGATTTCCGCGACAAGGGCGCGAATGTCATCAACGGCGCGTTCGGTGAGAATCTTGTCGTTGAGGGCTATGATCTGAAAACAATTCCTGTCGGAACACGCTTCAAAGTCGGCAGTGAGGTGATTTTGGAAATGACCCAAATCGGAAAACAGTGCCACAGTCACTGTGAAATTTTCAAAGCAATGGGGGACTGCATTATGCCGCGGGAAGGCGTCTTCGCGAAGGTTATTCATGGCGGAGAGGTAAATCGGGGCGATGCAATTGAGATCATAACGGAATAAGACTTGTTTCTATGCTAAAATAGACAGCACAAATTCTGCTGCAGCAAGGAGGAAAAGAAAAGCAGAATTTCCCCGTCTTTATTGACAGGGCTTGGGAGGAGCCGCGGCAGCGAGGCAGAAACGCTTGTCGGGATGAGTTATGGCTATCCCACCCATATATGCAGAAATCGAAACCTCAGCATCATGGGGTCGTTTTGTCGCAGGCACCGTAACCGCCAAAGCACGGATGGAAGCGCCGAGATCGCCCGTCTCGTCGGGCGCTTATCGCTGACCCGGGCTGATAAACGGATTTACCCCCTTCAGAAAGGAGGAAAAACACCATGTGCCATAGAACATTACCGCTTCTGATTGCTGCAGTGCTCCTGTTGAGCGCTTGCACCGCCGGCAGGAAGGGTATACAGCGGGAAAATGAAGCAGAGAAAATGGAAATGACCGGGCAGTCCGCTGATGTGTCCGGTGAGGAGATTATGTATATGGACACCACTGAAAACGTCATCTACCTGGCGGGCGGTTGCTTTTGGGGTATAGAAAAGCTGATGCAGTCCATTCCCGGCGTTATCGACGCCGAAAGCGGCTATGCCAACGGCACCGGTGCGGCGGACGCTGACTATCGGACAATCTTGAAAGGCAATACCGGTTTTCGTGAGACTGTGCGGGTGGAGTATGACCCCGAGCAGGTAAGCCTTGACGCATTGCTGCTGGCTTATTTCTATGTTATCGATCCTACTGTAGAAAACCGGCAGGGTAATGACATCGGCAGCCAGTATCAGACCGGTGTTTACTATACCAATGACAAAGCCCGGGAAACGGTGGAGCGCATCGCAAAGATCGAACGGGGTCGCAGCAAGAAATTCCTTGTGGAGATCGGACCGCTGAAAAACTACTATCCTGCAGAGGAGTACCACCAGAACTATCTGGAAAAGAACCCAAACGGTTATTGTCACATCCCGCGGGAGGAGATGGAATTGTTCTCCAAGTTGCGCATTGACCCCGGCGACTACAAAAAGCCTGCCGCGGAATCGATTCGTGACAAACTGACCGAAGAACAGTACCGCATCACTCAGGAGAGCGGCACAGAACGCGCCTTTACCGGGGAGTTCTGGAATCTGTTTGAGAAAGGTATCTATGTGGACGTGGTCACCGGCGAACCGCTTTTTTCTTCGACGGACAAGTTCGAGAGCGGCTGCGGCTGGCCTTCCTTCACAAAGCCCATTGAGTTGCCTGCTGTGGTTGAGCTGGAGGACAACAGTCTCGGGATGAAGCGCACTGAGGTGCGCAGTCGTGCGGGAGACTCTCACCTCGGCCATGTATTCACCGACGATCCGGAATCCCCCAACGGCGTGCGCTACTGCATTAACAGCGCGTCACTTCGCTTTATTCCTTACGCGAAGATGGAAGCCGCGGGCTACGGATATCTTCTTTCTCTGTTTGAGGAATAGAAATCGTAATCGCCAAATATACAGAAAAAGGGTGTCCCAAAAATGGAGGGACACCCTCTAACATCTTTACGCAAGCTTCTCGGTATTCTTTAAATCGGTTTTGCGCGGAGCTGCGGGCTTGGTCTTTGCCTTCGGATTGACACCGGCAAAAGCGTACTTGATGACATCGTCCATGGTTTTCATCGGATGAATGTCCAGCTCCTCGCGGGCCTGCTTCGGCAAATCTTCCAGATCCCGCATGTTTTTGGCCGGGATCAATACTGTCTTGATGCCGAGGCGGTGAGCCGCCAACAGCTTCTCACGGATCCCGCCGACCGGCAGAACATTGCCGCGCAGGGTGACTTCACCGGTCATGGCGAGCATCTTTTTAGCGGGTACTTCTGTGATGGCGGAGATGATCGCGGTGCTCAGTGTAACGCCTGCGCTTGGACCGTCCTTCGGCACAGCACCTTCGGGCACATGAATGTGAATGTCATTCTTTTCAAACCAGGACGGCTTGATGTTGAACTTCTTCGCGTGTGACTTCACGTACGAGAGCGCGGCCTGCGCGGATTCCTGCATGACATCGCCGATTGAACCCGTGATCTGCAGGTTGCCTTTGCCTTCAAAGGCGGCTGCCTCAATGCGCAGAATATCGCCGCCGTTGGAAGTCCATGCCAATCCCGTCACGATGCCGACTTCATCATTGGTTTCCTGATCCGTCTCAAAAAAGTAAGGCGGACCCATAAGATCTTCCAGGTTTGCGTCGGTGATTACCGCGGAAGTCAGCTCCCCGGCAGCGACTTTGCGTGCGATCTTGCGGCAGACTTTGCCGATTTCACGTTCCAGATTGCGGACGCCTGCTTCGTAGGTATATTCGCGGATGAGTTTTTTGATGCCGGAGTCTTCAAAAGTGATTTGCTCCGGGGTCAGACCGTTTTCCTCGCTTTGACGTCCGATCAGATACTCACGGGCGATGTGCATCTTTTCTTCTTCCACATAGCCGGAAAACTCAATCACTTCCATTCGGTCAAGCAACGGTTCGGGAATCGTGGATGTGGAGTTTGCGGTTGTGATGAACATTACCTTTGAAAGGTCATAGTCAACCTCAAGGTAATGGTCAGCAAATTTATTGTTTTGCTCCGGATCGAGCACTTCAAGCAGCGCGGAGGACGGATCGCCGCGATAGTCGCTGCCGAGTTTGTCGATTTCATCCAGCATAAAGACCGGGTTGATTGAACCCGCTTTCTTCATCGTCTGCAGGATGCGCCCCGGGAGCGCGCCGACATAGGTGCGGCGGTGTCCGCGGATTTCCGCTTCATCTGTTACGCCGCCGAGCGAAATGCGCACGAAGTTTTTGTTCAGGGCTTCCGCGATTGAACGCCCAATTGAAGTCTTGCCCGTCCCCGGAGGACCGACAAAGCAGAGAATCGGCTGGCGTTCCTTCTTTGGTTTCAGGGACTGAACCGCGATGTATTCGATAATACGATCCTTGGCTTTCTTCAGACCGTAGTGGTCGCGTTCCAATACCTCCTCGGCGTGCTTGATGTCGAGGTTGTCTTCGGTCGCGCAGTTCCCCCATGGAAGGTCAAGCAGCCAGTCAATGTAGGTGCGGGTGATGCCGACTTCGGGCGACATTGGAGCCATCTGGGAAAGCCGCTCAAGCTCCTTCATCGCGACAGCGCGTACTTCGTCATTGAAGCCGGCTTTTTCGATCTGCGTTTGAAGATCAGCGATTTCACGGCTGAAAACATCGCCTTCGCCGAGTTCGCTCTGAATGGCTTTCTGCTGTTCACGCAGATAATATTCACGCTGAGTACGGTCAACCTCGCTCTGAACTTTCTTGCTGATTTTGTTCTCAAGCTCAAGAACTTCCACTTCCTCAGCCAGATATTTATTCAAAAGGTTCAGTCGTTTCAAAGGATCCAGGGTGAGCAGAATGTTGCGCCGTTTCTCTGTTGAGATATTGATCGTGGTCGTGATCATGTCCGCGATCCAGGACGGGTCATTGATGGATGACACGAATGGGAAAGCCTCTTCGGGGAGCTTCTTATCGAGCATTGTGCAGCGTTCGAAGAGGTTGCGCGTTGTGCGCAATGTGGCTGTGAGACGCTTTGACTCATCCACTTCTTCATCATTGACCGTGAATAAACCGAGAAGAACCGGTTCGCGGCTGACGATCTTTTGAAGAACCACGCGGCGCCGTCCCTGAATGAGCGTTGAATAGTTGTTTTCCGGCAGGGAAATCAATCTGCCGACAGCGATTTCAAGCCCTACATGATAAAAATCGCGCAGTTTACAGGGGGCTTCTTGATCGGGATTCTTCGGAATTAAAGTAACAGCGGTTTGTCCATTTACCAGGGCATACTGGATGGATTCAAAGTTTCCCTGTTGACCGATGAACACAGGGGAGATCATTCTCGGGAAAACAACATTATCGCGAAGAACAATGATTGACGCGGTAAAATTCCCGTTTTCATCGACTTCCGCGTCCGGAATTCTGAACAGCTCTTCTGTTCGCTGGCTCAGGTTCGCGGATAAATCACGATAGTTGTCGTTGTCTTCATTCCATTTTGTATCGGACATTTCTCTCCTTTCATTTATTCGTTATAAGAGAAATATTTCAGTGTGTTGTCCTTTTTCATAAACAATCCGCGCATATCGCCGGCTACAAACAAGCTTCCTGTGACGATATAGCAGACATTATCGACAGATTCGGATTCTATCATCCCGAAGGCTTCCTCAATCGTTTCGGCAGTTCGGCTGCGTCGTCCGACACTGACAGCGATATGCCGGAGCAAGTTCGGATCCGCCGCGCGCGGATGAGAGGATTTCGTCATGATAAATTCGTCAACATGCGGCGCAAGAATACGGATCATGGAATCAATCGTCTTGTCTTCCGATGCACCGAAGACACACTTGACGGTGCGTGTCCCGCAGTATGTGTCAAGCGCGGCGCAGAGTTTTTTCATTGAGTCATCATTATGTGCGCCGTCGAGAATGACGAAAGGCGATTCAGAGATGCGTTCCATTCTGCAGGGCCAGAAAGTTTGAGCAAGCCCTGCGAGGGCTTTCCGCATATCGAAGGACGGGAAAAATCCCTTCAGCTTCATCAGTGCCGCGAAGACAGTAGCCGCGTTGTCCATTTGATGCAGTCCGGGGAGCGGATAACGCAGAACAGTCGGCTCCCAATTCGCGTGATAAGGGCCTTCGCAATAGCTCTCCATCAGTTTTTGATCCTCAACACGCCAGATCATTGTTCGCTGCATGTCAAGCTCGGAACGGAGGTTGATGTAATGGTAGCGGTCGGGCACATAAATCCAGGGTGCGTTCTGTCGCTTCGCTGTATCAAAGATTACTTTCTTCGCCGAATCGAATTGCTGCGAACCGCAGATGACAGGGACATTCTCCCGGATGATGCCGGCTTTCTCACCCGCGATTTGCTCAATGGTGTCGCCGAGGAAGTCGGTATGGTCGAGCGATATTGATGTGATGACGGTAAGAATCGGGTCGACTGTGTTGGTTGAATCCAGCCGCCCGCCGAGCCCGGTCTCAACAACAGCCACGTCGACTTTCTGCTCCTTGAAATACGCGAAAGCCATGGCGGTCATGAACTCAAAGGCACTGACCGGGTTCGTCATTGCGGAAACCTTTTTGCCAATCCGCTCGGTCAAAGCAATGACATCCTCGTCTGAGATCATCTTTCCGTCGACAATAATACGTTCGTTGAACTTGACAAGATGCGGCGAAGTGTAGAGCCCTACCGACAGACCGGTGCTGCGCAGCGCGGCGGCGAGCATAGCGCATACCGATCCCTTGCCCTTCGTACCGGCAACATGAATGACAGGATAGGTGTTCTGCGGATTGCCGAGTTTGGTCAGCAGCACTCTCATTTTATCAAGCGTGAACACTTTTTTCTCCACGTCAATTGCGTGGGTCAAACTGTAATCGACAAAAGAATATATTTTATCAAGCGCTTTATCAATTGCTTCTGCCATCTCAACGCCTCGTTGCTCTTTTAACTCAAAAAGCAAACCAAGCTGAATGCTTGGCTTGCTCAAACAAACAACCGGTATTTATACCGAAGGCGAAAGCCTCCGATCTCCTATATTATAAATCAACAACATCCTCAGCATCGCTTTTCGCGCGATTTTGGTCTGTTAATTTTTTGTCAGTGAGAATTCTGCCGCCAACGCCGATCATGACGCCCAAGATCAGGAGGTCATCTACAACTCCTACCGGAAAAGCTGCGTCCGGAA
Source organism: bacterium (assembly GCA_963618265.1). GTDB lineage: Bacteria > Chloroflexota > Anaerolineae > Anaerolineales > Anaerolineaceae > Flexilinea. Next base: position 11,204 of record CAVESB010000046.1, read on the forward strand.
TTATGTCAATGGGAAACACGACATAACCGGCGGCCGCCGCGAGCATGAGCGCTACCGGGAGAGGGAGATTGCGTTCTTTGATTGCCTGTACAATGAGCTTGACAGATTTCATATTCCTCCTTTACTCTCTGCTGTTCAGTTTTTTCTGTACGCCTTTCGCTACCATGACAATGAAGTCCTGAGCGTTTGTAATGATACCCGTCGCGGTTAGGCTTCCTCTGTCTTTAAGCCTGTTGACCGCGTATTCGGACACGTCGACAGAGTAGATAAAGAGCGGGCGTACTTCGTCATTGACAACGCGGTAGCACGGTGCCTGGCTGCATGCCGCGAGTGTGTGAAGCTGCGTGGCGATGCAGATGATCGTGGTGGCTTTGTTGATGAGTTCCTGCATTGCGCGCTGACTCTGCTTGACATCCGTGAGCACACCCGGGAGTGGAATGTCATCACGGATGGAGCCGGTGAGCACGTAAGGAACATTAGCGGCAACAACGGCCTCCATAATCCCATTGTCGAGCTTGTAAAGATCAATAAACTTCTCAATTGACCCGGCGCGTTTGATGAAGTTGATGATGTCGAGATGATTGTAATGACCGCTCGGATGCGGCTTCTGGGAGTAAATATCCTGTCCCAGCGCCGTTCCGAATAAAGCTGCCTCAATATCATGCACCGCGAGTGCGTTCCCGGCAATCAGTCCGTTCATGAAACCGCTCTCAATTAAATAGCGCAGACAGGCACGGGAATCCGCGTCGAAAGCGCAGGCAGGACCGAGAACCCAGAGAATATTTCCTCCGTTCGCGCGTTCATGAACCAGAAGGTTATACAGCGTGTCATAGTCCTGCGAGAAGGATGTTTCGCGATTTCTTCCTACTCTGTAAGCAAAACGATCGGACTGATTGTTTTGTTCCGGAAATCCCGGCGTGTGTACATAAATTCCATCAGGACCGTAATCCGTTCTGCCGGTGATGACTTGATCGCCGGTTTTCAGGTCATCGAATGGGGTGACTTCGAGTTTATTACCTTCGCGCAGAACAACGCAGCAGCTCATGCGGCTGTCGCGCGCCAGTTTCCATTTCCCGTTGACCTTGAAGTACTCGGGGAAAATGCTTGTGGAATGGAACTGCTCCGGGGCGACGCCGTCTCTTGTGACGGGAGTGGTGCGGACATTCGGGGCGTTGACCAGGTTTTCTTGACGAAAGTCGGGCGGGTTATAAATCGGAAGTTCAAAATCCATTCAAAGCCTCTTATTTGTCTGAATCGAGCGTTTCCTTTACTTTCTTGAGGAATGCCGTGGTGGTCAGAGCGGTCGGAGTTATCCCCTCATAAAGACCGGCAAGGTCTTTTGTGCAGTAACCGGCTTCAAGGGTGTCGAGCACAGCCTTCTCCAGGGCATGAGCGAAGTCAATCAACGGCTGATTGTTGTCATTTTCACCGTTCTTGGCCAAGGCACCTGTCCAGGCAAAAATGGTTGCAACCGGGTTCGTGGAGGTTTCCTCGCCTTTCAAATAGCGATAATAATGGCGTGTCACGGTACCGTGCGCGGCTTCGTATTCATACTTGCCGTCCGGGCTGACAAGAACAGAGGTCATCATTGCCAGGGAACCGAAAGCTGTGGAAACCATATCGCTCATGACATCACCGTCATAGTTTTTGCAAGCCCAGATGAAACCGCCTTTGGAGCGAATCACACGGGCTACAGCGTCGTCAATCAGCGTATAGAAGTAGGTGATACCGGCTTTTTCAAAAGCTTCTTTATATTGCTCTTCATAAATGCGGGCGAAGATGGCTTTGAATTGACCGTCATATTTTTTGGAAATGGTGTCCTTCGTAGAGAACCACAGATCCTGCTTCTTATCCAGCGCGAACTTGAAACAGGAATGTGCGAAAGATTCAATGGATTTATCTTTGTTGTGCATGCCCTGCAGAACGCCGGGATCGGAGAACTCGAAAATCGTTTCCTTGGTGACGGTGCCGTCTTCGGCTGTGAAGACCAGTTCCGCTTTACCCTTGCCTTCAATTCGCAACTCGGCGGCGCGGTAAACATCGCCGTAAGCGTGACGGGCAATCGTGATCGGCTGTTCCCAATTCTTTACGACGGGCTTGATTTTGTCGATCACGATCGGGGTGCGGAATACTGTGCCGTCCAGTATGGCGCGCAGCGTCCCGTTCGGGCTTTTGTACATCTTCTTCAAACGGTACTCGGTCATACGCTGGTCGTTCGGGGTGATAGTCGCGCATTTTACACCGACGCCGTACTTTTTGATGGCGTTGGCGGCATCAACGGTAATCTGATCATCCGTCGCATCGCGGTTGGGCAGCCCAAGGTCATAGTAATCTGTGTTTAATTCCAGATACGGGGTCAGGAGCTCATCCTTGATCTCTTTCCAGATAACGCGGGTCATTTCATCACCGTCGATTTCCACGATCGGTGTTTTCATTTGAATTTTCTTCATATCATCAGTCCTTTTTCGCGGTCGCGGCATAGTAATTCATCAAACAGCCGTTGAGAATAATCTGCTTCTCTCTGTCGTTCAGACCCTCGCAGTACAGTGTAACCGGTTTTTGGCTGCCGTCGGCATTGACGACAACAGCGGGTATCTCCGCTTGTCCGTTCTTGATGGCTGCGCGGATGCCGGGGATGAAGAGGTAATCGCCGACTTCGGAATCAAATTCCACGTCCTTCAAGATGGTGAAAGGAATAATACCCCAGTTGATGCAGTTGGAGCGGTAGCGCTTTGTGGCGTATTCGTGAGCGATGTTGGCGCGTCCGCCGAGGACACGCTGGCAGGAAGCTGCCTGCTCGCGGGCGGAGCCGTCTCCGGGCTTTTCGGCGAAGATCGCGGAACCGTATTCGGTGTCTGCAGGATTCGCGTTGACGGACTCAAGGACAGCCTTGATTTCGGACGGCGTGTTTCCGGCGCGGCGTTCGGCTTCAATCGCCTGAATGGCTTTGCAACGACCGACATACTCAGGAACGCGGCGGGAAAGTGCGAATTCGGAGAGCTTCAGCGGGTTGGAACGGTAGGAAGAAGTCTCACCGGAGGGGATCAATTCATCGGTGGTTGTGACGGGGTCGTGAATAACCGCAGTCAATTTGATGAGAAGATTGTCCGCCAGGCTGTAGAACTTCGGCCAATCCGTGATGTTCGGACCAAAATGCAGTTCTTCGTCAGGCTGTGCGTGTTTGAATCCGTAATAGACACGCTTGTCATAAATACCTTGCGAGAACTTGTATTCCGGCGGCTTGTAAGTCACATCCATATCTGTGGCGGCAGTCAGTTTCCCGCCGTTGGCGGCAGTAGCTGCGATGGAACGAGCGTCCATCAACGCGACAAAGGAAATTTGTCCCTGATCCGGTTTGGAACCTTCGCGGTTCGGGAAATTGCGTGTAGTGTGGCGGATACTGAGTTCGTTGTTGGCCGGCACATCGCCTGCGCCGAAGCACGGACCGCAGAAAGCGGAACGGACAATCGCGCCGGTACCGAGCATCCGGCTGAAGACGCCGTTGTCGTACAGTGCTTTCTGGATGGCGGTACTGGACGGGTAGACGCTCAGGCCGAAATTATCACAGCCGATAGCTCCGTGATCAAGAATATCCGCGGCGGCGCAGATGTTGTCAAACATACCGCCGGAACAACCGGCGATAACGCCTTGATCGATCTGCACGGTTTTCCCGTTGACTTTGCTGACGAGGTTGGGCTGAACCTTTCCGCCGAATTGCTCGATGGTATTCTTTTCAACACCGCGCAGAATGTCAGCCGCATTGTCAATGAATTCATGAACCGTGTAGGCGTTGCTCGGATGGAACGGCAGCGCGATCATCGGCTCGACCTTGCCAAGGTCGATTTCGATAATGGCATCATAATACGCC
>CAVESB010000047.1:0-14812 GCA_963618265.1 bacterium
TCCTCTATCAGCGCTTCTGGCGTTTGGAAAGCACATCGAACATGACCGCCAACAAAAGCACGATCCCTTTGACGACACGCTGATAGTTGGAGTCGATCCCCATGATCGACATACCCTGGTTGATCAGACCCATCAGCAACGCACCGATGATAACGCCGGAGATTTTCCCCGTGCCGCCGTAAGCACTGGCGCCGCCAATAAAGCAGGAGGCGATGGCATCCATCTCATAGCCCTGGCCAAATGTCGGCTGAGCATTGGTCATACGGGCAACGTTCAGGATACCGGCAAGCCCTGCCAGCAGACCCATATTCGCGTAAGCGAAGAAAAATACATTTCTTGTATTGATACCGGACAGCGCGGTCGCTTTCTCATTACCGCCGACTGCATAGAGATAACGTCCGATCGCGGTATTGGTGGTGATGTAGTTGTAGATCAGCAGAATCAAACTGATCCAGATCAGAACGGTAGGAATGCCCTTATAGGAAGCCAGTTTCCATGAAGCCCAGAGGATCAGCACGGCAATGATTACCATGCGAATATAATCACCGGTCGGGTTCTGAACGAGCCCCATCTTCTTCTGCACGGAAGTTTTGCGGATCTGCAGCACGACGGTGATGATTGCAATGATGATGCCGGCGAGCATACAGGTGATATTCAGATTCTTGCCATGGAAGAAGTCCGGAATATAACAGTCCGCACCGCCGCCGAAAATCTTGAGGAAGTTCTCGTTGGTGATCGTAATGGTGAAACCCTTCAAGACCACATTGGAAAGTCCGCGGAAGGCGTACATGCCTGCCAAGGTAGCAATGAAAGGCGGTACGTAAACTTTGGCGATCCAGAAACCCTGGAAAGCGCCGATCAGCAAGCCGACACCCAGCATCACAAGCACTGCCAGCCACATGTTCCAGCCCCGTTCCATCAAGACGACACCGATAGCGCCCGTGAAACAGACGACAGAACCGACCGCCAGGTCAATGTTGCCGCCGGTCAGAATACAGAGCAGCATACCGGACGCCAGAACAAAAACGTAACCGTTCTGCGAAATCAGGTTGTTAATGTTCTGCGGATAAAGAATTCTTCCGTTGGTCGTGATGGAGAAGAAAATCGCCACCGCAACCAAGGCAAGGATCATCGTATATTTTTTGAAAAATTTGGCGACATTTCCGTTCATGCTTAGTCCCCCCTTCCGGATCGCAGGATCGCAGCCATAATGTTTTCCTGAGTGGCGTCTTTGGCATCCATTTCACCAATCAATTTTCCCGCATTCATAATATAAATCCGGTCGCTCATGCCCAAAATTTCCGGCAGTTCGGAAGAAATCATCAAAATGCACTTTCCTTCAGCCGCCAGATGATTGATGATACAGTAGATTTCGTATTTGGCGCCAACGTCGATACCGCGTGTCGGTTCATCCAGAATCATGATATCCGGATTTGAGAACATCCATTTTGCCAGCAGCACTTTCTGCTGATTTCCTCCGGAAAGATTTCCGACCTGCTGTTCGACGGTGGGCGTCTTGGTGCGCAGCTTGTCACGGTATTCTTCCGCAACCGCGTATTCCTTATCAGCATCGATAACGGAATAGTTGGCGACTTCCCAGAGGTTGGCAAGCGATGTGTTGACCTTAACGGATTGGGAAAGGACCAGACCATTGCCTTTACGGTCTTCCGTAACGTAAGCAATCCCGTGGTTAATGGCATCCGACTCGCTTTTCTTCAACTTGACTTCTTTTCCGTGCAGCTTCAGTTTGCCGGAAGCATTGACGCCATAGGATTGTCCGAAAATACTCATGACCAGTTCGGTGCGTCCGGCGCCCATCAGGCCGTAAATCCCGACCACTTCGCCCTTGCGGAGGTAAATGGACACATCATCCACAACCTTGCGTTCAGGATAGAGCGGGTGATGAACCGTCCAGTGCTCGACTTCCATTTCCACCTCTCCGATTTTTACGCCTTCGCGTTTCGGGAAGCGGTTGGTCATTTCACGTCCGACCATGCCTTTGATAATCCGTTCTTCACTGATGGGTTCTTCGCCGTGATTATCAAGTGTTTCAATGGTGGTGCCGTCACGGAGAACGGTGATTTTATCCGCCACATAGGAAACCTCATTGAGCTTGTGGGTGATGATAATCATCGTCATCCCCTGCTGCTTGAACTGCAGCATGAGATCCAGCAATGCGCGCGAATCTTCTTCGTTCAGGGAGGATGTCGGTTCATCCAGAATCAACAGCTTTGCCTGCTTGGCCATCGCCTTGGCGATTTCAACCAGCTGCTGTTTGCCGGTACCGATAGATTTTACCTGCACCTTGGAGCTTTCCGTCAGGCCGACCATCTTCAGATATTTATCGGCTTCGGCATAGGTGGCGTTCCAGTCGATCGCGAACTTACTGCCGCGCTCATTCCCCAGAAACATATTTTCACCGATCGTCAATTCCGGAATCAGGGCAAGTTCCTGATGAATGATGACGATGCCTTTGCGTTCCGAATCTTTAATGTTCGAAAACTTCATCACCTTCCCGTCGTAGATGATGTCGCCGGTATAGGAGCCGTATGGATAAATGCCGCTCAATACATTCATCAGCGTGCTTTTACCCGCTCCGTTTTCTCCGACCAGGGCGTGGATCTCCCCCCGCTCTACCTGGAGATTTACATTGTCGAGGGCCTTCACACCCGGGAAGGTCTTCGTAATATTTTTCATTTCAAGGATAATATCGGCCATACGTTATTTCTCCGCATCAATTATCGCGTGGGATGACCCCGGACGTTTTATTCAACATGAGTCTAAGCGATCTGTTCTGCTGACTCAGACTTGAGTCCGCAGAAAAGGTTGCTTTGACTCATTCTGAATAATCTTGTAAGAATGCAGGCGGGAAACCCCGCCTGCGATTCAAACGCTTTTTGTTTTTGTTTATTTGATATCGTCTTCGGTGTAGTAACCGGAGTCGATCAGGATTTCTTTCCAGTTGTCGGCAGTGGCAACAACCGGGGCGCACAGGTAGGACGGGACAACGATGACGTTGTTGTCATAGGTCTCGGTGTCGTTGACGTCAACTTCTTCGCCGGTGAGGATCTGACCGACCATCTTCACAACCTGGGCAGCCAGGGTGCGGGTGTCTTTGAAGACGCACATGGACTGTTTGCCGTCGATGATGTTCTTGGTGTTCGGTTTGTCGCAGTCCTGACCGGTGATGACAGGATATTCACCGTTGTAGTTGGCAGCCAGAGCGTTGGCAACACCCAGAGCGGTGGAGTCGTTGGAGCAGACCCAGACATCCACGTTGGAGCCGTCAGCATAGTAGGAGGACAGGATGTTCTCGGCGCGGGCCTGAGCGGTTTCGGTAGCCCAGACAGGGGTAGCAACTTCGGAGAATTCGATCTGACCGGATTTGACGACCAGTTTGCCGGCGTCAATGTAGGGCTGCAGGACATCAATGGCACCCTGATAGAAATAGCGGGCATTGTTGTCGCCCGGGTCACCGGCGGTGAATTCAAGATTGAACGGGCCTTCCGCATTGTCGAGATCCATGGTTTCAACAACGTAGTTACCCTGATAGGTACCGACCATGTAGTTGTCGAAAGTAGCATAGTAGGAAACAGCCGGGGAGTCCATCAGCAGACGGTCGTAAGCGATGACCGGGACATCATTATCGGCGGCCAGGCTCAGCGCGGAACCGAGGGAAGAACCTTCAATGGCAGCGATAACCAGAACATCAGCGCCGCTGTTGACCATGTTCTCAATCTGGGAAATCTGTGTCTGAACGTCATTGGAAGCATACTGCAGGTCAACTTCGTAGCCGGCGGCTTCCAGCTCGGCTTTCATGTTGTCGCCATCCTGATTCCAGCGCTGCAGATCCTTTGTCGGCATGGCAACGCCGACTTTTTCAGCGAAAGCGCCGGTAACGGTGAGGCACAGTGCCAATACAACTAACAGCATTACGAACTTTTTCATTTGATAAAACTCCTTTTGTTTATTACCCTTTCGGGTTTAAGGGCATTCTCACGCCCCTTTTCACTGATTCCTTTTTTGCAGGTTCCGCAACCGGGTACAGGTTACGTTTTGCATTACTTCAGAGGACAACAGGCTGCAAACAGCGGACAGAAGCAGGACTTTCACTCCCGCCCGTTCACACCTGATTCCTATCCGAACATCACCTGATTCATCACGGATTCCAGATATTCCTGGCGGCCGCTGGTGTTGGTCTTGACATCGCCCATCTTCAGTGCGTATTCTTCCAGCTCCTGAATGGTGACCGTTCCGTCAACAATCTTCTTGCCAATGCCGCTGTTGTAGCTCGCGTAGCGTTCCTCAACGAATTGATCGATGCGGCCGTCTTTGATGAGCTTGTCAGCCATGCGCAGACCGAGGGCGCAGGTATCCATGCCCATGATGTGAGCGTGGAAAATGTCGTCCAATCCGCAGGACGGACGGCGGGTCTTGGAGTCGAAATTCAGACCGCCCTTGTCAAATCCGCCGGCCTTGAGGACTTCGTACATCGCCATCGTGGTGTCATAAACGTTGTACGGGAATTCATCCGTATCCCAGCCGAGCAATGTATCGCCGATATTGGCATCAACGGAGCCGAAGTAACCTTCGGTGCGGGCGACACGCAGTTCATGCTGGAAGGTGTGCCCGGCGAGGGTGCCGTGGTTGGCTTCAATGTTCAGCTTCATATCGAGATCATTCTTGCGCAGGAAGCCGATGACAGTAGCAGAATCAAAGTCATACTGGTGCTTGGTCGGTTCCTTCGGTTTCGGTTCAATGTAGAAATTGCCGGTGAAGCCGATGCTGCGGCCGTAATCGATCTCCAGATGCAGCAGACGGGCCATGTTGTCCAGTTCCAGACCCATGTTGGTGTTCAGCAGGGTTTCATATCCTTCACGGCCGCCCCAGAAGGTGTAGCCGTCAGCGTTCAGACGGGTACCGATCTCAATGGCTTTCTTGGCCTGAGCAGCGGCATAGGCGAACGCATCAGCATTCGGAGATGTGCCGGCGCCGTGCATGTAGCGGGGGTTGCCGAACATATTGGCAGTATCCCAAAGCAGTTTCTTGCCGGTGTCCTTCATCTTTGCTTCGATCAGGTCGACGATGACATCCAGATTCTTGTTCGTCTCAGCGAGGGTTTCGCCTTCGGGCGCGATATCACGATCGTGGAACGCGAAATACTCGATGCCGAGCTTGTCCATGACTTCAAAACCGGCTTCGACCTTGGCTTTCGCCAGATCCATCGGATCATTGGTGTTAAAACTCTTATCAACAGTACCAACGCCGAACATATCGGTGCCGTTGGCGCAAAGGGTGTGCCACCAAGCCATGGAAAAGCGCAGATGATCCTTCATCTTGCGCCCGGCAATGACTTCATCCGGGTTGTAAAACTTGAATGCAAAGGGATTGTCACTCTGAGAACCTTCATACCGAATTACAGGAATATTCGGGAACATTTCAGCCATATTTATTCTCCTTTATCTTGACCGTGCTCGAGCACGTTAGCTTTTATGCTGAGATGAACTAATTTTATATAAACACTTTTTTCCTGTCAAATATATAACATAACAAAACTTTCATGATAAAAGTCATACGGATGGGAATACGTTCCTGCTCTTCCGATAAAAATGACGCTGTCAGCCGAGGGTTTTCTTCCCGAATCCGGTGTGTACCTTGATGTTGGCTTTCTCAAGGGCTTTTGCAGGGAGGCGTCCCGGCGCGGATTGCTTTTTCGTTCATATTCTTCTCCGAAAAAGTTCCGTGTGGTTCTGTCGGCACACGGAACTTTTCCAAGCACTTATGAATTACCGGCTCTTCTCACGCCAGTTCTTTGAACAGCCCCTTCAGCGCAGGATAGATTCTGCTGAATTTTTCATAACGTTCCCCGTAAAGCTTCATCAGTTCCGGATCCGGCTCCACAGTGGCAGCGACATGCACCAGCTCATCACAAGCCGACTTGACATCCGGATACAACCCGCAGCCAACCATGGCAAGGATCGCGGCTCCGTAACCGGGTCCCTGTTCCGTCTGCAGCACATCGAGCGGAATGCCCAGGATCGCCGACAACAGTTTACGCCAAAGCGGAGACTTACTGCCCCCGCCGCAGATGTTGGAACGTGTGATATTCAGTCCAAGCTTCTTCGCCACCTCAAAAGAATCACGGATGGCAAAGCTCACGCCCTCCAGAACCGCCTGAACCAAATCCGCGCGGGTGGTGTCCATCCGCATCCCGATGAAAGTGCCGCTGGCATCCGTATCGTTGATCGGACTGCGCTCGCCCATCAGATAAGGCAGGAAGAACACATTATTCCTGCCATAGTCAGCATCAGAGATCTTTGCCTGTTCAGCGGCAAAATCTTCCGTCCCCAAAATATCCTCACAGAACCATTTGTTGCAGGAGGCAGCGGAAAGCATACAGCCCATCAGATGATAATTGCCGTCCGCATGAGCAAAGGCATGCAGACTGTTCAACGAATCAACGCGGAAATTATCGGCAGAGATAAAAATCGTCCCGGAAGTTCCCAGCGAAATATTGCAGGCGCCTTCCCCGACCGTACCGGTTCCCACTGCGGCAGCAGCGTTATCCCCCGCACCGGCAGTGACTTTTACATCTGCCGGCAAGCCGAGTTTTTCAGCCGTCTGCGGTTTAATGGTTCCGATCACTTCGTAGCTTTCATAAAGGGCAGGCATGACTTCAGCGGTAATACCGCAGATTTCCAGCATTTCCTGCGACCATTTTTTGTTTTTCACATCCAGCAGCAACATCCCGGAGGCGTCCGAATAATCACAGCTGTGAACGCCGGTCAGACAGTAATTGACATAATCCTTCGGGAGCATGATTTTTTGGATGGCGGCGAACTTTTCCGGTTCGTTTTTCTTCATCCACAAAATTTTCGGGGCGGTAAACCCTGCAAAGGCAATATTCCCGGTCCATTGGCTGAGCTTGTCTTTCCCAACGCTGTTGTTGAGGTAATCGACCTCCACAAAGGTTCTGCCGTCATTCCACAAAATCGCGGGACGAATCACCTTGTCATTTTTATCCAGAGCGACAAGACCGTGCATCTGCCCGGCAACGGACAACCCGGCCACGGAGGCAGCGTCGAACCCCTTCAGGAGCTCCGGGATGCCTTCCATACAGGCTTTCATCCAGTCTTCCGGTTCCTGTTCGCTCCAGCCGGGCTGCGGAAAACTCAACGGATATTCTTTGGTAACCGTATTCAGAATCTCACCATTTTTATCAACCAAAAGGAGCTTCGTTGCGGAAGTTCCGAGATCCACACCGATAAATAACATAAGTTCCTCTTTCTTTAATGAAGAAAATAAACTAAGCACATAACAGAAACGTGTACGAGCACAACTATATTATTATATCGAATGATATAATTCTGCAAGATGATATTATTATCAAAAATCCATGACGAAAATCAACGTTTTTGTCCAAATCATTGTTTCTGATTTCATGTTTTCTGATTTATAATGGTGTTATGCAGGTCACGATAAAAGATATTGCCAAAGCAGCAGGAGTTTCCCGCGGAACGGTTGATCGGGCTCTGAACAACAGAGACGGGATCAATCCGGATGTGGCTGTCCGCATTAAAGACATTGCCTCCAACCTGGGTTACAAGCCGAATATTCTGGCAAAGGCACTTGCTTCCCGCAGCAACCCGATACACATCGCTGTGCTCATCAACAGCCTCAACAACCCTTTTTTTGACAAGGTTCTTGACGGCATCAACAGCGCCTTCACCGCGCTTGCCGATTATGGGATCGTGACAATCATTATCAAACTTCAGGGATATGATAAGGACAGACAGCTGGAAGAATTGACGAAGCTCAGCGCAGCCGGCATCGACGGACTGGTTATCACACCGGTCAGCGATGAAGCGATCCGCATGAAGCTGAATGAAATGTCCGAACAGGGAATTCAGATCGTTTGCTGCAATCTGGACATTGATGATGTCGCTTACCAGGCTTATGTCGGCTGTGATTATTTCTGCAGCGGACAAACCGCGGGAGAGGTTATCGGACTGACGACGCACCGGGAATGTTCTTTGGGTGTGATCACCAGTTCACATGAGCTTTATTGGCACGAGATGCGCATCCGGGGCTGTAAAAGTGTACTCAAGAACTATCCGCATATTCACCTCAACCATTATATTGAAGCCAGCGACGATGACGAGATCTGCTATCGGAAGGTAAAACGTCTGCTGTGCGAAACCGGGAATATTGATACGCTTTATTTTGTCGCTGCCGGAACGACCGGGGGATTGCAGGCGATCCGTGATTTAAATCAGGAAGAAAGAATCCGGGTTTATACCTTTGATCAGATCCCGGCTGTCATTGAAGGTTTGAAAAGCGGCCTGATCGTGGCGACCATTGACCAGCAGCCTTTCATTCAGGGTGAGGCATCTGTTCGTTACCTGTTTGACACGGTCATCAATAAACAGGCGCCTTCGCGGCAGAGAATTATTACAGAGCTTAACATCAGGACGCGCTATAACATGACTGCATAGCGTGATAAAGCAGCCCGTTTCATGCAGTCAATCACATAATTCCGCCAAGCGGGGCTGCAGCCTCGATTCATTGACCTGTTTCCATCTGTCATATACAACGTCAAACATATCCATATCGTCCCATTGGATGATGAATATCACTTTTAAGAGAAACCGGTCACATTTTTCAACAGCAGTTTTACACAAGATTCGTATAACGTTTATCACGATGACAGATATACGATAAGACAGTATATTTAAATCACGATACATCAATAACCGATGAGCGTTCAGCAACGCAACGGGCGCATGACTGCAAAGAGCAATCCGATAAACCCGTTGAGCACAGACAGGCCGCGTCTTGCACCCTGTTCTGTTTCGGTTTCCTGATCGTCGGCTGCCTGAAAATTCCGGAAATGTACGGAATCCGGCACACCGTCGCCTCGCTTCGCCCGGCTCTTGAGAGAGTCGTTCGGAAAGAGGTTGGATTGTCCCTTATGCAGGGATGCTGTTAAGACATTTTTATCAAAAGGAGGATTCGTTATGGCAAAGTATGTAATGGCGCTGGATGCAGGTACTACCAGCAACCGATGTATTCTGTTCAATCAGAAGGGTGAGATGTGCAGTGTGGCACAGAAAGAATTCCCACAGTATTTCCCGCGCCCGGGCTGGGTTGAGCATGATGCAAATGAAATCTGGCAGACACAGCTTTCCGTTGCGCGTGCGGCCATGGCTCAGGTCGGAGCAACTGCTGCGGATATTGCGGCAATCGGTATCACCAACCAGCGTGAAACGACCATTATCTGGGATCGGAAAACCGGTCAGCCGATATCGCACGCCATTGTATGGCAGTGCCGCCGTACCGCGGATTTCACTGAGAAGCTGAAAAACGATACTCCGGGAATCGTAGACACTTTCCGCGCAAAGACGGGTTTGGTGATTGATCCTTATTTTTCCGGGACAAAGATCCGCTGGATCCTTGATAACGTCGAAGGAGCAAGGGAAAAGGCGAACAGAGGCGAGCTTGCATTCGGTACGGTTGACTCCTGGTTGATTTGGAAGCTGACAAAGGGTAAGGTCCATGTGACGGATTACTCCAATGCTTCCAGAACACTGCTCTTCAATATTAATACGCTTGAATGGGATGAAGAACTCTGCAAAATCCTTGATGTTCCGATGAGCCTTCTCCCGGAGGCCAAGCCCTCCAGCTTTATCTACGGCGAAACCGATTCGGAATTTTTCGGTGCGCCGATCCGTATCGCAGGCGCCGCGGGCGACCAGCAGGCGGCGTTGTTCGGGCAGACCTGCTTTAACCCGGGCGAAGCAAAGAACACCTACGGTACCGGCTGCTTCATGCTGATGAACACCGGCGAGAAGCCGATCTTCAGCAAAAACGGTCTTTTGACGACAATCGCTTGGGGTCTCGACGGGAAAGTGAACTATGCGCTTGAAGGCTCGGTCTATGTAGCAGGCGCTGCAATTCAATGGCTGCGCGATGAGCTTCATCTCGTGGATAGCTCCCCGGATTCCGAATATTTCGCCACACGGGTTCAGGACACAAACGGCTGCTATGTTGTTCCGGCGTTCACCGGACTCGGTGCTCCGTACTGGGATCCTTACGCTCGCGGTGCGATTACCGGTCTGACCCGCGGTGTCAACAAGTATCATATCATCCGCGCAACACTTGAGTCCCTTGCGTTCCAGACGAACGATGTGTTGCACGCTATGGAACTGGATTCCGGCATTCATCTCTCCGCTCTGAAAGTTGACGGCGGCGCATGCAAGAATAATTTCCTGATGCAGTTCCAGTCAGACATTATCAATGCGCCGGTTCACCGCCCGCAGTGCGTGGAAACGACTGCGATGGGCGCTTCCTATCTCGCGGGACTTGCCGTCGGATACTGGAATGGCAAAGAAGACGTCATCAAGAACTGGGCAATCGACAGAGAGTTCAAGCCGCAGATGACGGATGAAAAGCGGGTAAAGGAAATCAAGGGTTGGAATCAGGCTGTAAAGGCTACCTTTGGTTGGGCAAAAGAAGAGTAACTTCATTGCTTCGGCAGTGATCTGATTTGAGTACGGTCTGCGTTCCGTTGCGCAGACCGTACAGAGAACGATTTGAGACTTGGTGCGGTATTGATAAGTTCAATGCCGTTTGGGATTAGGTTTCCGTTGAGGTTTTTCTTAGGAGGTTTACATTATGGAAATCAGTGCGATGCAGATTTTTCTTGCTGAACTCATTGGTACAGCAATTCTGATCATCCTCGGTGATGGTGTTTGCTGCAATGTATCCCTGAATAAATCGGGGCAGAAGGGCGGCGGCACGGTTCAGACCGGTTTCGCCTGGGGTCTTGCGGTGCTTTTGCCGGCCTTTATCTTCGGAGCGACGAGCGGCGCGCATTTCAATCCTGCGGTGACCATTGCTCTCGCCGTGGCGGGCAGTGTCTCCTGGAGCATGGTTCCTGTCTATCTTGCCGGTGAGTTCTTGGGCGCATTTCTTGGCGCAGCGATTCTTGTGGTTCTCTACTACGATCAGTTCAAGGCAACCGAGGATCCGGATGTCAAGAGAGGATGCTTCTGCACATCCCCTTCTGTTCGCAACACCCCGCTCAATTTCCTGTCCGAGTTTGTATGCGGCTTCCTGCTTCTCTTCACCATTCTCGGTGAGGGACAGGTTCCGGGTGCTGCAGTCAGCGGCGTGAATTATCTGCTGACCTACGGCATTATCGTTTCCATCGGCATGTCCCTGGGCGGACTTACCGGTTATGCGATGAATCCGGCCCGCGATTTTGGTCCCCGCCTTGCGTACGCGATTCTCCCGGTTCCCGGCAAGGGCGACCCCGACATGAAATACGCTTGGATTCCGATCGTAGCCCCGGTTCTGGGCGGCATCGCAGCGGCACTTCTTTATTATGCGCTTCCGTTAGCACTCTGATGTTATAATAATTGAGGCAAATCGGATTTCTGAAAACTGAACTCAGCGACTTTGCAGAAAAAGCGTGTTGCTCTATAGTTTTCTTCTGAAAATTATGTGAAAAAGTCATCAATCAATACGCGCTAAGCGATCTGATTGGTGACTTTTTTGAAAAAGGCGCAGCACTTCCGAAAAGCGAGAAAACATGAGACAGCAGAAAAGAAAGGAGTTTCGGCATGATTTATGATGTGATTGTTATCGGCGCAGGCGTCAGCGGCAGCGCGACTGCGAGAGAACTTTCAAAGTACAAACTGAATGTCTGTGTACTGGAAAAGGAAGAAGATGTCTGCTGCGGAACCAGTAAGGCAAACAGTGCTATCGTCCACGCGGGTTTTGATGCCGCAGAAGGCTCTTTGATGGCAAAACTGAATGTGGAAGGCAACCTGATGATGGGTCAGCTGGCGGAGGATTTGGATATTCCTTTCACACGCAACGGTTCGCTTGTCGTCTGCATCCACAAAGAAGAGCTGCCCGGGCTGCAGGATCTTTATGACAGAGGCATCAAAAACGGGGTCAAGGAGATGAAGATCCTTAACCGCGAAGAATGTCTTGAGCTGGAACCGAATCTTTCGGATGAGGTACAGGGTGCTCTTTACGCGCCTACGGCGGGCATTATCAGTCCCTTTGCGCTCAACATCGGATTGGCAGAGAATGCCGCCATGAACGGCGTGGATTTCCGTTTTAACACGGAAGTTGAAGAAATTCACAAAGATGCGGAGGGCATCTGGATTCTCAGAACCAATAACGGCGAATACAAGACGAAATATGTGGTCAATGCCGCCGGCGTATACGCAGATTATTTCCACAATATGGTTTCTGCGCACAAAATCCACATCACGCCCCGGCGCGGAGATTACTGCCTGCTTGACCAGGATATGGGGAGCTTCTGCTCACATACGATTTTCCCGCAGCCTACCAAAATGGGGAAGGGCGTTCTGGTGTCCCCGACGATCGACGGCAACCTGATTGTCGGCCCTACCGCTGTCGATATCGAAGACAAAGAAGGCACAGCGACGACACAAGACGGTATCGACGAGCTGATTAATAAGGCGGGAATGCACGTAAAGAATCTTCCGGTCGGACGCAAAGTGATTACGAGCTTTGCGGGACTGCGTGCGCACGAGGATCATCACGAGTTTATTATCAAAGAGCTTGAAGACGCGCCAAACTTCATCGACTGCGCCGGAATTGAGTCTCCGGGTCTCACATCCAGCCCCGCAATCGGTCTCATGACAGCCGATATCGTCTGCCAACTGGCTAAGCCGGAAAAGAAAGAGCACTGGAACGGAAAGAGAAAAGGCGTATTAAACACGAAGAATCTGACGATCGACGAGAGAAACGAGCTTATCAAAAAGAACGCGGCATACGGCACCATTATCTGCCGCTGCGAGTCGATCTCGGAAGGTGAGATTCTGGACGCGATTCACCGTCCGCTGGGCGCACGCTCCCTTGACGGCGTCAAGAAGCGCACACGTGCCGGAATGGGCAGATGCCAGGCGGGGTTCTGCAGCCCGCGTGTCATGGAGATCCTTCACAGAGAGCTGAATATTCCAATGGAAAAGATCACCAAGAGCGGAGGAAAATCCAATATCGTGATTGAACGTTCCAAAGCCGTGAAAGGAGAGGAATAATGTTATCTTATGACATCGTGATAATCGGCGGCGGTCCTGCCGGCTTGGCGGCAGCCGTTGCGGCGAAAAAAGCAGGCACTGACAGTATTCTGATTCTGGAACGTGATCATGAGCTTGGAGGTATTCTGAACCAGTGTGTTCACAATGGCTTCGGTCTCCATACCTTTAAGGAGGAACTCACCGGTCCGGAATATGCTTATCGTTTCATGCAGCAGGTCTTTGATCTTGGTATCGAATATAAGCTGAATACGATGGTCATGGACATTTCCGCTGACAGAGTGGTCACCGCCATGAACCGAACGGACGGCATGATGCAGATTCAGGCGGGAGCGGTGATTCTTGCGATGGGATGCAGAGAGCGTCCGAGAGGGGCTCTGAATATTCCCGGATATCGCCCGGCAGGGATTTTCTCAGCAGGCACGGCACAGCGGTTGGTCAATATTGAAGGATACATGCCCGGTCGTGAAGTCGTTATCCTCGGCTCCGGCGATATCGGACTCATCATGGCTCGCCGTATGACGCTTGAAGGGGCAAAGGTCAAGGTCGTCGCGGAGCTGATGCCCTATTCCGGCGGCTTGAAGAGAAATATTGTTCAGTGTCTGGATGATTTCGGTATTCCGTTGAAGCTGTCCCACACCGTCATTGATATTGAGGGAAAAGAGCGGGTAACGGCAGTAACCATTGCGGAGGTTGGCCCGGACAGAAAACCGATCCCGGGAACTGAGGAAAGATATACCTGTGATACGCTTTTGCTTTCCGTTGGGCTGATCCCGGAGAATGAACTGTCTAAGAACGCCGGCGTTGTCATGAATCAGGTCACAAACGGGCCGATCGTCAATGAACGTCTTGAGACAAACATACCGGGTGTCTTTGCATGCGGTAACGTCCTCCATGTGCATGATCTGGTTGATTATGTTTCCGAAGAAGCGACGCATGCAGGAACCAACGCCGCTCATTTCGTACAGAACGGCATTACGGAAGAAAAGGAAGAGTCGGTCAAACTGCTGGCAACCGATGGGGCGCGGTATACGGTTCCTTCCACAGTGAACGTAAAACGGATGGACGATCAACTCACTGTGCGCTTCCGTGTCGGGAATGTATACAAGAATTCCTACATGAGCGTGTATTGCAACGATGAGCGGGTGATCCATAAGAAGAAGAGAATCTTTGCCCCGGGTGAAATGGAACAGTTTGTTCTGCAGAAAGAAAAGCTGGCAGCTTTTCCTGATCTGAAAACGATCACCGTAAAAATTGAAAAGGACTGACACGCAGGGAAAGGATATACACTATGGAAACCAGAGAATTAACGTGTATCGGATGCCCGATGGGGTGTCAGATCACAGTGAAGTTGGATCAGGGGGAAGTCGCCAGTGTTGAAGGAAACACCTGCAATGTCGGAGACAGATATGCCCGCAAAGAGGTGACAAACCCGACGCGCGTCGTTACAAGCACCGTGGTGATCCACAGCGGGGATAAGGCGCGGCTTTCTGTCAAGACCGGGAGCGATGTGCCAAAGAGCAGTATCTTCGAGGTGATGAAGGCAATCAACGCAGTCAGCTGCGAGGCGCCCAAACATATCGGAGATGTGATCATCCAAAACGTCTGCGGAACCGGCGCGGATGTGATCGCGACAAGGAATGTGGAGAAAGCCTGACATGGTGATGGGCAGCTGCTTCAATGTTTTCATTGCTCAGCGACTGCCCGATTCGTAATGAACGGCATTGGTCTGCGTC
>CAVESB010000048.1:0-14750 GCA_963618265.1 bacterium
AAGACCTCATCCACCGCTGACGCGGTCCCCCTTCTCCTACAAGGAGAAGGCGCTATGGACGCTTCGCGACAGTGTAGAAGAGGTGCTTTCGACGGTCAAGATTGCTGAAAATCGGCATCACCCAATCCCCATGCGCAGCGTCATTAAGCCTTCCCCTTGTAGGGGAAGGGGGACCGCTTGCGGTGGATGAGGTGCAGACGGGCAAAGTTGACGGATTTCGCAAATCATGCTCCCGAAGAATCAATCCGGCAAACACTCCGGTGATCTCATCGCAAATTGAATCGGTACGCTGACGCAGTTGGAATGTGAAAACAAAAAATCCCGAATCAAATCGGGATCGTTTGTGCCGAGACACGGAATCGGACCGTGGACACTACAATTTTCAGTCATTTCGGGCTGAAACGCTGTTGAGCCTTTGAAAAAGCACCGTCTTTTTGACGGAACCTTAAGAAAACCAAATCAGTATTTTTCCCTTATTATTTGAATGATTATGTTGTTCAGCGGAATATTTACAGACGAGATCCTGTCCTGTATTCATCCTCCGAAAATAAAAAATTCCCCGCCGTTCCGCAGTATGGTTCACAAGTGAATCACCTTAAACAGAAAAACACAAATAATATGTTTCATAACCCTTCTCTCATAAATCAGGACCGATCGTTTTGACGACCCGGGCAAGGACATGTACCCGGTAGATATCCAGATCCGCCGGGGAATAATGCATGGTCTCAAAATCCTCATTGTCGGGAACGAGATCGATCCCGCCGTCAGCGGCACGATAAATGCGTTTGATCGTATCGCTGTCGTTGACGTCAATATCGACGATATTCCCGTCTTCCCAGGCTTCACCGGGAATGCAGATCATGAGATCACCGGGGCGGATGGTGGGCAGCATGGACTTGCCCACAGCTTCCAGCGCGGCGATATGCTTCCCCCAGCGGGTAATGTAGGACTGCGGAACGGGGATCTGCTTGATGATGCTGAAAGGCTCTCCGGCTTTGCCGTACCCACAGTGGAGAGAGGCGACAAGGGGAATCATGACTTCATCTTCGGGGGCAAGTTCAGGCTTAATGACAATCCGGCGGCCGATTGGTTCCTGCATCTCGTCCCCGTCCCGTCCGAGTATCACGTCTACGGAGACGCCAAATAAGTCTGCTATTTTAGAGAGCATATCACTGGGAATATTTGTAAACCCGGATTCATATCTTGAATATTGAGATTGAGTTATACCGAGCTCTTTAGCGGCTTCGACTTGCGTCATACCCTTATTCTTCCGAACGCCCTTTATATTATTCATAATTTCACCCTTTTTGAATAATTATAATTATGAATTTTACGCATACTTATACCATTTACACAACATGCATGAAATTCATAATAAATCTTGACAATATGAATGATACCCATATAATATGTATAAAATACATTTTTATTGTCGCTTATAAAGAGGAGGAGTAAATGAATCTGAGAGAGAAGCGAATAGAAAAAGGAATCACACAGGAGCAGCTTGCGCTTGCGGTTGGCAAACAGCAATCTTCTATCACTCGATTTGAAAGAGGATTGAATCGCCCCAAGCCTGCGACGGCGAAGAAGATCGCTGCGGTGCTGGGGTTCGATTGGACGGAATTTTACGAGGAGGAGGATGAAAATGATTGACCTGAGGCCGCCGTATCCGTGGGAGGAGCAGCCGAAGAAACCGAAGCAGGAATCGCCCTGGGCTGCCGCCGCAACGATTGTGATGTGGCTCGTCATTGTATGGATGATGTTCCTGTTGATTCCGGCATTGTAAGGAGGGGGTGTATTGATGGTGTGTGAAAAGTGCATGGAGAAAAACAGGGAGATTCGGAGGCTGCGGGAGGAAAACATCGCCATGCAGCGCCGGATAAGCGTGCTGGAATTGCAGTGTGACGCGCTGCGCTCACCGGAAAGACCGGAATACCTGACGATCGAGCAGGCCGCCGGGGTGCTGCAGCTTTCCGCTGGCCAGCTGCGCAAATATGTCAGCGACGGACAGATTACGGCGATTCAACTGGCCGAAGGCGGAAGCTGGCGGATCCCGTACATGTCCTTTGTCGAGTTTCTCGGGCGGCACACGATCGCCGCGATGGAGGAACTCCCGGTTCTTTAGCAACAACAGCAGCGCTGTTTGCAAAAATATCAAGGGTTCAAATATTTTCAGAAGGAGGAAAAGATGTTCGATTTTGCAAAAGAACTGGGAAATGAATTTCCGGTGTCGCTGGTGAGGCTGAACGTCACCGACATGCGAACCGGGGGGAAGCTGACCAAGGACATTTACCGGTTCGGGAAGTTCTTCGATGGCAGACGCGCCGGTTGCGCCTTGGCTGCTGTCGGCTTCCGTCTGGATTCGTATGAAATCGTTGACACGCAGTACGGGGAAATTTCCCTGAAAAGCATATACGAAGCCTTCAGGGCGGCCGAAGAAGAAAAGAGCGGCGATTCCGTTTCCGAAACCACCGCTCAAGTTGCTCCTGTAAGGAAATTGTACCACGGAAAACAGTGAAAGCATGACCACGACGGAAAATTCCGTCAGGTAAAGACAAAAGGAGACAAAAGGAGACAAAAATGGAACAAATCGTAACAGCCGAAACAATTGAAATCCTTGACCGCCTGCAACGGGATCTGCGGGATCTGGTTGAATCGCTCAAGGCGTCGAAGGAACCCGCCGCGAAAGCGCAGCAGGAACCCGAAAAGCCCGCCAAAAAGACCACGCTGGAAGAGGTGCGCGCCGTTCTGGTGGAAAAGTCCCGCGCGGGCAAAACCGGTGCTGTCAGAGAGCTTCTGGAGCATTTCAACGCATCCAGCCTGCCCGAAGTGGACCCGGCAAATTACGCCGATCTGCTTGCCCTCGGGAAGGAGCTCTGACCATGGCACCGGAAAAACACGCAATCCTGTCTGCTTCATCCGCTTTCCGCTGGATCAATTGCCCGCCGTCCGCGCTGCTGTGCGCGCTGTTGCCGGATGCATCCAGCCCATACGCGGAGGAAGGAACCCGGGCGCATGCCTGGTGTGAATACAAGCTCTTGAAGCTCCTCGGGAGAGAATGTGAAGAACCGGACTTTGAACCGACGAACGAGATGATTGATGCGGCGTTCGGTTATCTGGAGTACATCGGCCAAAATGTAGGCGAAGAAGCAAGTATTTTTGTGGAGCAGCGCGTGGATTATTCAACCTGGGCGCCGGGGGGCTTCGGGACCGTGGACTGCCTGGCAGCCGACGGGAACACGCTGAAGATCTTTGATTTCAAATACGGCCAGGGCGTTGAAGTGGACGCGGAATGGAACCCGCAGCTCCTTTGTTATGCCCTGGGCGTGTATGCGATGCTCGGCACGCTCTACGAGTTCGAAAGAGTGGAGACACACATCTTCCAGCCCCGGCGTGCTCATACCGGTGTGTTCAACCTGAGCCTTAACGAACTGCTGAACTGGGCGCGGGGGACATTGGAACCCGCGGCAGAGCTTGCTTGGAACGGCAAGGGAGAGGCGAAAGCCGGGGACTGGTGCCGTTTCTGCAAGGCAAAGCCGACCTGCATAGCCTTAGCCGATCAGATGACGGAAATGGCCGCGCTGGATTTCCGGGACCCCCACGGGATGAGTACCCAAGAGATCGAAAACATTCTCCCGAAACTCGATCTCCTGATTAGCTGGGCGAGCGAGCTGAAAGATTATGCCTTTCGCAAGGCTCTGCGGGGGCACAAATTCAAGGGCTACAAGCTGGTGGAGGGGCGGAGCGTCCGCTGCTTTCGGTCGGAGACGGAGGCCTGTCAGAAGATCAAGGAAGCCGGGTTCAATCCCTACACCACGAAAATGAAAGGGCTGACCGAACTCAAAAAAGAGATGGGGCCAAAGAATTTTGAAGAAGTATGCGGCGGGCTGCTGGAAAAGCCCGCCGGGAAACCGGTGCTTGTGCCGGTGGCAGATAAAAGGCCGGAGCTTGATCTGTCAGCCGCGGCCGATTTTGAAGACTGAAGTCAAAAGGAGACAAAACAATGACAAGCAGCAATCCAACACGTGTAATTACAGGTCCTTCCACCCGCTGGTCCTACGCCAACGTCTGGGAGCCGAAAGCCATCAACGGCGGAACGCCGAAATACTCGGTCAGCCTGCTGATCCCGAAGAATGACACGGTCACCGTTGACCGGGTCAATGCCGGCATCCGCGCTGCCTATCAGGAAGGGCAGAGCAAGCTGAAGGGAACCGGAAAATCCGTTCCCGCCCTCGAAGCCATCAAAAGCCCCCTGCGGGACGGAGACCTGGAACGCCCCGACGATGAGGCGTACAAAGGCTGCTGGTTCCTCAATGCCAACGCGAAAAACGCCCCGGGCATCGTGGACGCCGACAGGCAGCCGATTCTGGACCACTCCGAAGTCTATTCCGGCGTTTACGGACGCGCTTCGATCAGCTTTTACGCCTTCAATGTGAACGGCAACCGCGGGATCGCCTGCGGGCTCAACAACCTGCAAAAGATCCGCGACGGGGAGCCGCTTGGCGGACAGATTTCCGCCGAAGACGAGTTTGCCGAAGAACCGGAAATGAAAATAGCTGAGGGCGAAGTGCCTTCTTTTCTCCGGTAAAGGATAAACCGGTATGAAAACACTGTCCATCGATATCGAAACCCGGTCGGGAGCGGATCTGAGCACCTGCGGAGTCTACCGCTATGCGGAGGATCCGGACTTTGCCATACTCCTTTTCGGGTATTCCGTCGATGACGAACCGGTTCAGGTCGTCGACACGGCGCACGGGGAAGCCATCCCCGCCGCCGTGCTTGACGCCCTGGCTGACCCCGGTGTAGTCAAATACGCTTTCAATGCGTCGTTTGAGCGCGTCTGCCTTTCGCGATTTCTGGGTCTGACCGGAAAATACCTCCTACCGGAAGGCTGGCGCTGCACCATGGTTTGGAGCGCGACAGCGGGGCTCCCGCTGTCCCTTCAGGCCGTTGGCGACGTCCTCGGGATTCAGAGACCGAAAATGACGGAGGGCAAGCGCCTGATCCGCAAATTCAGTTATGTGACAACAGACAAGGCGGGGCAGGACAGCCTGTTCAATGATTCGGACTGGGAGCTTTTCAAGGAATACAACAAACGCGATGTGGAAGCCGAAACAGACATCCGCAAGCGTCTGGAAGCCATTGGCAGCGAATACCCGGGTCTCTGGGAAGAATACGCCATTGATCAGCAAATTTGCGATAACGGCCCGCTGATTGATGAGGCACTGGTTCAAGCCGCCGTCGCGATGGACACGAAAAACAGGCTTGAATTAACCTCCGAAATGAAGGAGCTGACAGGACTGGAAAACCCGAACAGCGTTTCGCAGCTGCGTTACTGGCTGGATTGCCGGGGAGTGCAAACGGACAGCCTGGATAAAAAGGCGGTTCGCGGGATCCTTTCGGGCAAAAACGGAGCCGACGTGGAACGCGTCCTTGTGCTCCGGCAGCAGCTTTCCAAGTCCTCCGTGAAGAAATATCAGACAATGGCGGAATGCGCCTGCGCCGATCATCGTGCGCGGGGCATGTTTCAATTTTACGGATCCCGGACAGGGAGATGGGCGGGACGTCTGGTTCAGATGCAGAACCTGCCGCAGAACCACCTTTCCGATCTGGAAGACGCGCGGGCACTGGTACGTGAAGGCAACTATGAAGCCGTAAAACTGCTTTACGGCAATGTCTCAGACACGCTCAGCCAGCTGATCCGTACCGCGTTTATCGCGGCGCCGGGGAAGCGTCTGATCGTTGCTGACTTCAGCGCGATCGAAGCCCGCGTGATTGCCTGGCTGGCGGGGGAGAGCTGGCGGCAGGAGGTATTCGCCCGAAACGGCGATATCTACTGCGCCAGTGCCGGTCAGATGTTCGGCGTTCCGGTTGAGAAACACGGGGTCAACGGACATCTCCGCCAAAAGGGCAAAATAGCCGAACTGGCGCTCGGGTACGGGGGCGGAGTCGGCGCGCTCAAAAACATGGGCGCGCCGGAAATGGGGCTGCGGGAAATGGAGCTGCCCGGACTTGTCAGCGCGTGGCGCAGATCTAATCCGCGTATCGTGAAATTGTGGAGGGAAGTCGATGAAGCGATTCAGGGCGCGATCCGCGATCCGGGAAAGGAGTTTTTCCCGCGCGGCTTGCGTGTGACGACCCAAAGCGGGATTCTCCGGGTCAAGCTGCCTTCAGGCCGCTCCATCTGTTACATCCATCCGCAGAACGACAGGGACGGGATCAGCTATGAAGGACTCGGAACCACACGAAAGTGGGAACGGATCAGCAGCTACGGGCCGAAATTCGTTGAGAACATCGTGCAGGGAATCGCCCGCGACCTGCTCATGAACGCCATGCAGAACCTGAAGCAGTACCGGATCGAGATGCACATTCACGATGAGCTGGTCATCGAAGCCGGCCCCGAACTTACTCTTGAAGACGTCTGCCGGAGAATGGCGGAAGTCCCTGCCTGGGCCTCCGGACTGATTCTTGCGGCGGACGGTTACGAGACGCCTTTTTATAAAAAGGACTGAAAATGAGAAAGTTACCAATCGCATACGGAGACAGTTGTTTCGCAGTGAAATGGTCAAATAAGGTGATCAGCCTGGATGACCTGGCCGAAAGGTTGAAAACGCCGATTCGGACAAGCGAAACTGTTTCAGAATATGCACGAATGAAAAAAGCGGACAGAGACAGGGCAAAAGACCGCGGCGGTTTTGTCGGCGGGCAGCTGAAAGGCGGACGGCGCAAGCGTGAAGCCGTCGCGTCCCGCTCCATGCTCACGCTGGATCTGGATCAGCCGGAAGTGTCCTTCCTGCCTTCGTTCCTGAAATACTGCGAGTACACAGCGCTGGTTTACTCCACCCACAGCCATACGCCGGAAGCCCCGCGTCTGCGGGTGATCGTTCCGCTGACACGGGACGTCAACCCGGATGAATACCAGGCAATCAGCCGCTATTTTGCCGACGGGTGGAGCATGGATCAGTTTGACGAATGCTCCTACAAACCGCAACAGCTGATGTACTGGCCGACGGCTCCGTCAAACGGAGAATACATCTTTGAGCGGATTGACGGCAAATGGCTGGACCCGGACGAATTCCTGGCGCGCCGCCCGAACTGGCGTGATTGCGCGCTGCTGCCGACTTCCGGCCGCGAGAGCGCGGTACGGAACGCGGAAGGACGGAAGCAGGAGGACCCGCTAAAGAAAGGCGGCATCGTCGGCGCGTTTTGCCGTGCCTACACCATCACAGCCGTTATGGCGGCATTCCTTGACGGGATTTATGCGCCGACTGCCAACGCGAACCGCTATGATTTTATCGGCTCCGACAGTATGCCGGGAGTACAGGTTTATGAAGACCGCTGGGCTTACTCTCATCATGCGTCCGATCCCGCCTGCGGAATGCTGCTGAACGCCTTTGACCTGGTCCGTGTCCATAAATTCGGAGACGATGAGCCGCGGAAATCTTTCGATGAAATGAGCGCATTCGCGCTGGAAGACCCCGCGGTCAAACAGATCATCCTGGCTGAAAGAACGCCCGCGTCGGAAGATTTCAAGGGCGCGGATATGGAATGGGCGAACGCACTGGAGCTGAAGAGAAACGGGGAACTGAAAGACACACTCGCGAACCTGATGCTGATCATGCGCAATGACCCCAACCTGACCCCTCTCCGTTACAACCAACAGCGGAGCTGTGTAGACGCGCCGGAAAACGCGCTGCCGTGGAAGCAGCTGAAACCGGGATGGAGTGATACCGATGAAGACAGCCTGCGCGTGTACCTTCAGTCGGCCTACGGTGTATATGCGCCGGAAAAGACCCGGACAGCACTGAGCGCGGCGGCGGCGGAACGCGCTTACCATCCGATCAGGGAGTACCTGAACGCGCTGCCGGAGTGGGATCGGGAACCGCGCCTGAACACGGTTTTTCATGATTACCTTGGAACCCCGCTGAACGCCTACACCATGGCAGTTTGCCGGAAGACGTTTACGGCGGCGGTGACACGGATTTTCAGACCGGGAGCAAAATTCGACAGCTGCGCGGTGCTGGTCGGACGCCAGGGTTTGGGCAAGTCCACCCTGTTCCGGAAGCTGGCGGGAGACTGGTTTTCCGACAGCCTGACGCTTTCAGATATGCGGGACAAGACAGCCGCAGAAAAACTTCAGGGCTACTGGATCCTTGAGCTTGGCGAAATGGCGGGCATGAGGAAGGCGGAAATTGAGACGGTTAAGGCCTTTATGAGCCGCGAAGATGACAAATACCGCGCGGCATTCGGCAGAAATGTTGAAAACCACCCGCGGCAATGCGTGATTGTCGGCTCAACCAACAACGAGGATGGTTTCCTCCGCGACATCACCGGAAACAGACGTTTCTGGCCGCTGAAGACAAGTGACATGCGGACGAGGGCACCGTGGGACCTGAATGAGGAAACAATCAGGCAGATCTGGGCGGAAGCCCTGGCGGCATTCAGAAGCGGAGAGCCGCTTTACCTGTCCGGGGAGGAGGCGGTGATGGCTGTCGAGGAACAGACGGAAGCCCTGGAACGCGATGAGCGGGAAGGGCTGGTGTACAACTACCTGAATACGCTGCTCCCGGATGACTGGGATTTTATGACGTTGGGAGAACGCCGGAATTTCCTGACAGCCGGGGGCGATCTGGGGAAGGTCGGAACGGTAAGACGGACAGCTGTCTGCAATCTGGAAATCTGGTGTGAGTGCTTCGGGGAAGACGCGAGCCGGCTGCGGAAGCAGGACAGCTATGAAATCGGAGCGATTATGAAAAAGATGGAGGGCTGGGAGAAAACGGGGCTTGGGGTTTTACCCCTGTACGGGAGGCAAAGAGTTTACAGAACAAAAAACTGATATACGGACAATTCAGCAGCGGAAGCAGCCGGACAATCGGAACAAGCTGAACAAGCTGAACAACTTTTAGGCGCTTGTTCACAATCTTGTTCACGAGGAGTTTACGCGTAAACTGAACAAGTGAACAAGAAAAATCGGTTTTAAATTGTGTGTGTTTTTTAAATAATAACAGAGAACTTTAAAAATCATTGTTCACTTGTTCATCTTGTTCATTTACTCGGGGCTTCCTCATGAACAAGATTGTGAACAAGAATTAAAAAATCAGGAGCTTGTTCAGTGGCGGAAGAAAAAAAGCTTGAACAAAAGTTTGTAAAAATGACGGAAAGCAGGGGCTGGAAAGCCCTGAAACTGTCCTGCCCCGGTTTTGCCGGTATGCCGGATCGAATCATCCTGAGGGACGACGGAGAGGTATTCTTCGCAGAACTGAAAGCAAGCGGGAAGAAGCCCGAACCGATCCAGACCACGCGGATGTGCATGCTGCGGAAGATGGGATTTCGCGTGTATGTGGTCGACAGCGGAGACGCGGCGGTCAGCGTGCTGAATGAAGAAGCAGCGCGGGAGGCGCGGGGATGAAATTCGAACCGCATGAATACCAGAAATACGCGATTGACTGGATTGTGAACCACCCTGTCTGCGGCGTGTTTCTGGATATGGGACTGGGGAAGACCGTGATTACACTGACCGCGCTGCAAATTCTCCTGTTTGAGCGCTTCGAGGCGCGGAAGGTTTTAGTAATAGCCCCCCTGCGCGTCGCCGGAGACACGTGGAAAGCCGAAGCGGCTAAATGGGAACATTTATCCGGCTTGCGCCTTTCCGCCGCTGTGGGGCCCGCTGACGCGCGCCGGAGAGCTTTACAGGAAGACGCTGACATTTATGTGACCAACCGGGAAAACGTCCCGTGGCTCATCCGGGAGAGCGGGATTCGTTGGGAGTTCGATACGGTCGTGATTGATGAGCTTTCGAGCTTCAAAAACCATCAGGCAAAACGCTACAAAGCGCTTTTCTCCGAGCGGAAAAAGATCAGCCGCATAATCGGACTAACCGGAACGCCAAGCGCGAACGGGCCGGAAGACCTCTGGGCGGAGTTCAAACTTCTGGATATGGGCGAACGTCTGGGAAAATATATCGGCACATTCCGCGACCTCTACGAAGTCCCGGGCAGGCGCGGTCCGAACATCATCTACAACTGGAAACCGAAGCCGGGCGCGTTCGACGCGATTCAGAAAAAGATCTCCGATGTGACGATTTCGATGAAATCCGTCGACCACCTGAATATGCCGGAGCTGATTTCAGCGGAAACCCGGGTACGGATGGAACCACGGGAACGGGAAATCTACGACCGGCTGAAAGACCTGTATGTCCTTCATCCGGGCGAGGAAGACCAGATCAGCGCCGCCAATGCCGCTGTGCTGTCCGGGAAGCTCTCGCAGCTTGCCAACGGTGCTATTTATGACGATACGCATGGCGTACAGATTTTTCACGACCGGAAATTGGACGCGCTGGAGGATCTGATTGAAGCCATGAACGGACAGCCGGTTCTGGTTGCCTACCGGTTCAAGCACGATTACGACCGGATCCGGCGGCGCCTGGACCGGATCGGCGTGACATGGGCGAAAATCGATTCCCCACACGCGATTGATTGTTGGAACGCGGGAAAACTGAATGTCGGGCTGATTCATCCCGCGGCAGCCGGTCATGGACTGAATTTGCAGACCGGGGGCAGCCATCTGATCTGGTACAGCCCGATCTGGAGCCTTGAGTTGTATCAGCAGACAAACGCGCGTTTGTGGCGGCAGGGGCAGAAAGCCGGCACGGTTGTGATTCAGCACATCCTGACCGAGGGCACGATTGATGAGGATATCATGGACGCCCTGAAAAACAAGAACATGAATCAGGAAGCCCTGATTGAAGCTTTGAAAGCAAGACTAAGGAGGAAAGAATGGAGAAATTGGAATTAGTCAAGTGCGCCGTTTGCGGGGAACTCCCGGAAATTGTCAGGATTCCGGCGGGAGCCGGCGGCGGCGGTAAAGCGCATCGTTGGGAAGTCCGCTGCGGTTGCGGGGCGAAAACAGAGCGCTGCGAACGTAAAACAGACGCGCTGGCCCAATGGGAAGCCGGGCAGTTATGGGCGGAGGCGTGCAGACAGGAGGAGCGCAGACAGGAGGAGCAGCGCGAACGGAAAAAAGAGGCGCTGTTCCGGACCGGTGCCCGGCGGGCTTCAAAGGAGGGAACAACGGGCATTAAATCCGTGAAGGAGCTGATTCCCCCGGGCGCGCGTGAACAGGAACTGTGGAACGCTTTCTTGAGCGCGGCGGGAAAACCGGGCATGGAGGACATTCGCAGGATGCGCGGTCTTGCCGAGCATACAGGCGGCGAAAAAACAAAGCAGCTACGGGTAAAGAATTTAGGAGCAAAAGCCATGCTTGAACTTTTAGGGAAGCTGGGCATTTTCCTGACGCAGTTCGGGGAGTAGCGGGGAAACGATGGCAGAAGAAAAGGCTTGCGAAAAGTGTGTCTATTATTCCTCCGGGGTCTGCCGGCTTCCGATCCGGGACAACGGCATTTATTACCCCGTGTCGAAGATACCCGAAAAAGGGTATTGCCGGATGTACGAGGAAGGAAAAGAAAATGCTTTACCTGTCGAATAGCTTTTCCGTGACCATGCTGCAATCGTACCCGGATTATAATGCCTCATGGAATGTCCGTATCCGCCGGATTTCGGCGTATGCAGCCGGGAACCTGCTGAAGTACAATCCCTTCATTTCCTGCTATGGGCACGCGGAAACCGCGGCGCATCTAAGCCGCTACCTTCATATTCAGGTGGACACGCGGAGGGACCCGATTGAGCTGCGCCCGGGGGACATCCTGATTATCGCCCACGTCCATAAGGGCAGAGCCTACAGGGAGGGATTCCGTAAGTGCCCGAAATGGACGTTTTACGAGGTCGCCCGGGATTGAAAACGCCGGGGGCGCGCAGCCTGCTTTACGGGGAGGAGAGACACTATGATTGAATTCAGAACCGCGCTGGCCGGAGCCGTTTTATGGGCTGCTGTCAGCCTGGCATTGCTCATTTTATGGAAATTATGGCCGTAAAGAAGAAGAAGTGCCCTATTTTGTGAAATTGCTCGATTTCGAAAGCGCAACGCAGGGGGCTGATCTTGCGCGCCTTTTTCGCCCTGATTCTGGATGACCCGGAAACGCCGGAATTACCGGAACGCTATCAGGAAATGACAGATAACCGGTCTCGCGGAGGAATGTAATTATGTCGCTCGAAATGGCGTTTTGCCTAATTCGTAAAATACTCCTGACCATGAGAGACGGAGAAATACGCCTCATTGTCCGCGGGGGCAGGATAAAGCATGTCAATGTGCTTAAGGAAGCCAAGCTGAAAGCCGGGTTAGAAGATATCGGCACTGATTCCGGCGAAAAGGTGGTATAATAAGGGCAAACGTCAAGACTTGAAAAAAAGCGCGTTTGAATTTTGCAGAAATTCAGCGCGTTTTTTTCGTTTTACAGGGAGCTATGAATGAACAAAATCTGATCCCCGGTGGGCACCGGTTAAGCCAAGAGGAAGCGTCGAGAGGCGGGAAAAACTCGGCGGAAAGCAGACGGAGGCGCAAAGCCATCCGGCGGGCTATTCTTGACGCGATTTACGCCGCCAGTCCCGAGACAGACGGAACCGTGCTTGAGGACATGATCGCCGGGCTGATCAGGGCGGCGGAAAGCGGCAGCACAGCCGCCTGGGAAAAACTGATGGAATACGCCGGGCTTTCGCCGGAGCGCAAGCGCCGTGATGAGGAACTCAGGCTCAAAAGACTGGAAGCCGGGTTAGACAGGGAAGAACAGACGCGAGCAGCCGACCCGTCCCTGCCCGTGCTGGAGCAGATTCTTCGGGAGGTGAGAGATGAGAACAGCACAGCGGAGTGAACCGCCGGCTTACGGTCCTTTTTCCCGAAAGCACCTGCTTTACATGGGCAGAGCGCTGGGGTCTTCGTTCGCGGTCGCGGAGGGAGCGGTTCGCGCCGGAAAGACCATTGATAACGTGTTTGTCGCGGCGCAATACCTGAAGCGCACACCCGACAAGTTTCATCTGGCAACCGGCTCGACAATCGGGAACGCGAAATTGAATATCGGCGTGTGCAACGGTTTCGGATTAGAAAATCTGTTCTCAAACAGCTGCCATTGGGGAAAATACCGGGATAACGAAGCGCTGTATATTGACACGCCGACAGGGGAGAAAGTCATCATTTTCGCCGGGGGCGGCAAGGCCGACAGTTACCGGCGGATTTTGGGGAACTCTTACGGCTTGTGGATTGCGACGGAAATCAACGAGCACTATGATTGCGACGACAGCCGGACGAGCTTTATCAAGGTGGCGATGGCGAGGCAGGCAGCTGCGCGGGAACCGCTTATCTTATGGGATTTGAACCCCTCAAGCCCGCGCCATAAGATCTATACTGATTATATTGACCGCTACCGCGATCTGAATATGCCGGGGTATCTCTATGAGCATTTCACCATTTCAGACAATGCCTCCGTCACGCCGGAACAGCTGGAAGCCTTTACCGCCAAATATGATAAGACATCCGTATGGTATAAGCGGGATATTCTGGGGCAGCGCGTCACTGCGGAGGGCTTGATTTACCGCGTTTTTGCGGATAACCCGGATAAGTGGAGTATTGCCCGCGAAAAGGTTGTTAAAATCAATTCCGGCGGACTTCCCGAGCCTGTTATACCGTTTACCGCGCTGAATATCGGAGTGGACTATGGCGGCAATGGTTCTGCGCATACTTTCGTAGCTTGCGCGATCACGGAGAACAATGAGCTGATCGCGCTGAAAAGCGAGCGAATCCCGGCAAAAGGTACGACAGTTGAAGCACTCACAAAAAGATTTCTGCACTTTGCAGAAATTATCCGCGCCGGGTACGGGAAAATAGACTGCGCCTATTGCGACAGCGCGGAACAAACCATCATCAACACATTCCGTAACGCGGCTGATTTTCCGGTCGCGAACGCGCGAAAATACGAAATCAACGACAGGATCAGGGCGACAGACCTGCTAATCAGCTCCAACCGCTTCCGCTACATAAAGGGCGAGTGCGACAGCCTGGCAGCCGCGCTTTCGGGGTGTGTCTGGGATAAAGACAAACCGGAGACATGGGTCAGGCTGGATGACGGGACGAGCGACATTGACACATTGGATGCGTTTGAGTACAGCTGGGAGCGCTGGTTGCGCGTCCTGATACGGGAGGACTGAAATGAAATGGATGGACAACGTCCGGGATATCATCAAGAGGCTGTTCGGGATTGATCCGCTGGTGACAGCGGGCGAGTCCATGTTCCTCAGGGAGCAAAACCGAAAATATAAAGACCCCCATGGTGTGAACTTGACCGCCATATTTGCCGGGAAACTGGCTACTCTGACCGTTGCGGAATCAACCGTCGCGGTTACAGGGGGCAATCAGCGCGCCGAGGGGCTGAACGGCAGCCTGGCGCCAATCTGGGGCAAGGCGCGAAAATGGACATCGATCGCCCTGGGCACGGGCGGGGTGCTGCTGGTCCCCTATGTGGCAAACGGGAGAATGTTCACCGACATTATTCCGCAGTCCTCCTTGGTTATCAACCGCGTCAATGGGGATGAGCTGCGGGCAATTTCCATTCTTGCAGATTCGACCGTTCAGGGAGACCGCAGGTTCTTTCGCTGGACGGACTATACGCTGGCGGACGACGGTCTGCTGACTATCCGGCAGCGGGCAACCGGTGACACCGGGGCGCCTGTTCCTCTTGCGAGCCTGGCGGAGTGGGAGGCAATCAATGCGGAAATGACAATCAGCGGTGTGGAGCATTTGCCTCTGGCTTATATCAAATGCCCTGCCGACAACAGACGCGATGAGGCTCTTTATGGTTTCCCGAT
>CAVESB010000049.1:0-14716 GCA_963618265.1 bacterium
ACTCTGTAAAACTCATCCGAGCGCAGATCCGGCCAGCGGCTGTGAAAACGGATGATAGGGAAATAGAACTCCAATTGATCCCAAAAACTGTCAAGACCCGTGGATGGTGCTAACTTCCGAACCAACGCGACTTTGTTTTCGGAAAAAGGAATAAAGTCGACCAAATAATGAAGTGCCGCATATTTAAATTCATCATTTTTTATTTTATTGAGGTTGACAATAAGCAATGCATCCGTCTGCTTCTGATAGACTTCCTGCATCACATTTTTCAGTCCCTGCATAGGCATTGCCGGTGTTACATAGTTATAGACAAGGATTCCATGATCTTCCCAAGCTATCGGCGGTTGAAAGAATTCAAACGTGTTGGATGCGCCGATAAAAACCGCGTCAAGACTGTTTTCCGGCTCCTGATAGAAACCCGCAATGGAATGAAACGGACGGTCGTCAGCGGCATAAAACACCGTCTGAATACCGCGAAGCATCAAAACGGCAAGCACCGCGAAAAGCAGTGCCTTCAACAGTTGCTTCACTGTGCGCATGGACTAATATACCTCTTTCAATATCTCAATGACCTCGGAGTGTGTTTCTCGGTTCCGCCTTTTGCGGAAGCAGCGGATACGGGGAAAGAGAGATCGGATTCCGAAACATCACAAGCGAAAAAGCGGCGTGATTGTTCGCTTGCTCGGGCGAAAAAATTCCCTGTTAATCTTACCATATGAGGTAAATCCCGGCATAAATTCGTGAGACGGAGAACAGATTCACGAATATTCTTGACAATTTCCCTGAGAAGTGCTACACTAATAACCGTTCTGATATGGGCGTATAGCTCAATGGTAGAGCAGTGGCCTTTTAAGCCATTTGTTCTGGGTTCGAGCCCCAGTACGCTCACAACAAAATAGTTACTCTCCCCTGAAACGGGGAGGGTATTTTGTTTATTCGCTGCCTTTTTTCAACCGTTATTCAAAGTGAAGGTGCATTATGAACGAAAAGATGTTGACCCGCGAAGGATTCAACAAAGTTGAAGCCAAGCTGGATTATCTGAAAAATGTCAAGCGCAAGGAAGTCGCGGATCGACTTCATGCCGCTCTGGAAGGCGGCGGGGACGACCTGCTCGAGAATGCCGAACTGGAAGCCGCCCGCAATGAACAGGCTTTCGTCGAAGGTCAGATCAATGACCTGAGCGACCTGCTTTCCAACGCGAAGGTTGTTGACGAACCCGCCAAAGCCGGCGAGGTTCAGGTCGGATGCACGGTCACGATTCAGGAAGAAGGCGAGGAACCCGAAACTTACATGATCGTCGGCGCCGCCGAAGCGAATCCTGCGGAGAACAAGATCTCCCATGAATCCCCAATCGGCAAGGCTGTCATGGGACACCGCAAGGGGCAGAAAGTCACTGTCGACGCTCCCGCCGGTGCGTATAAAGTCAAGATCATCAAAATCGAATAACCCGCCTCCGAATCACCGCCGACAGATTCGTTTTCACGCCGGGGGTGGAATGTTTTTTCTGCCCGCTGATCGTTATATTGATAGAAGGAGTTGAATTATGGAACAATACGGAAGCGCAAACCGCCGGATTGATGTCGCATCATACACGAAAACAACCCCGCTGAAGATCATCACGGTCTGGAAAGTATTGGAGGCATTGCTTGCCGTCGCGGGTGTTGTACTGTTTATCATCTATGCCGGCTCGATCAGATTGCTGACGACCTACCTCATTGCCGATGTCAGCGCCTCCATGCAAAACGTTGCGCAGACGGGCGCTGCCATTGTTCTGCTCCGTGCTTTCAGCTTTCTGCTGCAAACCCCGGTCATTCCGGCTCTCATCGTGGGCGCGGCCGTCGTCGTTGAAGCTGTCGGCTATGTCAATCTGGTCAGCTCCGACCATGGGGAAAAGCCGATCCGCGTTATCAGTCAGCTGCGTATGTTCGTGTGGCTTTTGACTATCATCGCGATCGTCCTTATTTTCGTGTCCCTGCTCTTTCATCTTAACCGAATAACGGTTGGCGGTGTGCTCTCGCTGATTCTGTTCTGCGC
Source organism: bacterium (assembly GCA_963618265.1). Classification (GTDB taxonomy): domain Bacteria; phylum Chloroflexota; class Anaerolineae; order Anaerolineales; family Anaerolineaceae; genus Flexilinea. The sequence continues at coordinate 2,035 of CAVESB010000049.1, forward strand.
CGTTTGCGTGCTCATCCCTGTTTTTTATTACTGCTGGAATCGGGATGTGGCGAACATCATGCTCACCATCGCCAACGAAAGGAAAAGCGGCAGTCTGCAATACGCCGGCGGGAAAAGCCTGCTCTGGAAAGCCACCCTCCTGCTGGTTCTTGCCGTGCTGAATGTGATCGTCCCTGCTTTACTCCTCCTTTTCAGCGGCATCGGTGCCGTCACGGACATGATCTCGAATATCGGAAACGGAGCAAACGTATTGAGAAGCATTTTCCAAGCCGGAGGAACCGTTTTCGTCCTGGTACCCACGCTCATAATCCCCGTCTGCCGGCTTATCTTCGCGCTTGCCGTACACAAGGCCGCGCAGACTTTTAACAAGCTGCATTGATTTCATTCAAAGAATCCCGTCTGCGGCGCAGACGGGACTCTTTTGCAAAATAAAACCGCCGGGATTCCGGCGGTCATGCTTCATCGGTTCTGTTCCGAATCAGACACGGGTGACGTATTCACCGGTGACGGTGCTGACGCGGATGGTGTCGCCTTCGTTGACGAAGTTCGGGGTCATGAACTTGCCGCCGGTTTCGGTGGTGACCATCTTGGTCACGCCGGTGGCGGTATCGCCGCGGACGGAAGCTTCGGCGGAGGTCACGAGCAGATCAACATTGATCGGCAGTTCCACATCAATGATCTCATCCTTGTAGTAGGTCAGCTTGACAGCAATGCCTTCCTTGAGGTAAGGGACAGCATCGGTCAGGATCTTCGCGGGAACAGCCGGCTGCTCGAAGGTTTCATTGTTCATGAAATAATAGAAATCACCGTCGCTGTAGAGATAGTTGACATTCTGGAACTCCAGGGAGACATCCTGTACACGGTTGCCGGAAGTGAAAGTCCGTTCGAAGGTCGCGCCGGTTCGAAGGTTGCGGGCTTTGATACGGATGGATGCATTGCCGCGGCCGGATTTGTTATGTTCATAGTCCAGCACCTTAAGAAGGTTTCCATCAATTTCAAAGGTCACGCCTTTACGTAATTCATTTACATCAATCATATTTCACTCATCCTCAAATAGTTTGACGCAGTTTGCGATAAACGGACAATCTGCTTACGCCATTATATCATAAATATAGGCAGGCTTTCAATACCCCGCCTGCAATTCATGTCATTCCTGCGCCCGCAGAAATTCCCGAAATCACGACAACGCGTTGACCTTCGCGATCAACGCGTCGAGGTCAAGATCAGCATAACACGCCAGCGGGAGATCCGCATCAGGCATTTTATCGGGCGTGAGGGAGCCGGCAATACCGACGCACATCATGCCTGCGTTCTTCGCCCCGCGCATCCCGCCGAGGGAATCCTCAAACACGACACAGTGCTCCGCCGGCATCCCGATGGACGCCGCGGCAGTCAGGAAGACTGCGGGAGCCGGTTTGGATGGGAGAATATTCCCGGAGATGATGTTCACGAATTTGTCCAGGAAGCCGATCGTCTCAAGGGTATGAACAATGGTCGGCATCCATGAAGTCGAGGCGATCGCCATGGGGCAGCCGCGTTCGTAAAAGCCGTTCAGCACGCGCTCCACCCCCGCCAGCGTGCGCACACAGTCCATTCCGCGCTCCCGAATCATGCGGTCAGCGCACATCAGGTAATCCCGCTTCAGCGCCGCCATTTCATCAGCGGCGAAAACGCGGGGAGAATAATCGCAAATCAGGGCTTCCACACTGCGCCCGAAATACTTCGTTCGGTAATCGTGATAGAATTCAGCTTCCGGCGGCTCGGGAATGCCGTATTTTTGAAACACGGGCTTATAGGACGCATAATATAAATCAATTGAGTCAACGATCGTGCCGTCCAGATCCCAAAGGATGCCGATCTTTTCGCTTTTTTCAAGGCTCATGGCTTTCTTTTCTCTTTCAATGACACAACGAACCGGAACGGGCAGATCTCGCCGCGTCCCGGTATTCGTTTCAAGCTTTCCATTAATTCCGAAAGGACAGCCGTCCTTTCCGCAAAACTCAGGCTTCTCCTTCGCTTTCTTCGCCTTCTTCCCCGTTGCCGCGATCGCGCAGGTGCGGGAAGAGCAGGACTTCACGAATGGTGGAGGAGTCGGTCAGCAGCATGGTCAGGCGGTCAACACCCATACCGAAACCGCCGCAGGGAGGCATACCGTAGCGCATGGCGCGCAGATAATCTTCATCAATCGGGTTGTTCTCCTCATCGTCCTTGTCATAGGAGCGTCCCATTTCCAGGAAGCGCAGTTCCTGATCAATCGGGTCATTCAGCTCGGTAAAGGCGTTGCAGAGTTCGATTCCTGCGACAAAGCCCTCGAAACGTTCGGTGGTGGAAGGATCTTCCGGCTTGCGCTTCGCCAGCGGAGAGATTTCCCACGGATAATCGTAGAGGAAGGTCGGTTCCAGAAAAGACGGCTCAAGGTAATCGCCGACGAGCTGATCAATCAGCTTGCCGCGGGCCAGTCCCTGATGCGGTTCAATGCCCCTGGCTTTCATGGCGGCGGCAAGGGATTCGGTGTCCGGATAGAGGGCGTAGTCAATGCCGGTCTTCTCAAGGATGCCTTCGCGCATGTTGACGCGGTTCCACGGCTTGCCGAAGTCACATTCAATGCCGTTATAGGTGAACTTGGTCGTACCGAGTACCTGTTCGGCAGTGTAACGCAGCATTTCCTCAACGAAGGTCATGACTTTCTGATAATCGAAGTAAGCGCAGTAGAACTCAAGCTGGGTGAACTCAGGATTATGCTTGTAGGAAACGCCTTCGTTGCGGAAGTCGCGCCCGATTTCATAAACACGGTCCAGACCGCCGACCAGCAGACGCTTCAGATACAGCTCAAAGGAAATGCGCAGATAGAGATCCTGATGCAGCTGATTGTGATGCGTGACAAAAGGACGCGCCGCCGCGCCGCCGTAGATCGGCTGGAGGACGGGAGTCTCAACTTCAAGGAAGTCATGGCTGTCGAGAAAGGCGCGCAGGGAGCTGACGATCTTGGAACGCTTGCGGAAAATGTCCTTGACGCCCGGGTTGACGACAAGATCGGCGTAACGCTGACGGTAACGCAGTTCGGGATCGCTCATACCGGTATGGCGGACGATCTCGCCGTTCACCTCTTCTTCCTTCGCGGCAGGAAGCGGTGAAACGGCTTTGGCAAGCATACGGATGTCGGTAGTCAGCAGGGATATCTCACCGGACTTGGAACGCATCAGCGTACCGCGGGCTTCGACAAAATCGCCGAGGTCAAAGAAATCCTTGAAGAACTGCAGCTTCTCGCCCATTTCGTTAATGCGCAGGAAAAGCTGAATTCGTCCGGTGGCGTCTTCAATGTGCGTGAAGGCAAGCTTGCCCATGACGCGCAGACTGCGCATACGCCCCGCGAGAATATATTCTTTGCTGTCGGTTTCGCCGTTTTGCTCAGCGGCTTCGAAGGCATCACGCGCCTCCTTGATCGTGCTGTTGATATACGAACGGGTCGGATACGGCTCGATGTTGAGTTCCTTTAATTTATTGATCTTTTCTACGCGAATTTTTTCAAGATTGTTCAGTTCAGCCATGAAAACACCTTTTGTTCAAGTATTATTTGCACATAGTGACCCAACCATTATAAAACATCGCGAGCCGAATTCGGCGCATTGGTGACGGTACCCCCCCGGCGAATCTTTTTTCCGGAACCGGAACATCTGCGCATATTCCGATGATATAATTCAAGACGGATATTTTATTTTACGGAGCCGTCTATGAGCACTTTAACAAAAATCATCAACACAATCGAAAGCAACTACTCCAACAGTGCCGTTCCAACGGGTGTCATCCTGTCCGTGCTCGGCATGGTGTTCGTGCTCGCGCTGTATGAATTCCTGGTCTACCGCCTGATCTCCAAAAGGGCGTTCTTCAACCGGGCCTTCAACATCTCGATCTGCGGACTGCCGTTCTTCATCGCAACCATCATCCTCTGTTTGCAGTCGAATTTGGTCATCACGCTCGGCACCATCGGCGCACTCGCCATCATCCGCTACCGCACCGCGGTCAAGGATCCCGTAGACATGCTCTATATTCTCTGGTCCATTCAGACAGGTATCGTCTGCGGCTGTCAGCTCTACGAAGTCGGCGTCCTGACCTCACTGGTGGTGACGGTCGTTCTGCTGGCGTTCGAACATCTGAATTTCGGACGCCGTCCCTATGTCCTGATCGCGCACAGCGACAGCGGCGACGAGACGGAATTGACCGCCGCCCTGAAAGAGAATGCAAAATCCTTCAAATTCAAGAGCCGCAGCTACACAAAGAACGGTGCGGACTACGCGGTGGAATTCACCACCCAAGACACGCAGGCTCTGATCTCCCGCCTGAACGAGATGCCCGACGTCAGCCGCTTCTCCGTCATCGACTACGATGCCGAAGACCTGATGTAAACCCGGACCGATGACCCGTCGAACCACGGCAACAACTCTGCTCCTTCTCACAGCGTCGGCGTTGTTTTTGTTGACGCACCGCCGGTTCCATGCGCCGAGACTTTCGGAGCTCTGCCTGTCCGATACGGAATACGCAGCCCTGAAAGTCTCCCGTCAAGCCTCAAACGAGCTCACGCCGTATGAGCTGTGCTTTGACGATGCGGCGCTGTTCGCGGACGAGGAAGGCAGCCGGCTGTTTTATTCCCTGCCGGAGAAGCGCAGCTCCGACGACCCGCAAGTCTTCATCAGAGGGAGAGAGAAAATGAAGCTCTCCTGTGACGCAGCCGCAAGCCGTTGCGTTGTCTACACAAGCAGCGAATACCGGGAATATGAAATTGTCTATACATCGCTCCCCGTAATTCAGATCGACACCCGCTCCGAAAAGATCGGCGCTGAAGCTGTGGCAATGCGCTTCACATTGGCGGACAACCGCGGCAGTACCACGCGCATCATCACCTCCGAAGGCGTTATCCACATCCGCGGAAACTCCACAAGGTACGATCCTAAGAACAACTTCCGCCTTACGCTTTACCAACAGAACTCCGACCGGGAAAACGACACGGCATTGCTGGGTCTGCGTGCGGATGGGGACTGGATTCTTTACGCGGCATACGGCGATCAGGAAAAAGTCCGCAATGTCTTTTCCTCAAACCTGTGGATGGACTCCTGTGCGCGGAACAACAGCTTCGGCCTGGTGAACGGCATGGAATACCGTTACACGGAGCTCATTCTCAACGGGAGCTATTGGGGGCTTTATGCCCTGGGTTACCCAATTGACGCAAAGCAGATGAACATCATCCCGGATCAACGCATGGAGTACGACGAGTTTCTGTTCAAGAAGACTTCATGGGGAAACGCGGTCAAAACGGATGCGCGATCCGATGGCTACGAGCTGCAGTTCGCCGCAGAGGAATTTGTTCTCAACAACGGTATATCCGTCCTTGACAAGTATTACAGCGGTTTGCTGCACACCTCCGAAGAGCAGCTTGAGGATCTCTACCTGCACACCGATATGGATACGGCGGTCGACATCTTTCTGTTTCTCGCGCTGGTTCAGGGTAACGATCATATCATTCCGGGCACGGATTCCGTCAAAAACATCTTTGTGACAATCAAAGCGGATGAAAATTGGAACCGTATCATTCTGTTCACACCATGGGATTTGGACACGGTTTGGGGAAACGGCTTTGCCGAAGGTTCCTCTGAGCATTCGTATACCGTTCAACCCACGGATAACCGCTACGTCATGCAGTTAAACCCCGTCTACCGACTGCTTGCCATGGGCGATAAAAACATGGCGGAAAGGGTTCGCGGACGGTATGCCGAGCTCCGCGCCGGGGACTGGTCCGATGAAGCGCTGACCCGGCGATTGGACGATCTCGAACGGGACATCTTCGGCTCCGGAGCCTTTATCCGGGACAAAGCCCGTTGGCCGGAAGGCAGTTATGTTGAGGCGGAAACCGGGCTCTCCGAATTCCGCGCCTACGTAACGGAGCGAATGTCCGCCATGGATGCCTGGGTCGATGAGACATTCAACATCGGCTGAGCGTCCGCGGAGGACATAATCATTAATAATTTCAAAGAATCACACGGAATATCACAAAACGAACGTTTCCGTTGGTATAATGGAAATGAATTATGAGCAGGAGGAAATAATAAATTGACGCAGAGAAAACAACCCAGTTTCGTTTATCTGCTCCTCATTATTGGCATCATCTCTTTACTATTTTACGGAATGACAGGTGAGAGGAGCACAGGCAGTAATGAATTCATCTCAATCAATCAGCTTGCCGAGGAGATCAAATCCGGCAATGTAACGCAGATAAGTGTCCAGGAAGACACCGTCACCGCCCGGCTGAAGGATAAAACGATTGTCAAAACACTCAAAGAGACCAACGGAACGCTGCTGGAGCAGCTGGAATTCTTGGGCGTCTCCGCAGATGACCTGTCCGCAGAAACTGTTACGCTGACAGTCAAGGAACCCTCGCCTTGGGCAACGGTGATTTCACTTATCATTTCATTCCTCCCGCTGGTTCTCTTCGCAATCTTTATGTTGGTCGTCTACCGCCAGCAGGGCGGAGGCAGCGGCGGTGCGCTGAACTTCGGAAAATCCCGCGCGAAAATGATCCGCGGTGAGAACCCGACTGTCACGTTTGCCGATGTTGCCGGCATTGAGGAAGCCAAGGAAGAGCTTCAGGAAGTCGTCGAGTTTCTGAAGAACCCGGCGAAGTTCACCGGACTCGGTGCCCGTATCCCGAAGGGCATCCTCCTCGTGGGTTCACCGGGTACAGGCAAAACGCTCCTGGCGAAAGCGGTTTCCGGTGAAGCGGGCGTACCGTTCTTCTTTATCAGCGGTTCCGACTTCGTGGAGATGTTCGTCGGTGTCGGCGCGAGCCGTGTCCGCGACCTTTTCGAGCAGGCGCGCAAGAACAGCCCCTGCATCATCTTCATTGATGAAATCGACGCGGTTGGCCGCCAGCGCGGCGCGGGTCTCGGCGGCTCTCACGATGAGCGCGAACAGACCCTGAACCAGATGCTGGTTGAGATGGACGGCTTCGGCACGGATTCGTCTGTTATTGTTATGGCAGCCACCAACCGTCCCGACATTCTCGACCCCGCGCTGCTGCGCCCGGGTCGTTTCGACCGCCGTGTCGTCATTGACCGTCCCGATGTCCTCGGCCGCGAGCAGATCCTGCGCATCCATGCCAAAGGGAAGCCGATGGAAGCCGACGTGGACTATCAGAAGATCGCCCGCGCCACGGTCGGTCTGGTCGGCGCCGATCTTGAGAACCTGATCAATGAATCCGCCATTCTCGCCGCCCGCCGCGGCAAGAAGACTATCGGCAACGCCGAAGTGGAAGAAGCCTTCGAAAAGACTCTGATGGGTCCGGAGAAGCGCAGCAGCCGCATTACCGCCGCTGAGAAGAGCATTATCGCCTATCATGAAGCCGGTCACGCTGTTGTGATGAACGTACTGCCTGAATGTGACCCTGTACACCGCATTACCATCATCGGCCGCGGTTCCGCCGGCGGTTACACCATGAACCTGCCTGCTGAGGATCGTGTTCTGAACTCAAAAAAGCAGCTGCTTGACCAAATTGTCAGCCTGATGGGCGGACGCGCGGCGGAGGAATTGAAGTTTGACGACATCACTTCCGGCGCTTCCAATGACATTGAACGTGCCACCCAGCTTGCCCGCACCATGGTCACGCAGCTCGGCATGAGCAAACTCGGGCCGCTGGCATACGGAAAGAAGGATGAGATGGTCTTCCTGGGTCGCGAGATCTCCGAACAGCGCAACTACTCCGAGAGCATTGCCGAGAAGATCGACGTGGAAGTCAACAGCATTGTTCTCAATGCCTACAACAAAGCGAAGTCGATCCTGACCGAGTACAACGAACAGCTCACAGCCGTTGCGAATGCACTGATTGAGAAAGAAACCCTGAGCGAAACCGAATTCCAGGCAATCTTCCCGGCTCCGAACGGCAAGAAGAGCGCAACGCCGCAGCTGAATCACGCATAACGCAGCAAATCACAGGTGTTTAACATAAAAACAGACCTCACGGTCTGTTTTTTGTTGTCTTTTTTCACTTCGCTTTATTCGGCGTGAAGTGCCGCGATCTGCTTCTTCAGCCACGCGGCGAATTCGTCCATACCCTCGCCGGTTTTCGCGCTGACGGGCAAAATCTCGGCTTTGGGGTTGAGACGCAGAATATTATGCTTCGCCTGCGCCATGTCAAAGTCAAAGTAAGTCAGCGTATCCGTCTTGGAGATCACCACAAGGTCGCTGACGGAAAACATCAGCGGGTATTTCAGCGGTTTGTCATCTCCTTCCGGAACCGAAAGGATCATCATATTCTTATGCGCACCGGTGTCGAATTCCGCCGGACAGACCAGGTTGCCGATGTTCTCAAGGAAGAGCAGATCCAGATCTTCATGCGGGAACTCCGCCAGAGCGCGGGTCGTCATATCCGCGTCAATGTGACACAGTCCGCAGTTGTGAATCTGCAAAGAGCGCACGCCGGTTTTGTCCGCGACTTTCTGCGCGTCCATGGAGGTAGCAATATCGACATCCATCACGCCGATCTTCAACTCATTCTTGAGCAGATTGATCACCGCGCTGAGGAGCGTGGTCTTCCCGGAGCCGGGAGCAGACATCACATTCAGAAAGAAAGTTTTTTCCGCCGTCATGCGCGCACGGACGGCTTCAGCCGCCGCGTCATTTTTTGCGAAAACATTTTCCCTGATCTCGATTACACGTACTGCCAACTTAAGCTCCCTTCAGCCACGCCTTCGCACGTGCGCGAATCCATTCCGCCGCGGCATCCACGCCCTCACCGGTTTTCGCCGAGATGCAAAGGATTTCCGCGTTCGGATTGCAGGCATGAATCCGCTCGGCGGCGAGCTCTTTGTTGAAGTCAAAGACAGGCAGCGTGTCGATTTTGTTGATCAGCACCGCGTCGCAGACCTGATACATCAGCGGATATTTCGCGGGTTTGTCATCCCCTTCGGGAACCGAGAGAATCGTCAGGCAGCAGCCCGCCCCGGTGTCAAACTCAGCCGGGCAGACCAAATTGCCGACATTCTCAATGAAAACCAGATCCACGTCATCCGTGCCCAGCTCAAGCAAACCCTGCTTCACCATGGCGGCATCCATGTGGCACATGCCGCCGGTATGAAGCTGAATCGCCTTGGCGCCGGCGGCCGCGATCGTCTCAGCGTCCACAGATGCGTCAATATCACATTCCATCACAGCGACGCGGAACTCCGGCTGCAAGCGCTCAATCAGGCGCAGCAACGTTGTCGTTTTCCCCGAACCGGGAGACGACATCACATTGATCATGAATTTTCCCGCCGCGCGGAATTCATCGCGGATGCCGTCAGCCGTGACTTCATTCGCTTGGAATATGTCCTGCTTCAGCTCCAGAATCTTCATCATCAACCTCGATTTCCTTCAGGGTGAACTCGTTCCCGCACTTCAAAACGGTATGATCGCTCCCGCAGTAGGGACAGACCTTGGCAAACGTCACCGTTTCATACTCCTGCCCGCAGTCCTCACAGACGGAAACCGCGGGCAAAATATCGATTTTCAAGCCGCAGGACTCCAAAACAGGTTCGCGCTTGACAGCCCAGTTCCAGCAGTCCCGCAGCAAAGCAGGAACCACAGCCGAGACCTCACCGATCTCGACTGTGACTGAACGGACATTTTTGATATTGTTCTCCGCGGCGACTTCCTTGACGTCGCGGATCACATAGAAAACAACGCCCAGCTCATGCATGGAGCTTAATTCTCGTTCTGATTCTTGTTGAACAGAATTCGGACGGCACGCTTCAGCTGATAAGGCAGAATCTTCTTGAACTTGTCTTCGGCCTTGGTCATCTCGGAACATTCCGGACGGTCGCGGTGCAGGGTGATGGCATCGAACATACACTTGGTGGTGCAGACGCCGCAGCCGATACACTTGTTCGGGTCGACAATGGTCATGCCGCAGCCGAGGCAGCGGGCGGTTTCAGCCTTGACCTGTTCCTCAGTCAGCGCGAGCTTCGCGTCATGGAAGGCACCGACATTGGCTTCATTCACGCCTTCTTCCTGGCGCGGAGCGCGGTCATAGCTCTCAATGAGAATGTCGTGCTTATCAAGCTCGATGAACTCCCAGCGGTTGCGGCCGATGGTCATCTGTGCGCCATGGACATAGCGGTGCAGGGATTCAGCGGCAAACTTGCCTTGGGCGATCGCGTCAATGGCGAACTTCGGACCGGTGAAGACATCGCCGCCGACAAAAATGTCAGGCTCGGCGGTCTGATAGGTCAGGTCATCAGCCTTCGGACCGTTGCCGCGGCCGAATTCAACACGGGAACCCTTGAGCAGGTCGCCCCAGTTGATGCGCTGGCCGATCGCGAAAATCACACGTTCGCACTCAATGGTCATGGTCTGTTCTTCATCATAGACCGGGGCGAAACGGTGTTCTTCATTGTAGACGGAAACGCACTTCTTCATCACGATGCCGGTCACCTTACCGTCGGCGTCCACGAGGACTTCCTTCGGACCCCAGCCGTTGCGAATGTCAACACCGTCCTCACGGGATTCAGCCTGTTCCTGTTTGGAAGCAGGCATTTCATCTTCGGACTCGAGGCACATCATGGTGACAGCAGCAGCGCCGCTGCGCTTGGAAACACGGGCAGCATCGACAGCAACGTTGCCGCCGCCGATAACAGCCACACGCCCTTCGTAATGGGTGTTGCCGCAGTTCGCGTCATGCAGGTACTGCAGGGCGGTCATGGTGCCTTCCGCCTTATCGTTCGGGACGTTCGGCAGAGAGCCGGTATTGCAGCCGATGGCGATGTAGAAGGCTTTGTAGCCCTGAGCGCGCAGTTCGTCAAGGGTAATATCCTTGCCGACCTCAACGCCGGTGCGGATCTCAACGCCCATCTCACGCATCACATCAATTTCAGCGGCGATGACGTCTTTTTCCAGTTTATAGGACGGAATACCCCAGCGCAGCATACCGCCGGGTTCGGATTCCTTCTCGAAAACAGTCGGGTAATAACCCTTTTCAGCCAGATAGAACGCCGCGGACAGACCGGCAGGACCGGCGCCGATGATGGCGATCTTGTCATCCCAGCGTTCGCGATGAATCGAGGCGGGGATCACAACGGGCGGGACGAAACGGGTTTCAGCGTCCAGATCCTTCTGGGCGATAAAGCGTTTCACGGCATCAATCGCGACGGCGTGGTCAATGGTGCCGCGGGTGCAGGCATCTTCACAGCGGCGGTTGCAGACACGACCGCAGACAGCCGGGAAGGGGTTCTGCTTCTTGATCAGCTGAAGCGCGCCGGTGTAGTCGCCCTGAGCGGCCTTCTTCAAATAACCCTGGACGGCGATGTGCGCCGGGCAGGCGGTCTTGCACGGGGAAGTCCCTGTCTTGTGGCAGTTGATGCGGTTGTCGTCGCGGTAGTTGAAATTGTACTTATCTCTTCCCCACTTGACATTATCCGGCAGCAGCTGGCGCGGATACTTGACTTCGCTGCCGTCCTTGCGGCAGAGTTTCTGACCGAGCTTCAGAGCGCCGGCAGGGCAGTATTCCACACAGCGGCCGCAGGCGACGCACTTTTCTTTTTCAACGTGCGCAACATAAGCGGAGCGGGACATATTCGGGGTGTTGAAGAGCTGAGAGGTACGCAGCGCATTGCAGATCTGGACATTGCAGTTGCAGATACCGAAGATCTTGTTTTCGCCGTCAATATTCGTGATCTGATGGACGAAGCCGTTGTCTTCCGCGCGCTGCAGAATCGCGAGAGCTTCTTCCTTGGTGATGTCATGACCCTTGCCGGTCTCACGGCAGTAATCCGCGAAGTCGCCGACACCGATGCACCAGCCGTAATCGTCATCCGCGCAGCCGTCATCAATAGCCTTACGGGAGCAGCGGCAGGAACAGCGACCGACACCGATCTTGCCTTCGTATTTAGAGAGCCAATAGGAGAGGTGTTCGATATCCAGGGATTTGTTTTCCATAGAGATCGCTTTTTCCACCGGAATGACATGCATACCGACACCTGCACCGCCGGGAGGAACCATCTGGGTGATGCCGTCAAGCGGAATGTAGGTCATGCGCTCAAAGAAAGAAGCCAGCGCGGGATGCTGTTCAAGGCGGTAGTTTCGATGATCGGAGGTGTCCGGGCTTTCTTCCATATTCAGGAGTTCCGCAGAACCCGGCACGAACATCGGCAGGATATAGCGGCGCTCGGACTGCGGGGCAGTTCGGCCGTTATGATCATAATGATAGCCGTAGTCGTACTCAAGCAGACCGATGTAGCTCATCTCATCCAGCAGCTTTTGGAAATCGGCTTCACCGTCTTTTTCAATGTGGTTGAGTTTGCAGAGTTCGGAGAAGGTGTACGGCGTACGCTTCTTCATGCTGAGACCGACTTCAGCCATCTCTTCCGTGATAATGTCCGCAAGACCCCAGTATTCAGGGTCTTCAACGGTTACACTGCCAAGCATATGCGCTGCAACGTCGGTAATCTTCTTGCCAAGCTGAATAATTTTTTCGCTCGGGGCTTTATCGCCGTATTTCTTCGCGTTTTTCTTCGGCCAATCCTCATAGTTCTGCATGGGATTTTCCATAATTTCAACACCTCCTGAAATTCAATAAAGCCGGCTCTTCTCCGGATATTGACAGACAAAATATATGTATTCATAATCATACCATAAATCCGGTTTTGTAAGCTATGTGAATGGG
>CAVESB010000050.1:0-13997 GCA_963618265.1 bacterium
TCCCCGGTCTATCAGCAGTTTCCACAGGCGGTTATAACTGTATGTCAAAGGAATATCCCCTTGCAGCGTCTAAAATAACATTATACAGTATAGCACAATCTGTCGAAAACTTCAAAATATTCATGATAAGTCGTGATGTAAATCTATTGCCTTGCCCGTCTGCTGCAATACAGGTTCAAGTCCTCTGCGCAAGTCCGTGAATGTATCCGTGCGGGCAATACGGCATTTCTTTCCGGCTTGCAAGCAGCCGCGAGTATAATTAAGAAAAACACAAACAAGGACAAAGCCATGACGGAAGAAAAAATCGCGGTGCTGATCCCCTGCTACAATGAAGCGCGAACCATTGAAAAGGTCGTGAAAGATTTTCGCGCCGCCCTGCCTGAGGCGGAGATCTACGTCTACGACAACAACTCCACGGACGGCTCCGGGGAGCTTGCGCGGGCGGCGGGCGCCATTGTCCGCAATGAATACAAACAGGGCAAGGGCAACGTCCTGCGCTCCATGTTCCGCGAGATCGAAGCCGACTGCTACATCATGGTCGATGGGGACGACACTTATCCCGCCGAGTCCGCGCCGCAGATGGCGCGCATTATTCTGGAAAAGAAGGCCGACATGGTCATCGGCGACCGTTTGAACACGACGTACTTCACCGAGAACAAGCGTCCCTTCCACGACTTCGGCAACAAACTCGTCCGCTGGCTGGTGAACCACCTCTTTCAGGGGAACTTGCAGGACATCATGACGGGGTACCGTGCGCTCAACCGCCGCTTCGTCAAGGAATATCCGCTGCTCTCCAAAGGCTTTGAGATCGAGACAGAAATGTCCCTCTTCGCCCTGGACGGAAATTACCTCGTCAGGGAGGTTGAAGTCGAATACCGTGACCGTCCCGCCGGCAGTGAGTCGAAGCTGGACACCTTCTCGGACGGCTGGCGCGTGCTGAAGATGATCGTCATGCTGTTCCGCGATTACAAGCCCTTCCTGTTCTTTGGGATTCTGGCGGCGATTACGTTTATCCTCGGCACCGTGCTTTTCATCCCCATTCTGCATGAGTTCCGCGTCACGCATCTGGTGGCGCGTTTCCCGACGCTTTTTGTGAGCATTTTCCTCTATATCGCCTCCCTGCTTTTCTTCTGCTCGGGGATGATTCTGGATGTACTGAAAAACAACCAGCGCAAAACCCTTGAGCTGTTGGTCAAGCAGGTCAGCAGTCAGAAGTGATTCCTCAACAGTCGGAGGCTGTCCCAAAACGGGACAGCCTCCTTTTTTTCTCCTTATTGCACATCTCCCCCGGTATCGGCTGTTCGGTATCGGGGGAGATGAGGTTTTTTATTGTCGCTGCGGTGTTATTTGAACTTCCTGACGAAGTCTTCCATGCGGTTCAGGGCTTCCGCGATTTTGTCATAGCTGACCGCGTAGCTGCAGCGGACATGCCCTTCGCCGCAGCTGCCGAAGCCGCAGCCGGGGATGACGGCGACTTTGCACTCCGCCAGCAGACGATCCGCGAACTCCGTGGAGCTGAGACCGGTGCTCTTGATGCAGGGGAAGGCGTAGAAAGCCCCTTTCGGCTCGAAGGTATAGAGACCGAGGGCGTTGAGTCCGTCAACAATCAGGCGGCGGCGGCGATCGTACTCCAGACGCATCTGCTCAACCTCCGGCTCGCAGTCGCGCAGGGCGGCGATGCCGATTTCCTGAGCGATGGTCGGAGCGGACATGATCAGGTATTGATGAATTTTGTAAAGCTGTGATGTCAGTTCCTTTGGCGCGCAGATGTAGCCCAGCCGCCAGCCCGTCATGGCGTACGTCTTGGAAAAGCCGCCGACGATGAACGTGCGCTCGCGGGCGTTCTCAAGGGAGGCGAAGTTGACATGCTTGACGCCGTAGATGAGGCGTTCGTAAATCTCATCGGAGATCACGGCGAGGTCGTGCCTGGCCGCAAGGTCGCAGATCTGCTGCAGCTTCTCACGGGAAGCGACGGCGCCGGTCGGGTTGTTCGGGAAGCCGAGCATAATGCCGCGGGTCTTCGGGGTGATGGCGGCTTCCACCGCCGCCACATCCACATCGAAATCGTCTTCCAGACGGCAGCCGACTTCAACCGGGACGCCGCCGGCAAGCTCCACCGCCGCCTGATAAGAGACGAAGCACGGGGTGATGACGATCATCTCATCGCCCTGATTCAGAACCGTGGCGGCGGCCAGGTACAGCGCTTCGGAAGCGCCGACCGTGACGATGATCTCGCTGTCGGGATCATAATGAACATCATAAAGCTCAATGAGCTTCTCACTGATGGCGCGGCGCAGGTCAATCAGGCCGGCGTTCGCGGTGTAATGCGTTTCACCGCGGTCGAGCGCCCGTCGGGCTTCGGCCATGAGTTTGTCCGGGGTCGTAAAATCGGGTTCGCCGATGCCAAGCGTGACGACATCATCCGGGACCGCGAAATATTTACGGATGGCGGACGGCTTCAAATTCTGAACTCTATCGGAGACGTTGTTCCACATAAAACCTCCAATGGTTCCGGCATCTTCCGCTGTATGTGTTGTGAAGAGAATGCTAAAACCGTTAAATTAAAGAATTGGGCAAATTATAGCACTGTTTTAACAATTATTCCGTAATCATTCACCACAGAATGATTATTTTGCGGTATACTCAAGATTGTTTTCGGGGTGTAGCGCAGTTGGCAGCGCACCGCGTTTGGGACGCGGGGGTCCGCGGTTCGAATCCGCGCACCCCGACTGAGGACTGTTTTTAAATTGCAGACGGATCTGTCGGATTCAGCTCTTGCAGAATATAGCCCCTTTCATGTTATAATCAGAAAAAACAGTTTCTTTTCTTTCGTGAGCCGCACGGCGGTTCGCGTCTTTCCGTTGCTTTTCGAGAACTATTGAATCAAACCCGATTCATTCAGCGTATATATTATTGATGACTACCCAAAAAAAAGGTGAAAAATTTATGAAAGCAAGTACATTGGAAAACAGTACGCTTGCCGAACTGCGTAAAATCGCGGCGGGACTGGAGATTGAGAATGCTGCCCGGATGAAGAAGGACAACCTCGTCGTGCAGATCCGACATGCCGAGGGACTGAAAGAAGGCAAAGAGATTCGCGGCGGCATTCTGGAAATTCAGAGCGAAGGCATCGGCTTCCTGCGGCAGGATTACAAAATCAGCCCGGAAGACGTGTACGTTTCCCAGGCGCAGCTGCGCCGCTACAATCTGCGCAACGGCGATCAGGTCATCGGCACGGTTCGCCCGCCGCGTGAGTCCGAACGCCATTACGGCCTGCTGAAGGTGGAAAGCATCAACGGGCTGACCCCGGAAGAGTCCCGCGAACGCAAGACGTTCGAGTCCATGACCCCGATTTTCCCGGATAATCGTTTTGACCTTGAGAACAAAGCGGGCGGTCTTTCCACCCGTCTGATCAACCTGATCGCACCCATCGGGCGCGGTCAGCGCGGCATGATCGTTTCCCCGCCGAAAGCCGGCAAAACCACCATTCTGAAGCAGATCGCGAACGCCATCTCCTCCGCCTATCCCGAAGTGCATCTCATTATTGCCCTCATCGGCGAACGCCCTGAGGAAGTAACCGACATGGATCGCTCCGTGGATGCGGAAGTCGTGGCTTCGACCTTTGATGAACCCGTGACCCAGCATGTCCGCACATCCGAGATCACGCTGGAACGCGCCAAGCGTCTGGTTGAGAACGGGCGGGACGTCGTCATTCTGCTCGACTCCCTGACCCGTCTGGCGCGTGCGTATAACATGACGGTTCCGCAGTCCGGGCGCACCCTGTCCGGCGGTATGGATCCGTCCGCCATGTATCCGCCGAAGCGTTTCTTCGGCGCGGCCCGCAACCTTGAGGAAGGCGGGTCTTTGACCATCCTCGCGACGGCGCTGGTTGACACCGGCTCCCGTCTCGATGATGTGGTTTATGAAGAGTTCAAGGGAACCGGCAATATGGAGCTTCACCTTTCCCGCAAGCTTCAGGAACGCCGCATCTTCCCGGCGATTGACATTGAAAAATCCGGCACCCGCCGTGAGGATCTGCTCCTCGGTCCCGATCTGCTGCCGCGTGTCTGGCTGATGCGCCGCATGTACATGCAGATGACCGCCACGCCGCCGAACGGCGCGGGAATGGATAACGCCGTCGCCACGGAAGCGATCATCCAGCGCATGGCTAAGGCGAAGGACAATGCCGCCTTCCTTGACAACTTGACGGAGGGAAAATAATTTGAATATGAATCTGCGTAAAACCGACACGGGCGCGTCCGATCAACGCGGCCGGGTGCCGAAATGGCTGCCGCCGGTTTTATGGGCAGCGGCTCTTTTCGGCGTCTTTTTTATGGGCGTGGTGATCGCCCAGCGCACTCCGATCATTCGGGGAACCGCCGACAGTGCAAAATCAACGGGTGAGACAGTCTCTGCGTATGTTGAAAGCGTTGCGTCCGACGTCAGTCTGCCGGAAATGAACGCCTACGTGACCGAAACCGCGTCGGATGCCGTGACGCGCCAAGCCTCGGCGATCACGCATATCCCGGAGAATCAGCGCACGGAAGCGGTGACCTACACCATTCAGGAGGGAGACTCCATTTACGGCATCGCTCAGGAATTCAACCTGGAGCCGGAGACAATCCTGTGGTCGAATTACAACGTTCTCTATGATGATGCGCATAACATCTCCGTCGGGGACGAGCTGATTATCCCGCCGGATGACGGTATTTACGTTGAATGGAAGGAAAGCGACGATCTGCAGCGTCTTGCGGACAAGTACCGCGTGGAGCGTGAGGATGTGCTTGCCTGCCCTGCCAACAAGCTGGATATCACCGATCCCGTCATCGAGGCGGGAGACTTCATCCTCTTCCCGGGCGGCTATCGTGAGACTGCGGCCTTCAACCCGGTTGTATACGAATACTCCGCCAACTCGGGCGTGAAGAAGGTCATCTCCGGTCCGGGCGGCTGTGAATGGGATTACCGCGCCTACGGCACGGGCAGTTTCGTCTGGCCGACTGCCAACCACACCATGACCGGCAACGACTTCTGGTCCGGGCATATGGGCATTGACATCGGCACCGTGGAAGGCGGCCCGATCTACGCTGCGGACAGCGGCACCGTGATTTATGCCGGCTCGATTTCGGGCGGTTACGGCATCATGGTCATGATTGACCACGGCAACGGATACCAGACGCTCTACGCGCATAACTCCGCCGTTGCGGTCAGCTGCGGTCAGGCGGTTTCGCAGGGTCAGCTCATCGCCTACGGCGGCTCCACAGGCAACTCCACCGGTCCGCACTGCCATTTTGAAGTGCGTTACGGCGGCGGCTATGTGAACCCGTGGCAGTTCCTCTAAAATGTCAAAAACCCTTTACCGTTTGATCAAACGGCTCTTTGACCTGCTGGTCTCGTTGATCGGTCTGCTCGTCCTCTCGCCGCTGTTGCTGATCCTTGCCCTGCTGGTGCGGGTCAACCTCGGTTCGCCGGTGCTGTTTTGCCAGCCCCGCCCGGGATACAAAGGCAGGATCTTCAAGCTGTATAAATTCCGCTCCATGAAGGACGGGACAGGCACGGATGAGGAGCGGATGACGAAGTTCGGGCGTCTTCTGCGCGCCTCAAGCCTGGACGAACTGCCGGAGCTTTTCAACGTGCTGAAAGGTGAGATGAGCCTCGTCGGTCCCCGTCCGCTGCTGGTACAATATCTGGAACGCTACAACGCCGAACAGGCACGGCGGCATGACGTGCGCCCCGGCATCACCGGCTGGGCGCAGGTTCACGGACGCAACGCCATCAGCTGGGAAGAAAAATTCCGCCTCGATGTCTGGTACGTGGATCATCAAAGCCTTTGGCTGGATCTCAAGATCCTTCTCATGACGGTCAAAAAAGTCTTCGTTCATGAAGGCATCACCGCCGCCGGCAGTGCCACAACCGGCGAATTCATGGGCAATGATACGGACGCCGAGGGAACGCATTAAGCAATTGACAGTGTGCAGTGATCAATGCCGTCCGATAATCGGAAACCAACCCGATATTGATCGCGCTTAAGCCTTCCCCTTGAGGGGAAGGGGGATCGCTTGCGGCGGATGAGGTGCATTGTTCCCCTTCGGGGCGTACACACTCATGCCGAAGACAGAGACAACAACACGGGAGCGAACGTGAAGAACAGATTCTTTCTTATCCTTTTGCCATTGATTGCCGTCATGTGCTGCCTCGGCGGCTGCAACCTGCCGACGCCGCAGCAGAGTCTCGGCGAACCCACCGCGGATATTCAGTTGATCCTGACGCAGATTGCGGAGGAACAGCCCGCTGCTGAACCGACCGCCGCCCCCACAGAGACTCCCGCGCCGCTTGAGACGCTGACTGTCTGCCTGGGCAAAGAGCCGCAGACGCTTTTCTTTTACAATGAATCTTCACAGGCGATGTGGTCTGTTCTGGAAGGCATTTACGATGGTCCGTTCGACTCCGTGGACGGTGCGACCGTCCCCGTGATCTTCGATGAGGTCACGACGGAAGAGGAGACGGTCACGGTTCTCAAGGGCGACATTATCGCGAACATGGATCGCGAACCGGTCGAGATGAAGATCGGTTCATCCTTCATGCCCGCCGAACCCGCGCAGGGCTGTGAGGGCAATGCCTGCCTGACTTCATGGAGCAATGTGACCGAATCCGCGGAAATGAAGCGGACGGTCATCACCTTCCGCCTGAAGCCCGGCTTGAAATGGAACGACGGAACCCCGCTGACGGCGGAGGACTCCGTGTATTCCATGACGGTCAACGGCATGAAAGGCATCAACGCCTCCAAACGAATCTACAATCTGACGGAAAGCTACACCGCGACGGACGGGTTGACCGTCCGCTGGGTCGGCATCCCCGGCTACACCCCCGACAGCGTCTCCGATGTCTTCTGGATTCCGCTGCCGAAACATACCATGCAGGGCATGACGGCGGAGCAGATCCTCGCGGACGAATCCGTGAACCGTGCGCCGCTGGGCTGGGGCGCTTACCGCGTCCTTTCATGGGAGGCGGGAACGAGCCTCACGCTCGAACGCAATCCGGAATACTTCGGAGAGACGCCGTACTTTGATCAAGTCGTTTACCGCTTCTTCGGCAACGCCGGGGACAATAACCTTGAGGCACTGCAGAACGGCACCTGCGATATTATCGACAGCTCCGTGAACCTGGCGCAGGATCTCGAACCCATCCTTGAGGATGTGCGCGACGGAAAATACGCCGTCTACATCCGCCCCGAGCTTTCCCGGCAGGAAGTCGTCTTCAATTTGGCTTCTGCGGACAGCTCCGCGCCGAAGTATTTTAACGTTACTGAAGTTCGCACCGCCCTTGCGATGTGCGTCAACCGTGCGGCTATCAACCGTCAGGTGCTTTACGGACAGTCGGAGGTGCCGGCGGACTTCTACCCGTCGGAGTACAGTCTGCATGACAGCGGCATCACTGCCGTTGCCTATGACCCGCAGGGCGCGAAGGCGTTGCTGGAGAAAAACGGCTGGATCGCTTCCGAAGACGGGAGCGCACGGACAGCGCAGCAGGCGGCGGGAATGCTCGCCGGGACGCCCTTCTCCTTCACCCTGACCGTCTCGAACTCCGCGGATGCGCTCAAGACGGCTGAGCTGATCAGGGAAGATCTGGCGACGTGCGGCATGGATGTGACCGTCAATGCCGTTCCGTTGGCTGAGCTTTACGCGCAGGGACCGCAAGGCATCGTCTTCGGGCGTACCTTTGACGCCGCCATGTTCTCCTGGGCGTCGGGATACCGTCCCTGCTCCCTCTACCTCAGCACGAAGATCCCTGCCGAGGAAAATCATTGGGTCGGCACGAATGTCGGCGGCTTCGCTTCGGAAGAATATGACGAGGCCTGTCTTTACGGAAACGCCGCGGAGATCTACGCGCAGGAATTGCCCGCCCTGCCGTTGTATTTCAACATTTCCATCGGTGCATCCGCCAATAACATCAGCGGTATCGCCGACAGCATCGGCTCCCGCAGTATGCTTTGGAATATTGAGTCGCTGTCCCGCTGTGAAACGGATTGCGCGGTCTCGCAGTGGCATAACATTTATGAATAAGGAGTGACGGTTTTGAAACTTGATAAAGCCTTTTGGCGCAACCTGATCCTCTACGGCATTATCGGCGGGCTCAGCTCAGGTCTGGACTGGGCGCTTTTCACCCTGCTCTACAAGTTCGGCGGCATGAACGAATTTCTTGCCAACGTGATTTCCACGCACGCCGGCATTTTCCTGAGCTTTTTCCTCAACAGCCGCTATAACTTCAGGAAAACGGACGACTTTTGGGGTCGCTTCATCCCGTTCTACCTGACCGGGCTTTTCGGTCTGCTGCTCTCCACGGGAATCCTGGCGCTCGGCGCGAAGTTAGGCGTGAATGCCGTCTTCACCAAACTCGCCGCGATCGTCATCGTCGCACTGGTTCAGTTTTTTATCAACCGAGCAGTCGCATTCCGTGACAAATCAGCATGAGTTCGGCGTCCTTGACCTCTCCGGGTCATTGCTTGCCGGGCTGGTTCTCGGCACATTCATTGCGCCGCCCCCGCTGCTCTGCGCCGCACTGTGCTTTGCTTTTGCCTGCCTCGCCGCCGTGTGCTTTCACCGGTCGCGGGGCTTTTCTTTAAACCGCCGGGAGCGGCGGCTCTTTCGGCTCTTCCTCTGTCTCGCCGTTCTGTGCGCCGGCGTGACACGGGTTCGCCTGTCCGGGACGCGCACCCCTGCCGCGAACGCGCTTGAACGGCGGGTCGGTGAGTTCGTCTCTTTTGAGGGCTTTGTCTGCGCCCCGCCCATGCGAACCGCGTCGCGAACCTCCCTGCGGGTTCGGATTGATGACGGACAGACAGCCGGCGGGAAAGTTCTGCTCGCTTTCTACGCCGACCCCGGCATGACCTTCGAGTACGGGGATCGCCTGGCAGTCTCGGGGACGCTGATCCTGCCCGCCGATCCCGGCAGCGGCTTCTCGTTTCGCGATTATCTTGAGAAAGACGGCATCGCCGTCATGATCAACAACCCGCGTGTGGAGAAACTGCCCGAGGCAGCGGGACTGCCGTTCCTGCGGAAGCTCTACCGCCTGCGGAACGTCTTGATTGAACGTGTGGGAGAGCTGTTCCCGAAACCCGAGAACGCGCTGATGACGGGCATTCTGCTCGGCGATGAAACAGGCATCCCGAGTGATGTTGAACGTGCCTTTGAGCGGACGGGGACGTCGCATATTATTGCGATTTCGGGTGAGAACTTCACCCTGCTGGCGTGGCTGCTGACCTCGCTCCTGCGCCGTTTCATGACGCGCCGCCGCGCCGTGCTTCCCGTGCTCTTCTTCATCCCGCTGTACGCGGTGCTTGTCGGCGGAAGCGCCGCCGTGGTGCGCGCCGCTGTCATGTGCGCCCTGACCTTGCTCGGCACTGCCGTCGGCAGAAAAGGAAACGGCGTTGCAAGCCTTGTCTGTACCGCGGCGTTGATGTGCCTTTTCCGTCCCGCCTTCATCACGGATGTCGGCTTTCAGCTCTCCGCGTGCGCCACGCTCGGCATTCTGCTCTTCTCGGATCCGCTGCGGAAATTCAGCGATAAGCGGCTGGCGCGGACATTCCCTGCCATGTCGGAGGGAACCCGCGGCACGCTGGTTGAGATTCTGAGCGATCTCTGTCTGCTGTCCGTCTGTGCCCAGGTTTTCACGGTCTGGATTTCCGCCAAATCCTTCGGGCAGATTTCCCTGATCTCGCTCCCGGCGAATATGCTCATTGCCCCCTTCCAACCGTTGATCATGCTCGGCGGCTTTCTTTCGCTGCTTCTGAGCTTCATTTTCCGTCCGCTCGGCAGCTTGGCGGCGAAACTGATCTGGCCCGCGCCCGCGCTGACCATCCGCCTTGTGGAACGCTGTTCGGAATTTGATTGGGCGTCAATCTATGTTGAGCTTCCCGAAGCCGCCTCCTGGCTGATCTGCGGCACTGTCGTCCTGCTTTGGCACTGCCGTCGGCAGCTTGCGGATTACTCCCCGCGCAGGAACATCAGGCCCTATGCCGCGGCGGCGCTGCTTTTTGTCTGCCTCATGGTCTGGATTCATGCCCTCGAACGGCGGGATACCGATTTGCGGATTTCCTTCGCCGCCACTGACGGGAAAATGTCTCTGAAACTGCGCACACCGGCGAACCGTTCCCTGCTCCTTGCGGACGGACAGACGAACTACTCCGCCCGCGACCTGCTGGACAGACGACTTTTCACCGCCGCGGAAAAGCCCTGCGCCGCAGTGATCGACTTCCGGTCGCCGTGGATGCGGGATCTGTTCCGTGACTCGAGGGAGGCCTCCTCAATCGAATTGCTGATTGCCGGCGGGACGGATGCCGACGGCGTGCCGTTTGAAGCCGGGGACAGCTTCGAGGCGGATGGGGTGCTCGTGACCTGCGTCTCGGTTTGGCTGGGACGGCGGGCGTGGACGCTTGAATCGCGTGAGCGCGTCCTGCTCTTCCCGAACGGCATCCCGCCGGAACGGGTTTACAGCCGCGCCGGACTTTATCCTGAGAGCGTGTCCCTTGTCCTGCTCGGAGCGAAGGACGACCCCGCGCAATGGCCGGACTCCGCCCTTACCCTCCGAAACCGCGCCGAGATTCGCATAGACGAAAAAGGAGAAATCAGGCTGACAGAATGAGAAGCGGCAGGTCGGGCGATACGTGGGAACGGCAGCTTGAATCAGGAACAGGAAATGCCGCGAGCCTGTCAAACGGTTATGCAATGGTTTTGGCGGATCAACGCTGCATGCAAAAGCTGAACGCGGAACCCGAAGTCAATGAGGCGATGACGGCTGCCTGCGCCAAGGAGGAGCTTGACAGCGTGATCCTGCCGGGGCGCATTCTCTCCCGTTCCTGCGTTATACTGCTGCTCTTGCGAGGACATCGCTTTCCGAAAGACATTTTCCGGTCGTCAGCAGACTGACATGGCTGATAATGTCAACCATCTTTTCCAGCCGGCGTTTCGCACGTTCTTCTTCATCGGGAAGATTGAAGTTTTCGTTGTCCAAATCAGCAATCATTTGAGCCAAAGACTCCTGATATCCGGCAAGCTCTGTTCTATAGGCGTCGGAGAATTCTTCTCCGTCTCTCAGAACAGCACTGCATGCCTTCCGTTCAATGTAATCTGCCAACGGAACCTTTGCGTAACGCAGGGCAGTGATTACATCATCTTTCATTCTGCACAAGCAATTCTTTGCGCCGTTATTCCGGTTCAGTACAATAGTATCCAAATCGGGGTCTAAGAGATTCAGAATTGTCTGAAATATACCGGGATCGGGGATGCAGGGGTAGGGGTAGCTTATGACAAACTTGTTCATGCGTATATTGTGCAAAATCTCGTACCCATCAACCGGGCAATCAAGAGCTTCCAATTGCTGCAGATAATATTCCCAGTCGTTTTCAGCTTTTTCCGCAACGGCTTGAACAGATTGCTCAATATTGGCTGACAATACCTCCTGCTTACTTTTGAGAAATTCCATGACAGCAAACCTGAGCGGCTCTGCAAGTTCTTTTTTCTTTGCCTGATCCTTTGTTGTTGCAATCCGCAGGGCGTCCATAAAACTAAACTTAATTTTTACTAAAACAAGAAGATCGGAAAAGTGTCCATCCCACTCACGGGCGATAAGAGTAACATATTCATCATAGTCCCGCAGAATATCTCGGACAAGCTCAGCGGCATTAATTTGGCAGGAGTATTGTATGCCGGACAGAATCTGCTCAACTCTGTAAGCAGCCGCATTCAGCTTATCATGCCGGCGTTCAAGCTCGGCTTTTCTTGCTGCTTTTCTTGCTTTATATTGTTCAATTTGTTCAATTTCTTCTGCTGTTTTGGCTTTCGCAAGCGTATATATTGCCGACAGCTTGGGAACATAGGCGGCTAACGCACTTTTAACCCGGTCGTCAGCCATAAGAAATGCACTCAAAGCTCTTTCAAAATCCGGTACGCCGGTATCGTCATCATCAAGCAGAAAATCACCATACGAGGTTTTCGTTTTTCGGCCCAATCTTGTATTCAAAGAGCCGTAGGCGTTTGTGTAAAACACCCGGCTGTCAAACAACGCCCGATCAAATACCCCGTCAACGGTAAAGACATCATGAAGTTGATTCCGAACATTCTCTTTGAGCACTTCCTGCTCATCCGTGTGAACACAGTCATATCGATTGATAACGAAAAAAAGATTCTTCAAACCCCGGCCGGCATAATGTTCTTTAATGTATTGCTTATCCTCATCCGTAAAGGACATATCGGCATTGATAAGGTATACAACAGCATTTGCTTTTGCGGCAAATTCTTTTGCCGTCAAGGTAACGAACTCACTGTTGGAAGTACCGGGAGAGTCCACCAACTGAACCAGGCTGCCGCCGATGCCGTCTTGCGTTTGCTGAATTCGAACATAGGCAATTTCGCCAAATTCTCCAAGATATTCCCGGTCTACACGATACGCCTCAAAAAAACCGGTGATGCTGTAATATTCTGTAACAGGCTGTCCGTTTTCATCCTTTTGCTTCTTATATACGGTTACCTTTTCTTCCTCGGCATTAAAGACAATCTTTGTGACAACAGCCGTTTCAGCATTGATGCTTGAGCTAAGAAGCTCCTTGCGCATCAAAGCATTCAGCAGGGTGGATTTTCCGGAACTGAACCCACCGATAAATAATACCGGGAAGACACCCTCGCGCAGATTGCGCAGACAGCCGTCCAAGGCATTAACCGCGTTCTGCATGTTGTTCATGCCGGGGACAAAGCCGAATTCGCTTTTCTTGCTCTCGTCTTTCGGAGCAATCAAAGTGCGAAATGAAGCGATGTCCTCACACACACTGTCCACGAGCTGCTGTTGTTCGTCGTAGATACCCATATGAAAGCCCTTTCTTTTTCTGTGCTTTTCGCTACGGATTGGATTGGAAAACCTTTCGGAGGACGAATTGCAAATGCCGGGGCGCATTCTCTCCCGTTCCTGCGGTTTTACTCATACTGCTTGCAGACGCGAATCAAGTGATCTTTATAAGCAATAAGCTGAGCGCTGTATTCCTTCTCAATCGTTTTGATTTGATTTTTATTAAAAACGTTAAGTTTCTTTACATATAAAACAATCGCGACAACGATTCCTGCCAACGTTTCCAACACAGCCACAACAATACTCTGATGCAGGAAGTGTTTAAGTGCAGCACCAAGTCCGACTGCAGCCGGGATGCCTGCTCCGAGGTATGGAAACACACTCGGTTTCGAAAGCAATTTAACCTCGGAAAATGAAAACTTTGCCAGTTCCTTCAACAGCTCGGTTTTCAACGCGCTGTTCTTTTCATGCTCCAAGAGGATTCCTTCGTTGTCTGCAATGCTGCTCCAGCGAAAACTGTTGGTTTTATACCAATCATTCAGCCGCTCTGTCGAGATCATCTCCGCAGGATAATTCTTGATTGATGAAACAAAATCAGAAACAAAACGATCCCACTGCACTGAAAAACTGTCACTATATGCCATCCTGATAATTCCTTTCGTTTTCAAAACTACGGTTCAGCGGGCAAACTTTCTTTCACCCGCTGAACCCTCGTGCGTTCAGTTCTCTGAATGCTTCTCTTCGGCTCTTGCCAAGACGTCGCTTTCCGAAAGAACTTTTCCGGTCGTCAGCAGGCTGATATGGCTGATAATTTCAACCATCTTTTCCAGCTGGCGCTTTGTGCGTTCTTCTTCATCGGAAAGGTTGAAGTTTGCGCTGTCCAAATCGGCAATCATTTGGTCATAAGACTCCTGATATCCGGCAAGCTCTGTTCTAAAGGAGGAAGAAAAGGTATGTCCGGCTTTCAATATAGCACCGGCCACCTTGCTTTCAAAGTCAACCGATATATTAGCCTTTGCTTTGTCCAGTTCGGTGATTACCTGATCTTTCATTCCCAGCAGAAGCTTCTTTGTCATTCGTCTTAGATCCGGTTTGAAATAAAGCTTAGGAAACGTGAAAGGCCATGAAAACATTGCAAGCGCAATCATTGCAAGCTCAAGAAC
>CAVESB010000051.1:0-4750 GCA_963618265.1 bacterium
ATGTAGAGTTGGTAAGTGTCGTTATAGATAATCTCACGGGATATATCCGATGTGCCGATCAGCACGCCGTAAATACCGGATTTGATGTCGTTTTTGTTGTAGCCCAGAGAGGAGGTGGCGTTCGCTTGCGGATCCATATCGACAATCAGGACACGTTTTCCGTGCTTCGCGAGACAGGAACCGAGGTTAATCGCGGTGGTTGTTTTACCCACGCCGCCTTTCTGATTGATCAATGTATAAATTTTCAACTTCAGCTCTCCTATCCGATTTGGTTTATTTTTCACTTACATAAGGCTTTTGCTGCTGTTCCCCGCAATACGGGCAGATATTCCATGGCAACTCAAGCGCCGTGCCACAGCTCACACATTTCTTTTTCAGCTTGGTGTGACAATACGGGCAGATGATCCAGCTTTTTTCAATGTCATTGCCGCAGCTTGGGCATTTCTCACTGATGCCGATCTCGCGCAGCAGGGATTCTTCTTCAAGTGCCTCCAGGTATTTTTGCTCAAATGTCTTTTTCGGCCGCAGGATGAGGTAAACGAAAATCCCGGGGATGAAAAGGATAATTACAAGCAGAACGCTGAGGATCGCGAGCAGCGGATCGCGGGAGCGTGAACGAATATCACGCAGCACCCAGAGTATAATACCGATCCACAAAGCAATGATAAACGCGATGCCAAGGGAAATGAGCAGCGTCAACAAGTTTTTTGAGTTTAAATTTCCGAGAATATCCAATCCAATATTCATAGACAATATATTATAGCATAAAAAACGGCTGAATTGAACGCGGCGGTTTCAATGAGCCTGTTTTTAGAATTGTTAGACATTATACAATTCAAAGGTATAATAGAAATAATAAAAGGGGTTCGTACGGCAAACTGATTTAACCTTGACTTGATTATGGAGGCTCGTTATGGAAAAGTCATTCGCGCTAAAAGGTGACATCGCTTTCACTGAAAGGTCTGATTCATTTAAAACTGTTCAAAACGGATATCTGGTTTGTACAGATGGCATATGTTCGGGTGTGTTTGAGACATTGCCGGAAATGTACAGAGACCTGCCAATATTGGACTTCTCGGACAAGCTGATCATTCCGGGGCTTGTTGACCTTCATGTTCACGCACCTCAGTTTGCCTACCGTGGAACCGGAATGGATCTCGAGCTGATGGACTGGCTGCAGCAGGTAGCTTTTCCCGAAGAAACCAAATACAGCGACTTGGCTTATGCTGATCAAGCTTACGCGATTTTTGCGGATGCGATGAAAAAGAGTGCTACGACCCGCGCTGTGATGTTCTCAAGCCGGCATCGAGAGGCGACCGAGCTGCTGATGGACAAAATGGAAGCCTCCGGCATCGTCTCCTATGTCGGGAAAGTCAATATGGACAGAGAG
Organism: bacterium; assembly: GCA_963618265.1. Classification (GTDB taxonomy): domain Bacteria; phylum Chloroflexota; class Anaerolineae; order Anaerolineales; family Anaerolineaceae; genus Flexilinea. The sequence continues at coordinate 1,391 of CAVESB010000051.1, forward strand.
GCGCCGGATCCGCTGCGTGAGAAAAACGCGGAGGAATCAGCCTCTGAAACCGAAAAATGGATCGCCAATGTCGCCGGAAAGTATCAGAATACTTATCCCATCATCACGCCGCGCTTCCTGCCGTCCTGCACGAATGAACTGCTTGAGCGGCTCAGTGATATGATTAAGCGCACCCGGCTCCCGGTTCAGTCGCACCTTTCTGAAAATCTTGGTGAGATCGCGCTTGTGAAGTCGCTTTTCCCGGCCTCAAAATTCTATGGTGATGCTTACGACTCCTTTGGAATGTTCGGTGGGTATTCGAAGACCGTCATGGCTCATTGCGTGTATTCGGAATCGGAAGAGATCAGCTTGATGAAAGAACGCGGCGTTTTTGTTGCCCACTGCCCTGCCTCAAATGAGAATATTTCGTCCGGAATCGCTCCCGTCCGTAAGTATCTGGATGCCGGCTTGAAGGTCGGGCTTGGCAGCGATGTTGCCGGTGGTGAGACAATATCCATGTTCCGCGCGGTCACGGATGCGATAAAGGTCTCGAAGCTTTATTGGCGCATTATCGACAGCAACAGTAAACCGCTGACCTTCGATGAAGCTTTTTGGCTTGGAACGAAATCCGGCGGTGCTTTCTTTGGGAAAGTCGGCAGTTTTGAGCCGGGTTACGAGTTCGATGCTGTGGTGTTGGATGACAGTCTTCTGCCGCACGTTCAGCCGATGAATATCCATCAGCGGGTAGAACGCGCTTTTTATCTCGGACTCGATATAATCGGCATCAATGCAAAATTCGCCCGCGGTGCTCGGGTATTTTGATGTATGCTATAATTAATCAAAAGTTGGGAGGAAATAATGAAACACCATCACGATTTTGAAGATTACGATGAAGATCTCATGAATGACGATGAATATGAAATGTGGGACGACGACGATTACGCTGAAGACGGAGCTCATGTCGAAGTGAATGACGCCGAAGGACTTCAGGTCATTACTGCCTACGGTACGGATGGCGAAGTTGTTGACGCGGCGGTCATGACGCACAAGGACATGGAGAATGAAGAGAGCTATGAATGCCCGCTGAACAGTTTTATTGATCATACACTGCTGAAGGCAGACGCAACGGTCGAACAGATTACCAAGCTGTGCAACGAGGCGCGTGAGTATAAGTTCGCTTCCGTCTGCGTGAACTCCTGCTGGGTTCGTCTCTGCGCGGAGCAGCTGCGCGGATCCGGTGTCGCCGTATGCACGGTTGTCGGCTTCCCTCTCGGGGCGATGATCCCGGAAGCGAAGGCATTTGAAGCTGAGGCTGCTGTGGACAATGGCGCGACTGAAGTTGATATGGTGATTAACATCGGTGCTTTGAAATCAAAAGATTACCGCATGGTCGCCAAGGATCTGAATGAGGTTGCGAAAGCCGTTCACGACCGCGGTGCGTTACTCAAGGTGATTATTGAGGCCTGCCTGCTCACGAAAGAAGAGAAGGTGATTGCCTGCCTGCTCGCCAAGAACGCGGGTGCAGACTATGTCAAGACTTCCACAGGCTTCTCTACCGGTGGCGCGACGGTTGAAGATGTCGCGTTGATGCGCAAGGTCGTCGGCGATGATCTTGGCGTCAAGGCCGCCGGCGGTATTCGTGACCGTGAAACTGCGGAAAAGATGATCGAAGCAGGTGCTGACCGTATCGGTGCCTCCGCGGGAATTAAAATCTGCTCCGAAGAATAAAACAATATGTGCTCAAGATTCGCGCTGATGGTCAAACCGTCCGAACTGCAACTTGCGTTCGACCTCGATTATGTACCGTCGGCGTTGAATCCGACCGAAAACTATTTCCCCGGTAAAGGAATCCCGGCGCTTGTCAACGCGACCGAAAGAGTTGTGGAGATCCTTTACTGGGGATTGATTCCCCCTTGGGCTAAAGATATCTCCATTGCCAAACACACCTTCAACGCACGCTGTGAGACATTGCTTGAGAAAGCTGCGTTCAAGGAGGCTTTCATCCGTCGGCGCTGCCTGATCCCTGCAACCGCGTATTATGAATGGAAGACTGCGAACGACCGCAAGATTCAGTACAAATTCTCGCTGAAATATGCGAAGGTTTTCATGCTTGCGGGGCTGTGGGAATATTGGGTAGACACAAACGGCAATGAAGTGTATTCGGCATCTGTAGTAACTTGCCCCGCGGGGAATGGGCTGGAGTCGTACCATAACCGTATGCCGGTCGTCTTTGACCGTGACAACGCTTGGCAATGGATGGAAGACCGTCCCTTGTCGGAGGTGAAAGCCCTGACACAGCCCGTCGACGCGGAATATTTTAACATTGAACGTGTCACGCCTATTCAGCCGACGTTTTTCGACTGATTTTCCAACTTTTCCAAACGATTTGAATAGAAATCTTGGTACGCATGGTCCATGCTGACGGCTTCTGCCGCCAGATTATGAGCTTCTTCTGTTTTCCCGGAACGGTATAAGCCCTCAACGAACGGCCACCATTCAAAGGGTGAATTCGCGCGGCTGTCGGTAGGAGAATAACCTGCGGCAAGCGCTTCCTCGGCAAGGGCGGCGAGATCTTCCCATTGCTCTTTCTGGCGCAGAAGCGAAGCCTTTTGATAATACCAACACCAGTTCTTCTCCTCCGAACCGAAGATCGTTGAATTTGGTGTCAGCACTGCATCAGTGTTGATTCGGCTGAGGTTCGTGTTCTCAATCCAGCCCTTTTGCAGTTCACTGACATGCGGGTTGTCGGTGTCTTCCGGGGAAAACACCCAAACACAGTTCGCGAAGTGGTTGTCGTGATCAATGTAAATGTAATCTGTCGGCGGCTGATTCATACGCCACATGCGTTTTTGAACATGGAATCCGCCGTGTTCGCTGTATTCGCGGGTGTCATAACTGAAAACCCAGATCGGCACGTCGCCGTTTGCCCGGATCCCATTCGGATAAAGCACATTGAGGGCGGATGCGGTGGAGAAGTTGCCTTGTTCGGGAAAGATGATGGCACTGTCCACGATTGCCGTGCCGTCTTCAATGCCGGGAATTCGTTCCGCCAACTGATGATAAAAGTGATTCTGTTCGGCGGTCAGGGCAACAGCTTCGCGGTTCGCCGTGATCAACCCATTCGTGAAGAGGAACACGACCAGCGCGGTGCCGACAGCCGGTTTCGAACTTTCATTGAAAAGAAAGCACAAAACTGCAGAAAGAATCAGACAGAACCAGGGCAACGCCGCCATGAAGCAACGGTCGGCGTGAGGCATATCATCTGACAGAAGATAAGTCTCATTGATCACCCAGAATGGTGCGATGCCGAGAATGATGCCGCAGAATCCGAGGAAAACAAGGCGAAGTGTGTGATGTTTCTCTTCGTCAACCATACCACTG
>CAVESB010000051.1:4760-13919 GCA_963618265.1 bacterium
TCCCGAAACAGACTGCCAGTGCGAAAATAAACGCGATGCCGAGACACAAAAGCGACCGCCCGGTTGTGATATTCAGCAAGTCGAAGTCAAACAGTTTTGAAATAAAACCGGTAAAGGGATACAGCGTATCCGCCGCGGCGTTGCGGATAAGCATACGTATTGCGGAGAAGGGATTCGCCTTAAGCGACAGTAACAGCTCCGGCTCATCCGCGGAGTAAGCCGGGAAGAAGCGGGTGATGTTAAGTCTCAGAACGCAGTAAACGAGGAGAAGCGCAAAATGCGCTGCCCAGTGTTTGATCGTTTCGGCAAGTCGTTTGGCGGGGGTGATTCGTGAGAAAACAATCCATAGAAGCGGAAGTTTCAGCAGTTCCTGCGGGACAAAGTATTCCGTGACGGTGAGATGTCCGACCATCGCGAGAAGGGAGAAAAGACTGAGTAGGACTTTGCGTAGATTATTCTCGGATAATACTGAACGTAGCAGCAACAGGACGGAAAGCAGGAAAAGAACGAGATCTGTGTAATGCTGAGAGTAAGCGATGGAAATAAATTGTTGAGAGAAGAGCGGACAAACCGCTGCCAGCAGCGCGGCGATGAAATTTAAGCGCGGCTTGGATGGAAAACAGGTTCTCAGGATTGCAAGAAACAGAACGACGGAGCCGTACTTCAAGCCCAGCGTCAGCAGGTGCCAGCGTAGCGGGGAATCTCCGCAAATCGGGAAAAACAGAATGTCCGTCCAGGCGGAACCGGGGCGGTCGTAAGAGAAATACTGCCAAAAAGCTCCGTCCCCGTATTTTGTGTGCAGAAAGAGCTGACACCAGTCATCCCAATAAAATCCCTGCTGCCCGATCAGCAAAGCCACCGGCAGCAGACAGGCGAGCAGAAGTAGAAAGGCTTGATTCGTAACGATTCTTTTGAAAGCGTTTTTCATATCTGTCTCTGATTATAAAGGATAATATCAGCGAAATGAACATTTTCTGCGTCTCTTTGGCTTTTTCAACTATAATATACTAATTGGATTAAAAACATGACTGACTACATTATTGCTAAATACGGGTGAGAATCGTGCAGCCGAAAGAAATCGAATCATTACTAGATACCTTTTTATTGAAAGTTCAAAAGCCGGGTCGTTATGTAGGCGGTGAATATAACGCCGTCATGAAAGATCCGGATACTGTTGAAACCAGGATTGCTCTTGCGTTCCCGGATATTTACGACCTCGGCGTGCCGAATCTTGGCCTGGCGATCTTTTATGATATGCTGAACAAACGGGATGACCTCTGGGCGGAACGGATCTATTTGCCGTGGGAAGACATGGAAGCGGAAATGCGTAAAAGAGGTATTCCTCTTTACACATTAGAGAGCAAAACTCCGCTCGATCAGATGGATATCCTCGGCATCACGATCCCCTATGAAAGTCTGTACACAAATGTCCTGACGATTCTGGATCTCGCGAATATGCCGGTTTTCTCCGCTGATCGTGATGAACATTATCCGCTTGTTGTCGCGGGCGGTCATTCCACATTCAACCCGGAGCCGATGGCTCCCTTTATTGATGTGTTTGTTATCGGCGAAGGCGAAGAACTCTTCCCGGAAATTATCAACTGCTATCAAACCTGGAAGAAGCGCGGAGAGAAAAAGATCCGTCTCCTTGAACAGCTCTCTCAGCTCGAAGGCGTTTATGTTCCGTCGTTTTATGAACCCTGCTACAATGATGAAGGCACAATCGCTGAAATAAAGCCGATCCATGAAGGTGCGAAGCCTCGGATTCGCAAGCGCATCATGCCCGTTTTGCCGCCTCCTCCGGAGAAATTCATTGTCCCCTCTGTTGATGTAGTACAGAACCGTGTCGCGATTGAAGTGATGCGCGGCTGCAGCCGCGGCTGCCGCTTTTGTCAGGCAAGTTTTATTACCCGCCCTGTCCGCGAACGCCCGGTTGAGATGGTGGTGGACTCCCTTTCCCGTGCCTTGGATGATACCGGGTACGAGGAAGCGGCACTGCTTTCCCTTTCCTCTTCCGACTATCGCCCGATTCAAACGCTCGTCACACAGCTGCATGACAAGTATCAGCAGCGCAAGCTGAATATCGCCCTCCCGTCCCTGCGAATTGACACGGTGTCGGTTGACATTCTTGAACAGCTGCGCGGATCCCGTGCCGGCGGTTTTACCCTTGCACCGGAAGCCGCATCCGAAAGGAACAAACGCGCCATCAACAAATACATCACCGAAGAGCAATTGCTGAACACTGCCGAAGTCATTTACAGCCGCGGGTGGCAGACGATTAAACTTTACTTTATGATCGGCCTTCCGAATGAAACCATGGATGATGTTCAGGCGATTGCCGATTTGGCATTAAAGGTTATCAAAATCGGGCGTCATTACCAGGGGAAACGCTCCCAACTGAACCTCGGCGTGGCGACTTTCATTCCGAAGCCGCATACCCCGTTTCAATGGGCAGTCCTTGACGACCCTGAAACCGTGGCTGAGAAACAGGCTCTGCTCAAAAAAGCACTGCGTACGCCCGGAATCAAAATTAACTGGTCCGAGCCCGATTCAACCATGTTTGAGGCTTGGAGTACGCGCGGCGACAGGCGGCTTTCGAAGGTTATTTACCGCGCTTGGCAGCTTGGTGCCAAATTGGATGCCTGGGATGATCATTATCGCAAGGACGCCTGGGAACAGGCTTTCGCCGAAAACGGGCTAAGCCCCGAGTTCTATGTACACCGACCCCGCAGTGCCGATGAAGTCTTCCCGTGGGATATGATTGACACCGGTGTGACAAAGCGAACGCTGCGCAAAGAGTACGAGAACAGTTTGGAAGGCATCCTGCGTCCGGACTGCCGTCAAGGCTGCTTTGGTTGCGGCATTGTACAGGCGTTCCATGACATTCAGCCCGAGGAAGAATCTGCTAAATGGTTCTGCCCGCTGCCGGAGAAAGGATAATCCCGTGGAAAGACTCCGTATTACATTTTCAAAAACCGGCGCGCTTCGCTACACGAGCCACCTTGATTTGCAGATGGTATGGACCCGCGCTCTGCTGCGTGCCCATATGCCGCTGGCGTATACACAGGGCTTTCACCCGGTTCCGAAAGTCGGCTACTCTTGGCCGCTTCCTTTAGGCTGGGGGACGGAAGGAGAGCTGATTGATATCTGGCTGGATGGTTCGGAACCGGTTGACGGAGACCGGTTTATTCAGGAAGTGAACAAAGCGACTCCCGTCGGTTTAAAAGTCTCCGCTGTTGAGAAAATTCCTTACAGTGCCCCGGCATTGACCAATGTGATTCAAAGCGCGGAGTATATCATGACCTTTCCCGCAGAGGTGAGCGAATCAGAGCTTCAGTCAAAGATGGATGATCTTTTCGCGCAAAATGAGATTATCCGCGAACGCCGCGGCAAGACGTATGATTTGAAAGCCCTGACGGAATCTTGGCACTGCTATACCAACGATGACGGAAGAGCCTGCATTGCGACCCGTATGGCTGCACGAAACGCCGCGATGGGACGCCCCGATGAATTGGCTGCCGCGCTCGGGTATGATCCGATCGCCGTGGATTACATCAGAGTAAAATACTTTTTGTGATTTTGTCATATCTCGCTGTAAAAGCGTGGTAAAATAAGAATTTGTATGCGCCTATAGTGAAGTGGATATCACATTACCCTCCGGAGGTAAGAGCCTGAGTTCGAGTCTCAGTAGGCGCGCTATATCGGGGGAGTGCTGGAACTGGCAGACAGGCATGACTTAGGATCATGTGCCGCGAGGCGTGAGGGTTCGAGCCCCTCCTTCCCTACTGCATAGGGAAAAGCGAAAAGAAATAATTTTTTATAAGAGGAACCTACCTTGAATATCGAAACCCAGAATCTCGAAAATCATGAAGTAAAAATCAATGTCACTCTTGACAATGAGGAATTTGCGCCCTATATGGCTAAAGCCGCAAAGAAGATCGCCGGCTCTCAGCGCATCCCGGGTTTCCGCCCCGGTAAGGCTCCCGCAAATGTCATCCGCAATATGTTCGGTGAAATGGCCATTGCCCAGGAAGCTTTTGATGTTTACCTTGAAGACAATTACGCTGCTATTTTGAACGAAGCGAAAGTTGAACCGGGTGCCATGGGCCGTCTTGAGAGCGTTGAAGAAGTCAACCCTCCGAAGTTCTCCCTGATTATTCCCTTGAAGGCCGTTGTTGATCTTGCCGATTACCGCGAAGTCCGCGAAGACTATGTCGAGGAGCCTGTTACTGACGAAGAAGTCGAAGAAGCTCTGAAGCAAATCAAAGAGCCGTATGCCTCTCAAGAACCTGTCGAAGACGGCGAAATTGAAGACGGTGAACTGGTCTATGTCATGATCAAAGGCGAGCTTGATTCCCCGTTGGAAGAGGGTGGTTCTACCGAGATCGTGAAAGAAATGCCCTATCAGTTCATCATCGGTGCTGACAAGGACGAGAACACTGCCTGGCCTTATCCCGAATTCACAAACGCTTTGATCGGTCATAAGGTCGGCGATGTCGTCAATTCTTCTTACACTTATCCGGAAAATACCGTGATGAGTGCTTTGAAAGGCAAGACTGCTTCCTATACCACCACGATTCAGAGCATCAAAAAGATGGTTCTGCCAGAGAATGATGACGAATTCGCGAAGAACTTCGGCAAAGAAACTTTCGCCGATCTGCTTGAAGAGCTGAAGAAGAACCTTGCCGACGGTAAGAAGCGCGCTGAAGAGAACAAATACATCGACGCTGTTGTCAAGAAGATCACCGATGGCGCGAATATTGAGTATTCCGCCGCTGAGCTTCAGCAGGAAATTGACAGCAAGGTTGACGAGATCAAAGCAAATCTGCAGCAGCGCGGTATCGGTTTTGACGCCTGGCTCAAGATGAAGAAGACAGATGAAGCCTCCTTCATTGAAAACGAAGTCAAGGAAAACGCCATTGAGTCCCTGAAACGCCGCCTTGTCCTGAGCGAATTTGCCTCCAAGGAAAAGATCAGCGTCAACTTCGAGAAGTATCAGGAAAAGGCGAAGGAAATGATGGATTACTACGGTGCTCAGCTTAAGTCCATCAAGAACAACAAAGAACGCAAGCAGATGATTAACAGCATCAGCGAGAACGCCTTGAACGAAGCTTATCTCTCCGATGTGTTCGACAGACTGATCGCCATCGCGAAAGGTGAGAATCCGGAGATTGTTGACCCCGCCGAGAAAAACGCGGAAGCCGCTGCTGAAGCAGGTGCTAAAGAGGAAGAAAACGAATAATCCGAATTGCAGAGGGCGCTGAAAAACGCCCTCTTTTTTTGTCAGTTCGTTTCCCCTTAAAACACTTATCTTTTTCTAACGAAAACAGGCGTTCCTTCATGATATCATTAAGGAAAACTTGAAACGAGAAAGGAAACAGTTAAAAGAATGCTGAACCCAATGAACACGTTAATTCCCACTGTGATTGAAGGCGGCGGTGGTGTTGAAAGAGCTTATGATATTTATTCCCTTCTTCTGAAAGAGCGAATTGTTTTCGTTGGTTCTCAAATCGACTCGAATGTTGCGAATGTGATTATCGCTCAGTTGCTTTACCTGAGCCGTGAAGATCCCGAACGTGACATTCAGATGTACATTCAGTCCCCCGGCGGCTCTGTTTACGCCGGACTGGCGATCTATGACACGATGCAGATGATTCCGAACCGCATCAACACGGTTGCCTGCGGCTTTACCGCGTCTTTCGGTACCGTCCTGCTGACCGCCGGTGCAAAAGGTCATCGCTTCGCTCTGCCGAACGCGACAATTCACATGCATCAGCCGCTCGGCGGCGCCGAGGGGCAAGCCTCCGATATTGAAATTCAGGCCAAAGAAATCCTTAGACTGAAAAAAGCTTTGACCAATATTCTCGCGAAGCATACCGGTCAGCCGTATGACGAAGTTCTTGCCGACTGCGACCGTGATAAATATTTCAATGCACAGGATGCCGTGGCTTACGGGCTGATCGACAAAGTCCTCGAACCGGGAAAGCAAGTGGGCTGATGGAAAACGCGGAGCTGAAACGGATTAAGGCTTTGTTTCTCGACATGGATGGGGTTCTGTGGTCGGGAAAAAGCGAAATCGGCGATCTTGAACAGATCTTCCGTGATATTGAGGCACTTGGACTGATTCCTCTTTTCGGCACCAACAACGCCACGCGCACGCCGGCGGAGTATTGCGAACGTCTTGCCGAATACGGTGTTTACGTTAAGCCCGAGCAGTTCTTTACATCGGGAATCGCCACAATCAAACAGCTTCGCGATGATTTTCCGAATGTGATGAAGGTTCATGTTTTCGGGTCCGACTCTTTGAAGAAACTGCTCCGCGAAAACGGAATTGAGCTTGTCGACGAGGAGCCGGCGGATGCCGTTCTTTGCAGTCTTGACAAAGAGATGACTTATGACAAAGTTTCAAAAGCCATGGTGCAGATCATGAATGGCGCGAAATTCTATGCTACAAATGCCGATAACGTCCTTGCCACTGAAAAAGGCTGGCGTCCGGGCGGCGGTGTTATCGTGAACGCTGTTGAGACCTGCACCCGTGTGAAACCCTTCATCATCGGCAAACCGAATACAATCATGATTGATATGGCCTGCAGGCAATACGGATTGCAGCCGCATGAGATTATGGCAGTCGGCGATCGTCATGAGACTGATATCATGGGCGGATATAATTACGGCGCGAAAACGGCACTTGTGATGACCGGATTTGAAACGCCGGATTCTGTCACGCATCTTATTCCGCAGCCCGATTTGATTTGCGCAGATTTGACTGAAGTCGTCTCACTCTTCAAGCATTGAATAAATTGCTGTTATAATTCAGCAGGGATAAACCGTTTCAATGGGTTATCCCTGCTGTTTAATGATAGGAAACAATATGAAACCATTGATTACTGATTTGAGTTTGGATGAATTAACAGAAGCGATGAAAGAAATGGGGCAGCCCGCGTACCGTGCCAGGCAGATTTGGCAGCAGGTGTATAAGCAGCTCGCGCCGACAGTCAATGATTTCACAACGCTTCCGAAAGATCTCCGTGAGGTTCTTGCAGAAAAATATAAAATCAATCCGCTTACGGTGGTGAAAGATCTGAAATCCACGGATGGGCAGACGAACAAACTCCTGTTCGGGCTTCAGGATGGGCGCATGATCGAATCTGTTCTCATGCGTTATGAAAAGCGTTATACCATTTGTATCTCAACGCAAGTCGGCTGCCCGATGAACTGTGCATTCTGCGCCACGGGACAGATGGGCTTTATCAGAAATCTGTCCGCGGGGGAGATTGTAGCTCAGGTGTTGTATTTTGCGCGTATGTTAAAAGGCGAGGGGCTGACACTGACGAATATAGTCGTTATGGGTATGGGCGAACCTTTCCATAACTATGACGCAGTTATGAAAGCCATTGATATCATCAATCATCCGGATGGAATGCAGTTCGGTGAGCGCCGTGTTACTGTTTCGACAGTCGGTATTATTCCGCGTATTGAGCAGTTCGCGAACGCCCGTCGGCAGGTCAACCTGGCAGTATCCCTTCACGCGCCGAGCAATACGATCCGTGATCAAATCATGCCCGCGAATAAGAAATACCCGCTTGACGAGCTGATGCTCGTCTGCAAGTATTACACCGAGAAAACAAAGCGCCGCATCACATTTGAGTATGCGCTTATCAACGGGCTGAACGATTCTACGGAAAATGCGATACAATTAAGTCGCAGGTTGAAAGGCATGTTGTGCCATGTAAACCTCATTCCTTTGAAAAGTAAAAAAAAATTTGAGGGCAGCGGATCATCTCATGATCGCGTGAAAAGCTTTAAAATGGTTCTTGACCGTGCGGGCATTCCCTGCTCTGTGCGTCTCAAGCGCGGGATTGATATCGGCGCCGGATGCGGTCAGCTGCTGTCTGAAGAAACGAAATAGGAGAAAGCAATGGCAGATTTCTTTTCAAAATGGCTGAAAGGGATGAATAAAACCAAAAAACAGACTTTCAGCCGGATTGCCACGATTTTGGGAACAAATGAAATCACGGATCAAACTTGGGAAGACCTTGAGGAAGTTATGCTTCAATCCGACTGTGGTCTGGAAACAACCGAAGGACTGATCAAGGATCTGAAAGATTTCGCGGACAGTGAAGGTCTTCAGCGCGCCGATCAGCTGAATATGGCGCTTCATGATGAATTGACCGTCCGCCTGAAGTGGCCCGATGATCCGCTTGAAACCATTGACACCGCGAAGCCTTTTATTATTCTCATGGTCGGTGTGAATGGCTCCGGGAAAACGACTACCGCGGCGAAACTTGCCAAGCAATATAAAGAAGCCGGCAAAAAGGTTATGCTCGCTGCTGCCGATACATTCCGTGCCGCGGCGATTGATCAGCTTCAGGAATGGGGCAGCCGGCTGAATGTCCCTGTTATTGCCGGTGTTGAAGGCGGCGACTCAGCCGCCGTAGCTTATGACGCGGCCGCCTCCGCTGTTGCGAAAGGCATGGACGTTCTCATTATTGACACCGCCGGCAGACTGCAGTCCCGCTATAATCTGATGGAAGAACTGAAAAAGGTGCATCGCGTTATCGGCAAAGCCTGCCCGGGCGGTCCGCATGCTGTTTGGATTGTTCTGGACGCGACTACCGGTCAAAACGCGATGTCCCAGGCAAAGGCTTTTAAGGAAGCTGTTCATGTCGATGGCGTTATTCTTTCCAAGCTGGATACCTCCGCTAAAGGCGGAATGGCGTTCTCCATTGCAGATCAACTTGACCTGCCGATCATTTACGCCGGTTTAGGCGAGAAGCCCGAAGATCTTATTGTGTTCGACCCCGCGAACTTTGTGAAGAGCGTGCTGGACGATTAACCCAACAAAAAGGAAAACAAATGCAGGATTTAGTCGATCGTTTAACAACAGCAAACAAAAAAATCAATGAATTAGTCGCTCATGTGAATTTAGACAGTTTACGAACCGAACTCGCAGCGAAACAGAAGGAGTCCGAGAATCCGAACCTTTGGGATGATCCGGATAAAGCCCAGAAGCTGATGAAATCCATCAACAGTCTTCAGGATGAGATCACCCAATGGGAGAAACTCTCGTGCAAGGTGAAGGACGCACTGGATCTTGCCACCATGGAAGATGAGTCGATGCGGGAGGAGTTGGAAGCTGAAATTGCTGCCATTGAGGAG
>CAVESB010000052.1:0-13202 GCA_963618265.1 bacterium
TACGCCCACGGCAACCAATACGCCTGTGACGCCGACCGATACGCCCACGGCAACCAATACGCCTGTGACGCCGACCGATACGCCCACGGCAACCGACACACCTGTGACGCCGACCGATACACCGACGGCAACCAATACGCCTGTGACGCCGACCGATACACCGACGGCAACCGTTACGCTCACACCGAGTAATACACCGACGATTACCAATACGCCCACGGCAACGCCGTTTGTGCTCTTCCCACTGCCGAGAGAGCTGCCCGGAACGGGTTTCTCCGCCCTTCATGCTGAAAGCCTGCCCGAAAAGCCTGCTTCAGTGAACTACCGCCCGACCGGGAAAACGCTGCAGATCCCGTCGCTGGATGTGCAGATTGAGGTTCTCGAGATCCCGTACATGGACGGAGACTACCCTGTGACCTGGCTGGGCGATGCAATCGGTTCGCTTGAGGGCTATGAACGCATGTTCGCGGCGCATAATCACCTGAACACCATCGAAGCCGGTCCCTTTGCCCTGATCTCCCTGTTGGAGGACGGCACCCGTATCTTCCTGACGGACGGGACGGGAGCGCTGACGGTTTACGAGGTCTATGCCAATGAGAAGCTGGATCCCGCAGCCTTCGCCGAAGTGGCGGAGGAAACGGAACGCGCCGATGGCATTGCCCTCATCACCTGTGAGGACGAGAGCGTGACAGGCGAATACGCGTCAAGGCGGGTGGTCTTCGCCAAACCGGTTTTGTAGATGAATGACTGATTGATTGAATGAGTGAAGGGGGATCCTGCAAAATGGATCCCTCTTTCATTATTTGACCTGTTCCGCTTCGGGCTTGGCCGGCGTATCGACTATCCGGAAGGTATTCTGCATACCAAACGCAATGAGTACGATTCCATCATCAAGCCGCTGACCCTGTGGCTGAAAGACAAGGGCGTTACCATCAAAGGCGGCTGTGCCGTTTATGATATTGATCCGGATAAGGACTGCAACACGGCAGAGGGTATCCGTATGCGTGTAGACGATAAAGAGGAGCGTGTGGAGGTTTGTCCGGAGGACTATGTTCTCGTCACCAACGGTTCGCTCATGACCGACAGCACCTTCGGCGACAATAATACGCACGTTGCGCCCACAAACCGCAGAACCGAATACAAGCCGGGCAACTCGAAACAGTTGCCCGGCTTGTATTATCAATGTACAGAATCAGAATGCCGCGGAGTCCGCAGTGTTGAGCGTAAGCGCCTGTGCTTAAAGTTGGATCACTTATTTATCTCTCACCGTGCATCAGCGCTTCAACTTTCCGTTCAGTACGTTTCCCAATCTTTTCTAAAGAGTTCGCTTCTCTTGCAACATTTCCTTCACATCTGCCTCAATATCGACATGCAGACCGTTTCTCCGCACGAAGAAGCGACCGTCTCAGCTGTCCGTTTTGAGTAGAAGATCAGTCTTTGAGGATCAGGTCAACGCGGCAGGCGGGTTTGCCGTCTTTCAACTGCACAAGACCCTTGTTGGTCAGGTGCAGTTCCTCAAGAACGATCAGACCGAGCAGAGAAAGGGTCATCTCGTAGCTGTCGTACGGGCAGCCGGCGTCCTTGAGTGCCTTCTCAACCTTACTGAGCTGAGCGGCAGCCACTTCAGCGGATTCCAGCGACATCAGTCCGGCAAGCGGCAGCGGGATAATGGCGGCGAGCTTGTTGTCAATGACAATAGCGATACCACCGTCAGCTTCAATAACCGCGTTCGCGGCGACAGCCATGGCTTCGTCAGAGGATCCGACAACCAGCAGATTGTGGCAGTCGTGGGAGACGGTCGAGGCATAGGCGCAGTTCGGCTTGAATCCGACGCCCTGAATGAATCCGCAGCCTCTGGTTCCTGTCGCGCCTTCCTTCGGCTTATGACGGTAGAAGAGGAAAGCCTTGGCAATGTCCTTCTCCGGATCGCTGAGCAGCTCGTCATTCACGGCGGTGAACTCGGTGATCTTTTCGAGTGTATGCACCATGCCCGGGACAGCCTGCATCATGCGAACCTTCGGCTTTGCAATGCCTTCGGCGGAGATACGGAAATCTGCCGGAGTGAGTTTATTGAGGTGTACGGAATGAAGCGCCCATTCGGGGTAGTCGTAATGCTTGAGGCTGACGGTCAGTTTGCCGTTCTCGGCGACAAGGACACCGTCGGAATAGACTTCGTCGATGACCATGCCGGGCAGATCGCTGACGATGAGAATATCCGCAGCCTTCGCCGGAGAGACAGAACCGATCCGGCGGGCTTTCTCAAGCATCTGGGCGGTGTTGATTGTGACGTATTGGATAGCCTTGATCGGCGGGAGACCCTGCTTGATGGCGGTACGGACGACACGCAGCAACTGGCCGTCATTATAGAGGGTTGCCGGGGTGACATCATCCGTGACCATGGTGAAGAAGCGGTCATCAATACCGGGATTCTCGGTATAGGCCTTGACGGCATTCGGCATATCCAGCCAGGCAGTGCCGTAGCGCATCTGAGGATACATGCCGAGTTCAGCACGGCGGATGACACCTTCTTTGGTTGTCAGCTCATGGCAGGCATTCTGACCGGTGGCAATGAACGCGTTCAGTCCCTTCTCCAACTCAAGGCTCGGATAGTGTCCCGTCGCGACAACACCGGCATCCAATGTGGCTTTGTTGATGGCGTGGCAGAAATCGTCACCGTAAATCATGCCGATGAAGTTCATCTGTTCGCCCTGCAGCTGCGCCCAGCCCATCTCGTATGCCTTGGAGACATCCTCCGGCGTGATCACGGCGCCCGCATCTTCCAGACCGGGGATAGAGGGAACACAGACCGGCATCGCGAGCAGGAACTTGATCGGAACGCCCTCTACGCTGTCATGGAACAGTTTGACGGCATCAAGCCCGAAGACGTTGGTGATTTCGTGATTGTCCGGGCAGATGGTCGTCACGCCCGCCGGCAGTACACAGCTCGCAAAATTCACGGGATCGACCATGGCGGACTCAATATGCATATGCCCATCAATGAAGCCCGGCACAATATAGCGCCCGGTCGCGTCAACAATCCGCGTGTGCTCGTCGGTCATAATGTCCGCGTTCTTCCCGACGTAAGCAATGAATCCACGAACAACAGCGACGTCAACATTCTCCTGAATGTATCCGACGTTGACATTGACAAGTTTGCCGTTCTTGATCAGCAGATCGGCAGGCTTGGTTCCCATGGCAACCGCCGCCAGGTCTTTTGTGACATCACTCAGCTTTTCGCGTTTGTGGACATAGTAATTCGACATCATGTTCCTCCCTGTGTACTTCATTGTAAGATCAAAAGTTGTTCCTCGAAGTGCCTGCGGATAGCCGCACTGTTTCTTCGTCTGTTGTATCAATTCTAATTTTACAGGAAAATTTGTCGGACAATACAGATATTGATAATCACAAAATTGCACTGACTTAAATCACAATAAAAAAACAAACGGAGAAGCCTCCGTTTATCTCTTGGGGATCTACCCGTGATCCAGCCACTTTCGCGCGAGTCTCGGCAGATCGCGGACGGAGTTGGTGCAGCGGGTGCATTTCGGGATAGAGTTGAGGAACTGCTGCCCGTAACGTTTTGTGGTCACGCGGTTATCCATGATGACAACGAGACCGCGGTCACTGCGGGAGCGGATCAGGCGTCCGAAGCCCTGACGGAATTTCAGAATGGCTTCCGGCACGCTGTACTCACTAAACGGATCCTCAAAGGTCTCGGAACGTGCGGCGACGATCGGGTCGCTCGGCACGCTGAACGGAAGCTTGGTGATCACTACGACGGACAGGGCATCTCCCTGAATGTCAACGCCTTCCCAGAAGCTGCGCGTCCCGAGGAGGACGGCTTTCTCAGTCTCGCGGAACGTCTTCAGCAGCGCGGAAGGTGAAACACCCTCACCCTGCTCAAAGACCGTGATGCCGACTTTCTCAAGCTCCGGTGTGATTGCATTATTGGTCCGTTTCAACTGGGCATAAGCGGTGAAAAGAACCAGTGTACGCCCGTCAACCGCGCGGCAGAGGTTAATCAACGTCTGCTCCAGTACATGCTGTGCGGAAGGAGCATTCGGATCCGGAAGGTCGTTCGGCGTACAGAGCAGAACGGATTTTTCATAGTCGAATGGAGATCCGACACTCATCTCATCCGCGTCTTCGGCGGAAAGGCGTTCTTTCATATAATCAAAGTGTCCCGCGGCAGTCAGCGTGGCGGAGGTAAGGATTACACAGTCTTTCTCGTTCCAGAGCGCATCGCGGATCAGCGGACCGACAGTGACAGGGGCGGAGTTGATCGTAAGACGTCCGCTGTTGCCGTTGATATCCAGCCAGCAGATCTGTTCGTTGTCCTGCTCCATGAACACATTTTCAAGCGTGTCATGAATCTGCAGCAGTTTTTCCGCGCTGCTCTTGAGCATGGAATAATCTTCAAGCGTGTCTTCACCAAGCTCGCTATCGTCAATTTCATCAACTGCCTTGAGGATTTTGCTCACTTTCTTGCAGATGGATTTCAGCAGAGATTCGCAATTCGACCAGACAATCTCGATCTCGTCCCACCCATCCGCGGAGCGGACAGCGGGAATCAAACGCAGCTGCTGCCCGTAGCCGGTGATCGGTTTTCCTTCGCGCGCGTCATCCATGAAGTGTTTCAGACAGTCAAAAAGATTGCGCAGCTCGGGCATCAACTGTTCGGCTTTTGCGGCAAGTTTGTCGCCGATTTCCACAAGCCTGTCATAGGTGTCATCCGAAAGGGACGGCTGTACGTCTGTAAGCAGTCTCCCGATCCAGCCGGAGTTCGGAGTGCCGAGATCGGACACCGGACGCTCAATTTCCGAGCGGGAGGTACGGAAGCTCATGGCGCCCGTAGCGGCGGACTCCAGGTGATGACCTTCGTCAATAATGAGGTATCTGTAATCGGGTAGCACGCCCTTGGCGTAAACCGCGTCCGCGAGGAGCAGAGCGTGATTGACGATCAGCACATGCGAATGGGAGGCTTGGGCGCGGACGGCGTAGAAGGGACATTGATTCTTGCGGCGGAATGGGCAAACATTAGGACGGCAGCCTTCATTCTCCGCGGAGATACGGCTCCAAACCTCACCGTCGGCGGGGGAGTTGAGGTTGATCTCGCCTCGGTCGCCGGTGCCTTTGTCCGAGAGCCAAACGAGGATTTTACCCAGGACGCGCGCCTCGTCCGGGGTAACTGCGCCGCGGGACTGGATATTGACGAAGCGGCGCGGGCAGAGATAGTTGGAACGCCCTTTCTGAACCGTGGCGCGAAGCTCCGTGCCGAGAATGGACTCAAGCTCGGGAATATCTTTGTTAATGAGCTGATCCTGCAGATTGATGGTGTTCGTGGAAATGACGACGCGCTCGCCGTTCTGCATGGCCCATTTAAAGGCGGGAATGAGGTAGGCGAAGGACTTGCCCGTACCGGTGCCGGCTTCAATGAGCATATGATGTCCTTCGGAAAAGGCACTCGCCACATTCTGCAGCATTTCAATCTGCTGAGGACGGGGCTCGAAGCGTTCGTATTTTTTGCTGAACGCGCCGCCTTCGTCAATCACAGCCGAGAGTTTCTCAACATTCAGCGGTGTTGGGTATTCCGCGGGCTTGAGTTCATTCTGCTCTCCGTCCCACTTCGGCGTAAATACAGGCAGCTTGAACGCCCTGCCCGCCATGAAGCGTTCCCCGCGCCTGACACGTTCGGAATACACGTCACGCAGGGAGCTCAAGCCGGTCCATTGAGAGCTGCCGGCGGTATTAATCAGCGTGTTGAGGAGCTCAAAGGGCATTTTGTACGCGATTTCCAACAGGTGATTATAAACCCCGACAGTCATCATGCAGTCCGCCAAGGCGCGGTGTTTTCCTTGCGAATCAATGCCGAACTGTTCGGCGAGGGCGGCAAGTTTATAGCGACCGGCGCGCGGCAGGAGAACCGCCGCGAGTTCGTAGGTGTCGGCGCAGTTGTTTTTCAGGAGGATTTTGTAACGGCGCAGGAAGCCGAGGTCAAAGCGGATATTGTGACCGACAATGACATCACTGCCTGCAAATTCACTGACTTCATCAAGCACGTCAAGAATACGCGGCGCTCCACTGACCATCGGGTTGGTGATATGCGTCAGCTGCGTGACCAGGGTCGGGATCGGTTTCTCGGGATTGACGAAGGTTTGGTAAGTGTCCAGAATCTTATCCCCGTCAAAGCGCACCGCGCCGATCTCTATGATTTTATCCGCGTCCCTGTCCAAGCCGGTTGTTTCCAAGTCCAATGCGATCATGCTCATGATATGTCGTTTCCTTCGCCCTGAATTATAGCATACGCTGCAAGCGCGCCGTCAATTATCACTGCCAATAAAAAAGGTCTGAGGAAATTCCCCGGACCTTTCAGCTTTTCAATCTGAATCTATCTGATGTCTATGAGTTCCGCAACGGAGTCGCGTATTGCCTGTTTGAGGACAAATTTATCAACCCCCTGTATCCGCAGGGTGATGATCACAGAAGATAATTCGTTATTCGCGCAGTAGCTTGAAATGGCTCGAATCGATCCGCCCAAATCAAAAATGATTTTCAGAACATCCAGCAGCGTGCCCCGGCTGTCGGGGAGCTTGATCATCAGGCGGACCCCCTGCGCGCGGGCACCGGTCATCTCCATCAGCACGCGGACAAGCGACTCTTTGGTGACGATGCCGACCAGGAATCCGTCCCGAAGCACGGGAAGCACCGGCAGATCGTAATCGGTGATAATCCGTGCGGCTTCCTCAATTGCCGTATCCTCGGTCACGGAAAGGATCTTTGTCGTCATGTAATCTTCGACGTATTTTTCTTCTTCGCTGCTTTCTCCCGCTTTTTTGATATCTTCCTCGAATACGATACCGAGCATACTGGACTGACGATCCACAACAGGAATCCAATTTGTGTGATTGTTTTTCATCAGTTCCGCGGCGGTGTCAAGCGTTTCCCGCGGACCGATCGTCAGGGACGGATAAAGCATTCTTGCGCCAACAAGCATTTCCTACCTCACAAACCTCATAGGGTGTAATATGACATACCTGATATTTGTCAGGAATTACACTTTTATTTTACTTGAGGTTGCGCGGATTGGACAAAAACATGACAGACAAAGTCTCCCGTGTGTCGTACAACTGTCAGCTGTGAATGTCAGTTCATATCCGAGCATTCAATAAAAAAGAGTCAGGCCTCTGATATTCAGAAATAATGCCTAACTCTTAATTTCTAACCGAAAAAACTCTGTTTATTTCCTGAAGATTTGTCCCTTGAGCCGCTCAAAGTAGGTTTTTTCGTCCTTTTTGGCAGGGGCATAGCGGTCAATGAAGTGCCATACACGGCTCCAGTATCCCTTATAGTCGGTATACATGGCGTAACCGTGCCCGGCATCGGAGACGATGAAAAGATCCTTCGGGCAGGCTGCGGCTTCATAGAGCTCGTACGCCATCTCCACCGGGCAGTATTCATCAACGCCGCCGTGAATAAAGAGGGTCGGGGTCTTGCTTTTCGACACCTGGTTAACGGCGGAGGCCTCCGCAAAGGAGTAACCGGCGCGGAAAGTTGAGATGATGCTGGTCCAGAATGTCAGCGTACCGGAAGGCAGGTTCTGACGTTTCATCAGGTGGTTGCTGAGATCGGTCAGCTTGGAATACGCGCTGTCGGCGATAATACAGCGGACGGAAGAAGGCAGGCGTTCCTCACCGCTTGCCATCAGCACAGCGTCGGCACCGGTTGACACGCCGTAGAGAATAAATTCCGCGCTCGGGTCTTCTGAAACAATGGCTTGACACCAGCGGATGACATCCAGGCGGTCTATCCAGCCAAGACCGTAAAAATCGCCGCCGGAGTGACCGGTGCCACGACATTCGGGGATGAGGACGTTGAACCCGGCTTCATAGAAGGGCTTCGCGACATTGAACATGGCGGCGGGAGCCTGTCCGTAACCGTGAACGGCGATCAGCCAGCGGTGGGTATCTTTCTTCTGTTCGAAGGCGTAGGCGTTCAGCATGATGCCGTCCACGGCGGTTGTTTTCCGCTGGGTGATGGCGGTTTTTTCCGCCCAAGCGACGGTTTCCTCGGAAAGATCGGCGCGCAGAAATTCACCGGAGCCGATGGCAAGCTTCGTCTTTTTGTAGGGACCGAACAGGTATTTCCTGCTTCGGTTGATGGTATAGTTATAAACTACGGTGCCGGCACCAAGCAAAGCTCCGCATCCAACGGCGGCAAGAGTAACAATGCCTTTCAGGTTTCGTGTTTGTGACATAGTTTTTCTTCTCCGATTACGCGGAATTGCTCCGCGATTTTTTATCTTTTTCATAAGTATAATTCAAATTTCGGTTTATAATAGAAAAGATTGAGAATGTTGTCGGATTCGTTATCATGAATTTCCGCGAAATTGGCATCAATCTGCGGAGTTTTCTCAATATTGTGGTAAAATATTTTACTGTTGGGTATAAAACCAAAAGAGAAACAATCTGCAGCTCCAACAAGGCTGACCAAAGATACGAAAGGAACTGAACAATATGGCAAAATGTGAAGCATGCGGTAAAGCGACGACCTTCGGTCACGCGAAAAGCTTTTCACAGCGCACGACGAACCGGGCTTTCAAGCCGAACCTTCAGCGTGTCACCGTTCTCGAAGACGGCAAGCTCGTGAAAAAGGTTCTGTGCGCTAAGTGCATTCGTACTCTGGCTAAGACCGAAAAATAATCGGCGTCTGCGACAAAACAAGGCCGGCTCTTGAGTCGGTCTTTTTTGTTGTTTCGTGAAGAGCAACCCGAGGCGGATCGTTTTGACAGTCGCGCTCTCCACATAACAATATCCCCGATACCGGAGTCATGATATCGGGGATATTGATTGTGATGCGGTTTACTTTGCGCAGAACTCGTGGTTATGCAGAAGCTTGTGTTCCTTGCCCTTCAGGAAGCCATCGTAGAGCTGATAGACAGCCGGGTTCTCGTTGCTCTTCTTGACTACGCAGCCCTTGTCGGCAGTGTAAATACCCTTCGTGCGGGACTTGTAGCTCTGGAATTCGTTCAGCTTCGGCTGACCGCCGCCGTTGACGCAGCCGCCCTGGCAGGCCATGATCTCGATGAGGTGATAGTTCTTCTCACCGCTGCGAACCTGCTCCAGGATCTTATGCGCCTCACCCAAACCGCTGGCGACGCAGATATTGACCGTCATGCCGTTGTAGGGAACAGAGAACTCACGGACAAAGCTGTCTTCGCGGACGCCGCTGTTGGCGATGCTGTCCAGAACAGCCGCGTCATTGCCATCAACCAGACGGCGGAGGACGGCTTCTGTAACGCCGCCGGAAGCGCCGAAGATAACGCCGCCGCCGGAAGCGAGACCGAACGGAATGTCCGGAGCGTCCTCGACAAGGTCCTTCCAGAACAGACCGGAGGCTTTGATCATCTCAACGATCTCAGTGGTGGTCAGAACATAGTCCGTATCTTTCTCGCCCTCGGTGTAGCTGTTGGGGCGGTTGATTTCCATCTTCTTCGCCGTACAGGGCATGATGGAAACCATGACCGTCTTGCGACCGTCGGTGTTGTTGGCGGGGTCACGGTAGTATTCTTTGACAACGGCGGACATCATGCCTTCAGGAGAGCGGCAGGTGGAGACGTTGTCAATGAAATCCGGGTACTGATCGCCGACGAACTTGACCCAGGCCGGGCAGCAGGAGGTCAGCAGCGGAAGTTTACCGCCGTTTTTGACGCGGTTGATAAACTCAGCGGACTCTTCCATAATGGTCAGGTCGGCCGCGAAAGCGGTGTCATAGACTTCCTCGAAACCCATGCGATGCAGGGCGTTCACAAGCTTGCCCATAACGCTGACGCCGTTTTTCTCACCGAAGCAGTCACCGACAGCGACGCGAACCGCGGGAGCGATCTGGGCGACAACACGGATTTTCGGGTCGGAGAGCAGCGTGAAGACTTCGTCCTTGTTCTCGTGAATGGAGATTGCACCGACCGGGCAGTACACGCGGCACTGACCGCAGTTGACGCAGTTGGTCTCAGCGAGGGACTTCTCAAAGGCAATACCTACCGTGGCTTCGGAACCGCGGTGGATAAAGTCAAGGACGCCGATGCCCTGATGATCGGAGCAGACGCGGACGCAGTTGCCGCAAAGAATACACTTGCTCGGGTCGCGGATAATGGCGGCGGTGCTGAAATCGCAATGAATCGGCTCTTTGTAATTCTTGAAAGGCACGGTGCGGACACCGTAGCGGGCGGCAAGAGCCTGCAGGCGGCAGTTACCGCTGGCTTCGCAGAACGTGCAGTCACGGTTATGGACGGTGAGCAGCAGTTCAAGAACCATGCGGCGGTACACGCGCAGGCGTTCGGTGTTGGTGAAGATCACCATGCCGTCGCGGGGCTCTTCGGAGCAGGAGGCGAACACTTTGCCGCGCTCATCTTCAACAACGCACAGACGGCATCCGCCGAATGTGGGTAAGTCTTTTTTGTAGCACAGGGTCGGGACATCAATGCCCGCCTTGCGGATCACAGCAAGAACGTTCTTTTCGTTGGTAAATTCTACTTTAATTCCATCTACAGTCATGAATCCCATAGCGCACCTCCATTAGTATTCAACATCGATCGCGTGGAACGCGCAGTTCTCGGCGCAGGCGCCGCACTTGATGCACTTATTCGTGTCAATGACATGCGGTTTCTTGACTTCGCCGCTGATGGCCTGAACTGGGCAGTTCCGGGCGCATTTGGTGCAGCCTTTGCAGAGATCCGGGTTGATTACGTACTTGCGCATGGACTTGCAGACATGGGCGCGGCATTTGTGCTCAACGATATGCTCAATATACTCATTGCGGAATGTGTGCAGCGTGGACAGAACCGGGAGCGGAGCGGATTTGCCGAGACCGCAGAGGGACATCGTCTGAACCATATGCGCGAGATTCTCAAGCATGTCGAGGTCTTCGAGCGTGCCGTTGCCGGCGACGATCTTCTCGAGGATCTCAAGCATACGTTTGGTACCTTCGCGGCACGGGGTGCATTTACCGCAGGATTCGCGCTGGGTGAAGCTCATGAAGAAACGGGCGACTTCAACCATGCAGGTGTTCTCGTCCATGACGACCAACCCGCCGGAGCCGATGATGGTGCCGTACTTCTTGACGGTTTCAAAATCAAGCGGGACATCAAGGTATTCGTTGGTCAGGCGGCAGCCGCCGGAAGGACCGCCCGTCTGGACAGCCTTGAAGGGGGCGTTGTTTTTCAGACCGCCGCCGATATCAAAGATGATCTCACGCAGTGTGGTGCCCATCGGGACTTCAATCAGACCGGTGTGCTGAATGGAGCCGGTGAGGGAGAAAACTTTGGTGCCCGAGGAGGTTTCGGTACCGATGTTCTTGAACCATTCCCAACCATTGATAATGATTTCGGGGATGTTGGCATAGGTCTCGACGTTATTGAGGACAGTCGGCTTTTCCCACAGACCTTTCTCAACCGTGCGCGGAGGCTTGACACGGGGCATACCGCGGTTGCCTTCAATGGAGGCTGTCAGGGCGGAGCCTTCACCGCAGACAAAGGCGCCGGCGCCGCGGTTGAGGTGCAGGCGGAAGTTGAAGTCGGTGCCGAGGATGTTGTCGCCGAGCAGACCGATATCTTCAAGGTTCTTCATCGCCAGGCGCAGACGGGTAACAGCCTGCGGGTATTCGGCGCGGACGTAGATATAACCGTTTTCGGCACCCACAGCGTAAGCGGCGATCATCATCCCCTCAATGAGCTTATAGGGGTCGCCTTCCATGACGGAGCGATCCATGAACGCGCCCGGATCGCCCTCATCGCCGTTGCAGACGATGTAGCGAACCTTCTCAGGCTGGTGCGCAACCTGAGCCCATTTCTTGCCGGTCAGGTAACCGCCGCCGCCTCGACCGCGCAGGCCGGACTTATCGACGCTGTCAATGATTTCCTCCGGCGTCATTTCATAGAGAGCCTTCTGCAGCGCGGTAAAGCCACCGGAGGCAAGGAACTCGTCAAAGGATTCGGCATCGAAACGTCCGCAGTTGCTGAGGACAACGCGGGTCTGCTTGGCGAGGAACGGGATGGTTTCCGGTTCTTCGTAGGTCTTCCCGTCCTGTTTGTAGAGAAGCCGGTCAACAACCTTGCCCTTCAGGACGGTTTCGTTGAAAATCTCCTCAACATCGGTATCATGCACGTGGATGTACTGAATGGTACGGTCGCCCATCTGAACACGAACCAAGGGACCGAGTTCGCAGATACCGCGGCAGCCGGTCTTCTTGACGGCGAGATGCTTGCAGCCCTCAACCTTCGGGGCGGGATGCGCCCCGGGTTCGTGGCTGCTGAACTCAACCGTCAGACCGGGAACATTCTGAGCGATTTTCTCAAATTCGGCGTAGACTTTCGCGGAACCGGAGGCGATACAACCGGAACCGGAGCAGACGAGGATACGGCAATCGGCGGCAGCGACAGCGGCTTTCGCGTTGCTGATCTCGGTCAGTAATTCTTCACGGGTATTGATTTTCATGCTTCCCTCTCACGCAGTTCTTTGACCAAAGCAACAGCCTTTTCGGGGGTCATCTTCGGATAAACGTCTTCATTCACCATGGCTGTCGGAGCCAGACCGCAGGCGCCCAAACAGGAGACGATTTCGAGAGAGAAAAGCATATCGTCGGTGGTCTGTTTCTTTCCGGTCAGACCGAGGGCTTTGCGGAACGCTTCCATTACAGGCGATGCCCCGCGGACATGGCAGGCTGTACCGTCGCAGATCTTGATGACGTACTTGCCTTTTGGCTCGAACGAGAAGTTCTCATAGAAGGTGGCGACGCTGTAAGCCTTGGACTCGGTGATGCCGATTTCCTTGGCGACATAGGTCAGCAGTTCGCCCGGCAGATAGCGATAGACAGCCTGGATATCCTGCATAATAGGAATAAGGGACTTCGGTTCCTTCCCGTGAGCTGCGATGATCTCATCTGCTTTCTCATAATAGGATGCGTCTAACATTACGGTTACTCTTTCTCCTTTTTTCCGATTCGACGACGGGCAACATCAATGAGGCATAACTTTCACAATAAGTCCTGACTTTCTTATCGAGTTTTCGCGTACCTTCATAACCGTCCGTAATTGTATTTTACCTTAAATCAAGCGCAATGGTGAATCCTGTCACAATATTACAGGCATAAGTGACCAATGTCAAATTAATGTCGTAACGATAGTAACGGGCAGGAAGAACAGGAAGGGG
>CAVESB010000053.1:0-9097 GCA_963618265.1 bacterium
GTTGAGAAGATACACTCCCACGCGGGCATGGAGATCGATGCCGTTCCGATTGATGATATTAACGATGTTTACAAGTATTTGAAAGACGACACCGATGTGATCGGAATTGATGAGGCGCAGTTCTTTTCCGCAGACATCGTGAAAGTCTCGGAAGTCCTTATCAACCGCGGAATCAGAATGATTTTCGCCGGTTTGGACACCGACTTCCGCGGTGAGCCTTTCGGCTCGATGCCGATTCTTATGGCAAAAGCTGAACGTGTTGACAAGCTCAACGCGATCTGCATGGTGTGCGGCGAACCGGCCTGCCGTACTCAGCGTCTGGTGAACGGGAAGCCGGCAAATTATGATGACCCGCTTGTTATTGTCGGAACGTCCGAAATGTACGAGGCTCGCTGCCGAAAACATCACGAAGTTCCCGGAAAACATTAGAAAGGCAACGATTATGTATCCATACCGGGATGTTTTGAAGGAAGTCCTTTTGGACGAAGAAACCATTCAAAAACGAGTCAAAGAACTTGGTGCTGAGATTTCCAAGGATTACGAAGGAAAAGACTTCATCCTGATCTGCTTCCTGCGCGGCGGGGTTGTCTTCCTTGTTGACTTGATGCGTTATATTACCGTGCCGCATGAAATTGAGTTCATGGCGCTCAGCTCCTATGGCGCCGGTGTCCGTGAAACTTCCGGTACGGTAAAAATCGATTATGATTTAAAAAACAGTGTCGCGGGAAAAGATGTGTTGATTGTTGAAGACATTATCGACAGCGGCAATACGCTTCACGCGGCGATTCCGCTGATCGAAGCCAAAGGCGCAAAAAGCGTTTCTGTCTGCACACTGCTGAACAAATCATCCCGCCGTCAGGTTGATGTGCCGCTGAAGTACAGCGGATTTGAAATTGAGGATAAATTCGTCTTTGGGTACGGTCTTGACCTGGATGAATACTACAGAAATCTGCCTTTCATCGGCGTTGTCGATGTACAAAAGTTGGAAGAATGGAAAAAGCAAATGTAACCCTGCTGCCGGATTTTCGAGCGGAAAACCCGGAATTATATAATGCAATCCGAAAAGTCGTGCCGCCGACTTTGAAAGTTTACCTTGTCGGCGGTGCTGTTCGGGATATTTTGCTTGGCAGACCGGTGCGGGATTACGACTTCTGCGTTGAGGGATTGGTGCGGCCAATCGGGAAAAGTATTGCGAATGAACTGAATGGCGCGTATTATGTGTTGGATGATGAACGGGAAATGGTTCGCGTCATCATTTACGGCGCAGACAGCGACACCTGCGATGTCGATATCGCACTGCTCAGCGGGAACAGCATTCAGGATGACCTGCGGGAACGCGATTTCACGATTAATGCCATGGCGATTGAGCTTGGTTCAACGCCGCGCTTGATTGATCCGTTGAACGGTCTTTTCGACCTGCATACGAAGACGCTGCGCATGTGCTCGCCGGAGAGTCTGCATAACGATCCGCTTCGTGCATTGCGGGCGATTCGCATGTGTCTCGAATTTGACATGACAATGGATTCAGTGCTCCTCGGTGAGATGTTCTCTGTTTCGAGGTTCATGCATCAAACTTCCTATGAGCGTCATCGCGATGAACTTTTCAAGATTATCAAAATGGGAAAGAACCGCCTCGCGGTCAGGTTACTGCGCAAGTTCGATTTCCTGGACTTTTTGTTCCCCGACTGCCTCAAAGAGAACTGGGAAGAACGCATTAATAGCATTGCCTCAATTGACATGCTCTTCGCGTTGCTGTGCGCGAGCGAATCTGTTCGGAACGGGGATGATTTTTTCTCCGCCTGTCTGACCGAAAAAATCGGGAACTATCGCCATTGTCTTTATAATTTCTTTGAGAAGACACTTGCCCTTTATCACACGCGGCATATGCTTTTATGCCTTGGGATGGTCGAACGTGTGCTCTCGGATAATAACGCACGGCAGATGCTTTCATGGAACAGGAATTTGACCCTCAGCACTTCGGAATCTTCATTCATAATGTATTCGTCGGCCGCCTCGGATTTTTTGCTTGCCGAAGACAATGTCGCGTCTTGGAGTGATATCGATACCTATCGATATTTTCTCGCTTTCAAGGAAGGCGGAATCGGCGGCGTATTGCTCTATCTGGCTCATCTTTACGCGGAATCCGATACGCGTGAGAAATTTGAACGCTGGACGCAGGCGGTAAACCTGGCGGAAAAACTGCTTTCGGATTACTTTTCCCGTTATAATGAAGTGATTGCTCCGGTTGCCTTCTTAAGCGGGAATGACATTCAGACCGCAACAGGATTGGCTGCCGGTCCGATCATCGGTAAAATCAAAAAGGAAATGCTCGAGGCTCAGGTCATGGGGTTTGTAAGCTCCGTGGATGAAGCCCGCAGTTTTGTAAAAAAAGCCGCTGCAGAAGCCAATCAAGACGGCGGTTGAGTTTTCCCTGAAGGAGTGGAATACACCATGAAACGTTATTTTATGATTGTTTTTTTGATTGCTGCCTGTCTGGTGATGACGGCTTGCTCAACGAGAACCAGTGACAGTGGTTACACCCAGAAGACCGTCGGACAAAAGAATGATTCCAATGTTTACGTTCTGAATGTGACCATGCTCGGAACTCCTGAAAGCAACAAAAATCTCAGTGCCGAAGGCGTTGCCAGAAACTACAACGGTATTTACGGCTACGCCAACTCGCGCCTGTGGCAGGATGGGAAAGGGCTTGTTTCCGTGCATGTCAACTCGATCAGCCCTTCATTGAACTACATCAAACCGGGGATGGATATCGTTCTGAAAACCTCCGATTTGAAGGTTATGGCGATTGACAGCGGTTACAGCTTCACGGTCAAATGCCGCAATGATTATGAACCGGTCGCTTCCCTTCAGAATAACGAAATCGTAACCGAGAGCTACGAAACGTACGAATTGGATTACTGCCGTATGGTAAATCCGCAAATCACTTATGAGGGTCAAGACACCGCGGAATAAGATGGATAAAATTATCATTCGTGACCTGCTTGCGCGCGGATGCATCGGAATCGGCGAACAGGAACGGGAACGCCCGCAGGATATTCTTATCAATGTTGCGTTGTTTTACGATTCCCGCAGAGCTGCCGAATCGGACAATATCGCTGACTGCGTGAATTACGCTGCAATGGCGAAGAAGTTGTTGAAAGCTGTCGAAGAAAATCAACGAAAGACTGTTGAGGCACTCGCCCGGGATCTCGCAGATATCTGTCTGGAGCATGAGCTTGTTCTGAAGGTGCAATTGCGTGTAGAGAAGACTTCAATCGTGCGGTTTGCGGGCGCGGTAGGAATAGAAATCGAACGGGAAAAGTGAAAAAAGCATTATTGCCGTTGTTCCTTATCTTATTCTTATGTTCCTGTACGAAAATAGCGGAACAGGGAATTATTATCGCACCGACTGCCGATATTGAAAAGACCGTCCATTGGATGGTGGATGACGCGGTAATGGCTGCTTCCACGCAGATCATGTATGAAGTTCGGCAGGAAATGAATACTCGAATCCCGCCGACTTCTACACCGATGCCGCTTTACACGCCCCGACCTTCAGAGACACCGACGGTCACATCCATATGGGAAGGGCAGCGTGATTACGGTGAGGAAACGCCGACCATGGCACCCATGACCTGTACAAATCGAGTAAAATTTGTAAGGGATGTAACGATTCCCGACGGTACGGCAGTCACGGCGGGAAAACCTTTTACAAAGACTTGGGAACTCATGAACGTCGGGACATGCGTATGGACCGAAGAGTACAAATTTGTATTCGTGGATGGTGATCAGTTTGGGGCTAATACCGTGATCTCCTTCCCGAAAGACACAGCGGTTGATTCGTTGGGAAAGATTCAAATTTCCGTCTATATGACCGCTCCGGAAAAATCAGGCTCGTATCGGGGCAACTGGATGATCGAAGCTCCGAATGGCGAGCGGTTCGGAACAGGTGACAACGGCGATAAAGCCGTCTGGGTGAAAGTCGAGGTTAAATGACAAAAATATCAGTAATCATTCTGATCGCTTTAATTTTGGTGCTGTCAGGCTGTATTGTTGTGAACACACCCGACACAGCAAGTTTGAACGCGACTGTTGAGGCTTCCGTAAGTACGGCGATGGCTCCTTATGAAGAAAAATACGGTCAGCTGATTTCAGAAGAAGAACTTGAAAGCTCACAGATGGCACAGAATCAGAAGATCCAGCAGTATATCGCGGATCAGATTTCCGAAGGAAAATCAGACAGTTCGCTTGATGCGTCAAATGATTCATCCTCAACGGAAATGATTTCCCGAACGAGTGCGACCGCAACGCCTGTCGGGTCTGCCGCTTCAACCGCAAGCAGCAACGGTTCCTGTCTTGATGCTTTCACTTTTGTTTCGGATCTGACAGTTCCGGATGGGCAGATTGTTACCCCGGGGACGATTTTCACGAAATCCTGGTATATTCAAAACTCCGGTACCTGCACCTGGAACAGTAAATATAAGATTGCTTACGACAGCGGCAACCTTGTCGGCAGCGCGAAAACGTTTTCCATACTCAATGATGGATATTATGTAAAACCGGGTGAGTCGATTGTTGTTTCAGCTACTTTGATCGCGCCGGAAGTCGTCAATACGGATTATGCGACCTACTGGGCATTAGAAAATGATAAGGGGGAGCATTTTGGCTCGGGCGCGGCAAAGAATGTGTACCTGTCCTCAAAATTCCGTGTTGAGAAAACTTTCTATCTTGCGCAAAACTTCGGGGCTATCCGCTGCTCGGATAATTACGGCTATTTTACCTGCGGAAGTTCCTCCTCGGACGGCAGCCGCGGTGTGGTATATTATGATGACTCTCCGACACTTGAGAGCAAATACTCCGGGTCGCCTGCGGTTGTGGTCGGTCCTCCGCATATTGAAAACGGATATGTGCGAATTGAATTTGGTCCGCTGCGTATGCCGAGAGGTTCCTGGTTTTACGCCAATTTTTCCTGTCGGCCGGATACGCCGACCTGTGATGTACAGGTGCGGATGTATGTGAAAGAAACTGGCTACGAAGAAAGGCTGATTCAGGAAACGCGGGAGTGGAATGACGGTTTCATCGGTGAATGGAAATCACGTCTCAGTGATGTAGAATTGTTTGAGCAGGATTTCACCTACATTATCGAGGTTCAGGCCAACGGCGGAGCCGACGACGAAGACCTGATTATTTTGCAGAATGTCAGCCTATATTGATGTACGTCTTGACCGGCAATAAAACAGTACAGGAAAAACGATTAATGGCAAGTCCTCTTGGCCTTGCCATTGTTTTATTGTTCCTTTTCGCCTTTCTGTCTTCGGCAAACCACAGCAACGCGCAAACCGCTGTTACTGCGTATGACCTCATTAATTTAATCAACGGGCAACGGGCGGCGAATGGCTTGGGTGCTCTGACTGTGGACTCGTATATTATGGCATGCGCTCAAGCTACCGCTGAGACGATGGCGGCGAGCCATATGACTTGGCATATCGGGAATGCCTCCGGACGCATATCCGCTTACGGATACAATAACTACAACGCCTGTTTTGCGACCGAGAACTTCATGATGGGTAATTCCGAAACGACAATATCGCAAATTGCCGCCACCTGGTCCGACTCAACGCATCAGATCGCCTCTACGAACTCGAGTTACTGCGCGATCGGTGCGGGCGTTGCGACCGGTTCCGACGGCAGTGTGTACTTTATCATTCAGGCGGCTTATCCTGCGGGCAGTAAAGGATGTTCCTATGCCTCCGGAACCGGCAGCGCTTCGAATACCTCATCCGCTTCATCCGCAGCCGCGTCCGTTTCGCAAATTGTGATGTCTGTCGTCACATCAACTCCTGACGAGAGTGGTTACATTTTTCATGAAGTCAAAGACGGACAAACCCTGTGGACGATTTCCGAAGCTTACGGCGTTACGATCGCAGAGATTCAGGCATGGAACAACCTGAATGGATCAACTGCTCTGAGCCTTGGCGAGAAACTGCTGATCCCTGCCGCAGGTGCGGCAACACCTACGCCGCAGGTGGAGCTGACTGTTTTTCCTACTGCAGACGCGAGCGGCCGGTTTTATTATGAAGTCAAAGAAGGCGACACATTGTGGTCAATCGCGGATTTGTGGCATGTCTCGTTGAACAGCATCCTGCTTCAGAATGGCTTGACTGAAGACAGCTCCATCGGGCTTGGTTGGAAAATCCTGATCCCTGTTACGGCAACTCCGACGCTGCCGCCAACAGATACGCCGACACCGACGCTTATTCCGACCGCGTCCTCTACGCCGACCTTGACGGTTGAAGCGGTCATGACGCCCGAGGCAACAGAAAATACAAACGCCTCCGATGGAGACACTTTGATGCATCTCCCGAAGGCGTCTTCAAGAACATTCATTATTCTTGGTTTGTTTGCAATCATTCTTGCCGGTGCCGGACTTATTATCTTTGGCGCATTTTCCGGTAAAAACAAAGAACAATAAGGCTTACGATCTCGACTCTGAAATCATGGATTCGAGCTTGCGCGTCGTGAGAGCTTTCGGTCTTTCGATCGGCTTGCCGAGCGCGCGAGCCCAAACGACATGTGTTGTGAAGCCCATGAGACGGCTGGTGCCGAAAAGAACCGTGTAAAAATCGGTTTCCTTGATGCCGTAATGCTGTTGCAGCGTTCCGCTGATGGCATCAACATTCGGCCACGGGTTGCTGATCTTTCCTGTCGCTTTGAGAATATCCGGAACGACATGGTAAACATTCATGGCGGTCTTGAATAATTCGTCATCGGGCAGGTATTTGTTCGCGAAGTTCATCTGAGCGGTGAAACGCGGATCAACGCAGCGCAGCACGGCGTGACCGTAACCCGGAACGACCCTGCCTTCTTCCAGGGTTCGCTTGCAATATTCCGCAATCTGTTCTTCGGACGGAGTGCCTTTATAATAATCGCGCAGGGCGAGAAGCCAATTGCAACATTCCTGGTTCGCTAAGCCGTGCAGAGGACCGGCAAGACCGTTTAGACCGGCGGAACAGGACAGGTAAATGTCGGAGAGAGCGGAGCCGACCAAGTGCGCTGTATGCGCGCTGACATTGGCATTTTCATGATCCATATGGAGCAGCAGGAAAAGACGCATCAGTTCCGCGTAAGAAGGATCGTCGTTTCCGAGCATATGGGCAAAATTCCCTGCCAGATCCAAACTCGGATCGGCTTCAACCTGTTTGCCGTCACGGTATTTCTTGTTATAAATATAAGCGGCAATGCGAGGCGCACGGGCTGTCAGGTCAAGGCTGTCATCAAGCATAACATGCCAATAACGGCTTTTCGGCATCCCCTTCGCGTATTCCCGGTAAAACTTTGACTGCCCGGACATAGAGAGGATCGCCGCGGAGAACATCGACATCGGAGACGCGGATTCGGGGAAAGCATTGATAATATCATACACATAACCCGGCACCTCAGCGCGGCTCTTCCATTCCGCCTCAATCTGCATCGCTTTATCGTACGTGGGGATCTCATTGCCCATCAAAAGATAATAGATCGCGCCCGTCATCGGGTATTCGCTGTCTTTCAAACGCGGGAGGAGCTTCAAGACCTCATTGATCGTGTAAGTGCGATAGCGTAAACCGGTTTCCGGCTCTACAAATGAAATGTCGCTGATTTGGATCGGGACACCGCGAATACCGCTGCAGATTTGGCCGACAGTTACATTCGCGATAACAAAATCACCATGTTCCTTAATCAGGCGATTCATGCGTTCACACCAAATGCTTACATTCGCTTCAATACGGTCTTCCAATATCATTTTACCCTGCCTTATCTCACATTTATTGCGTAGCCGAGTTCGCGGGAAATCATCCCGACATGTTTTTTCAGCAGCTCGGCATAAAGTTTTAATTTATTATTGTCTAAAAAGCGCTGTGTAGGTCCGGAAACAGAGATGGAGCCGATCGGGACTCCTCGCTCATTAAAAATCGGGGACGCAATGCCGGAGGCGTCACTCTGCCACTCGCCATGGCTTACCGCGTATCCGCTTTGCCTGATTTCAGTAAGTTCAGACTTGAGCTGGGTGAAGAAGTCTTCATTGACCTGATATCGCGGATCGGACTGCGCACAAGTGATATCCCGTTCAATTTCTTCTTTCGTGCGAAACGCGAGGATTGCTTTGCCTCCGGAGCCTTTGCAGATCGGAATCCTTGTGCCGACAGGTTCGACAATTCGGACTGTCATTTGGCTTTCGATCCGCTCGACACAAACGCGGTCATATTCTTCTGCCGTGTAAAGTGAAACCGTTTCATTCGTTTCCTTGGCCATATGCTCCATGTGGGGATACGCTTTCTTACGCAGGTCAGACGAGCTGGTGTAAACACTTGCCCATCGGATGACCCGCCCTGCCAAAGAATACGAGCGGTTTTCGGTATTTTGTGTCAACACACCTTCGTCACGCAATTCGCTCATGAGGCGCCCGCAGGAGCTTGGTGAGATATCCAACATTCTCGCCGCTTCCCGTACTCCGAGCTCCGGTCTCTCCTCAGAGAAACAATCCAGTAAGGAAAATATCCTGTCAATATACTGATTGCTTGCTGTTGACATATCCTGCCCCGACTTTCTGTACCGCGTAGCGGAACGATGTCCCGTATCGCGAAACAATACTATTATAATGCTTTTTTCCGTTTTGTGTGGGAATTTGTGAATAAAAACAGCCGAACGTATATTTCGGCTGTTTAATTCATTTTGCAGGCAAAAGAGCAATCAGGCTTGATTCTTATCCATATGGTCAAGCGCGGCGCGAATGGCACGGGAGAATTGATCACCGCATGAGGTCGGCTTCTCGCCGCAGGCAATGCCCGAAAGACGTTCCAACGCGTCTTCAGCCTTCATTCCTTCAACGAGGCGGCTGATGCCCTGAAGGTTTCCCGGGCAGCCACCCACGAATTTCACATTGTGAAGGCGTTTGTCGTCATCACTGATTTCAAATGTGATTTTGGAAGAGCAAGTTCCCTGTGTGCCGTATGTAAATTCCATGAATTGATTCCTTTCTTTTATCGCGCGAAAAATCGCGTTCGTTAATTCTGCTTTTTATTCGGCTGTCTGCGCCCCCGAAGCTGATCAAGCCGCA
>CAVESB010000053.1:9107-13114 GCA_963618265.1 bacterium
GCAGATAACATGCCGGCGAACGAAGGCGATGATACTGAAGCTGTGCCTGCAGTGTCGGTACTTCGACGAATGAGATGCCGCTCCGGAGCATACACTCCAATGATAATATCATTTTCAGCGTTATGAACATTATAATGCATTTCGTGATAGTTCGCCCGCTTGATTTTTTGATGGATAGGAAAGCTGCCCGGCAGCGGGGCGGCTTTGTATGATCGATTTCTATTTATTCCAAGCCGAATATTTTCATCCATTCATCCACTTCGGATTCGCTCAGCTTGTCGTTGTTGTGCTGTTCAGGGTTGACCTCAAGGTCGCGTTGATATGCCTTCTGCATCTCTTTCGCGAATTGCTCCGAGGTCACGAAGTGCGCACCGGCATAACGAATCTGCCGCTGAATGTGCTGATCGGAAGAAACGACCGTGATCTCCCGTGCGCGGGATCCCGCGTTGTTCACATGGGCGATGATCTCCTCATCGGCTGTCGTGCGATGTGTTACATAGTACACATTCAATGAACCGTAACGGGAGCGGCGTGTGTTGAGATCCGGAGACTTGTCGAAGAAGACGGTGCATTTCCGGCGGGTGATTCTTGCGTACTCCAAGACGCGTTCCAACAGCTTCTCTTCGTCGTGCTCGTCATTCAGGCGCAGTCCGACCTTCGGGATCAGGTTGTGACCGTCGATATAGTATTCCATTATGACATCTTCTGCCGCCCGGACAGAGCGCGCAGCAACGTGTTCTGATCCGCGTATTCCAATTCGCCGCCGATCGGCAGTCCGCGCGCCAGTCTTGTCACGCGGACGGGATATTCCGCAAGTTTTTGTTGAATGTAGAGCGCCGTGGCGTCTCCTTCAAGCGACGGATTCGTGGCGATGATGACTTCTGAGATACCGCCCGCGGCGACTTTATCAATCAGCGGTGTCAGGCGGATATCTTCCGGATTCACGCCTTCAATCGGTGATAACAGCCCATGCAAAACATGATACTGCCCATGATAACCGTCCGTCTGCTCAAGTACAATGACATCCATCGGGGATTCAACAACGCAGATCTCGTCTTGATCCCGTTTCTCATCGGCGCAGATCTCACAGAGTTCCCGGTCAGAAGTGGTAATGTTAAAGCACCGTGAACAGAGATGCGTTTGCGTGTGAAGATTCTCCAACGCCTCAGCCAGCTGCAGTGCCGCGGATTCATTATTCTTCAACAGGTAAAATGTCAGACGGGATGCGGTACGCGGACCGATACCGGGAAGGCGCGAAAACGCATCAACCAGGTTTTGTACCGGTTCCGGAATTCTCGCCATAGGATCAGAACCCCAGACCCATACCGGAAAGCAAACCCATACCGGGCAGAGAGCCCATACCGTCTTCCTGCAGCTTTTTGCTCTGCTCCAGTGCGGAGTTAATCCCCGTCAGCAGCATATCCTGCAGCATTTCCGCGTCCATGTCCTTCAGCATTTCGGGATCAATCTCAACACCCTTGCAGACCTGGTCGCCGCTCATTGTGATCTTTAACGCGCCGCCGCCCACAGAAGCAGTCACTACGGACGCCGCGATCTCTTCCTGTTTCTCCATCATCTGCTTCTGAAGAGCCTGAAGCTGATTGCGCATGCCGCCCATGTTTCCGCCGCCCATTTTTCCGTAACCTTTTGCCATTTTTTTTAATCCTCTTTCTTCGTTGTTTTTCTGTTTTATTTATCGATGACGACCTTACCGCCCATGTTCAGAGCAGCGGTCAGTGCCTCGCTTTGCTGCGCGTTCGTTCCGCCGCCACGACGCTGACCTTTTTCCTGAATGGTACAGCTGACGCCGACAGACTTCCCGACAACTCTTGAAATCGCCGCACTGGTCCAGACCAGGAAGCGGTGGTTTTCTTCAACTTTTTTCTTGATTGTCTCACGCGGGAAACCGAGATAAAGCACACCGTTTTTGACCTCAAGCAGATCCGCACGCGCAAGCGTGGCTGCCAACACCTTGTCGTTATCCTCAATCAGTTTTCGCGCCTCGCCCCAATGCTCCGTCACGTCGCGCATTGTCACGGACGGATCCGGCGACGCGCCTTTGCGGATAAAGATGCGGTTCTGCACATATTCAATGTTTTCCTGAAGCTGCTTTTCTTCGTCGGATTCGGCGGAGGCAGCACTGCCGCGGGCAACCGGCGCCGCAACGGTGCGGACTACTTCCTTCTCAATGACCTTGACAACCTGTTCCGAGGCCTTTTTTTCCTCACAGCTTTCGGCGAACGCCAACTCCAGGTTCAGTCCCGGATGCCAGTCAATGCGGCTGTCCGTTGCCGCCTGATTGAAGATACGGATCACATTCACCAGACGGTTTATGTCAATCTCGGAACTCTGCTTTGCCATTGTCTCGCGCACATCCGCAGTCACATCCAGGATATCGTTGGTTCCCATTTTCAGCACCAGAAGCTGCCGGAGGTATTCAACCGTCTGACGGGCAAATTGCCGCGGATCGGTACCGGAATCCAATGCGGCGTGAATTGCCGCCATTCCATCCGCATGCGAGCGGGCAATCATGGCTGAGGTCAGGTCGATAACGGAACGGTTTGTCGCGATGCCGAGAATTTCCTGCGCTTCCGCTAAGGTGATATTATCCCCGGCGGCGGTCATTTGATCGAGCATGGAGATGGCATCGCGCATCGCACCCGTAGACTGGCGGGCGATTAATGTCAGCGCGTCATCTTCGGCGGTAACCCCTTCCTCGGCGCATATTTTTGAAAGGCGCTTCACAATCTCGGTAACAGGAATGCGGCGGAATTCATGATGCTGACAGCGAGAAAGCACTGTCGCAGGGATCTTGTGAATTTCAGTCGTTGCCAGAATGAACATTGCATGAGCCGGCGGTTCCTCAAGCGTTTTCAGCAACGCGTTGAACGCGGCGGTCGAGAGCATATGCACTTCATCGATGATGTAAACCTTTTTTCGTCCGATGCCCGGGGCGAAGTTGATGTTGTCCCGCAATTCACGGATATCATCCACGGAGGTGTTCGAGGCGGCATCAATCTCAATGAGGTCAAGGAATTGTCCGTTATTCACCGCCTGACAGTTCGCGCATTGGTCGCAGGGTCGGTTTCCGAGGTCATTATCCAGACAGTTCACGGCACGCGCAAGGATACGCGCGACAGTGGTCTTGCCGGTGCCGCGGGGACCGGAAAAA
The DNA here is from genome assembly GCA_963618265.1 of bacterium. Taxonomy (GTDB): domain Bacteria; phylum Chloroflexota; class Anaerolineae; order Anaerolineales; family Anaerolineaceae; genus Flexilinea. Next base: position 12,280 of record CAVESB010000053.1, read on the forward strand.
AGATACGCATGCGCCACACGATCCGTGCGGATCGCGTTTTTCAGCACACGTGTTACCTGTTCCTGGCAGACGACATCATCCCAGACCTGAGGCCGATATTTTCGATATAATGCCTGATTCGCCATAATCCCTCTTTCCTTTTACGGTACACGGTAAGTTGCCTGAATTTGTCCGAAACTGTCTTTTATGACAGCCGTCTCGCCGGACTGCCAGACAGCTGCATCTCGGTTCCAATAGATTTCATAAGGTGTCGTATGTCCGGCACGGGAGTAAACCTCCACGAAAACATCCTTACGCAAAAGCTGAATATTCGGGAAAGTCAAGACATTACCGTCAGCGTCCTCAAGCGTCCAATTTTCCAGGTTTACGACCTCGTCGCTGTTTGAGACAATGCGCAGTGCTTCCGAGGACAGCACGCCCGGTGTACGGATAACTGCGATCTCAATCGTCGCGCCGCGGATGACCGGTGTCGGTTCCTGTGCCTCCGCAGGGATTTCCGTCGGTGCCGGTGTGGAGGTTTCTGCCTCTGCAATGACCGTTTCTACGGTGAGCGGCACTGTCGGCTCAGCCGCCGCGGTTTCAATCGCAACCCGGTCAACCGTAATCAACTCAATCGGCGTATCCTTCTGACGGACATTCTCCCAATAATAGAGAACGCCGTAAGTGACGCTCGCCGAGACGATTATGTTCAGCAGGAGCAAAAGCATTATCTTTCCGAAACTACTCATGCTGATAATTATAGTCCATAATGAGCAGGTTCGGCGGTTTTCGTTTCACGCTGTCTGCGTTTCAAATTTCCATAGTCAAGTAAAAGCGGCAATTTGGATTTGTGATT
>CAVESB010000054.1:0-12619 GCA_963618265.1 bacterium
GCGCAGGAATACGGCCGCGGCGGTTGATAAAAGCTTCGCATGAGAATGGATTCACAGGCATAATCGGAGCATATCCGAGCAGACCGCCGAATTCTACAGTGTCGCCGACAGTTTTTCCCGCAACGGGGATCAGACGAACGGCAGTTGTCTTCTGGTTGACCATGCCGATAGCCATTTCATCGGCGATAATGCCGGAAATTGTGGATGCCGACGTGGTGCCCGGGATGGCGATCATATCCAGACCGACTGAGCAGACGCAGGTCATTGCCTCCAACTTCTCTATCGTAAGCGCACCGCGGTTGACTGCATCAATCATACCTTGGTCCTCACTGACCGGAATGAACGCGCCGCTGAGACCACCAACGTAGGACGATGCCATCACGCCGCCCTTTTTGACCTGATCATTCAGCAGAGCGAGCGCGGCGGTTGTGCCGGGGGCGCCCACGGAATCCAAACCGATTTCCTCAAGAATTTCTGCCACGGAGTCACCCACTGCCGGTGTTGGGGCGAGCGAAAGATCGACAATGCCGAAAGGAATGTTCAAACGGGCGGATGCTTCACCGGCGACCAGCTGCCCGACGCGCGTAACCTTGAATGCCGTCTTCTTGATCGTTTCGCAGAGCACCTCGAAGTTTTCTCCCCGAACCTGTTCGAGCGCGTGTTTAACCACGCCCGGACCGGAGACGCCGACGTTGATGACCGCGTCCGCTTCGGTGACACCGTGAAACGCTCCCGCCATGAAAGGATTGTCATCCGGGGCGTTGCAGAAAACGACCAGCTTCGCGCACCCGATGCTGTCAGCGTCCGCAGTTCGTTCTGCAGTTTGTTTGACAATCTGCCCCATCAGGCGGACGGCGTCCATATTGATACCGGTTTTAGTGGAGCCGAGATTCACGGAGCTGCAGACGAATTCCGTCTCAGCCAAAGCCTGCGGAATGGAACAAATGAGCAGTTCGTCTGCCGCCGTCATTCCTTTTGCCACAAGGGCTGAGTACCCGCCGATGAAGTTCACACCGACTGCCTTAGCCGCGCGATCAAGTGTACGGGCAATGCTTACGAAATCTTCCCGGGATTTGCAGGCAGCGGCTCCGACCAGCGCAATCGGGGTTACGGAAATGCGCTTGTTTACAATCGGAATACCATACTCAGCTTCGATTTCTGTGCCTGTGCTGACAAGATTCTCCGCCATCCGGGTGATCTTATCGTAAATTTTCGCGTTTGCCTGATTGAGGTCTGCATCAATGCAATCCAGAAGGCTGATCCCCATTGTGATCGTGCGCACATCCAGATTGTCATGCCGGATCATTTCGTTGGTTTCACGTACTTCGTGAATATTGATCATGCGGGGACCTCTAAATTCTGTGCATCATGTTGAAGATGTCTTCATGCTGACATTGGATAAAGACACCGTTCTCTTCACCGAGCTTCGCCATTTCCGACGCGATTGTCGCAGCCGGTTTATTGCACGCGGATGTATCGGTGATCATCATCATGTTAAAATATCCCTGAATAATGGTTTGAGAGATATCCTCGATATTGATTTGGTTCTCCGCAAGGTAAGAGCATACACTCGCGATAATGCCGACCTTATCTTTCCCAACAACAGTGATGATCGTCTTTTTCATAGCACCCGCTTTCAGTCCCCTGTTTCCCATAAATAGGTTCACCTAAATTATGCCATAAACCGATTGAACCGTGGGCAAGAAATGATTATAGGTTTCCATAAGTCAAGCAAAAGCACCTCGTTTTGTATCTCCCTCTGTGTATCTGTGATGAGCCAACAAAAGAACCGTTTCTTCAAACGGCTCTTTCTATCTTCCCGTTCAATCGGAATTATTTTGATTCATGCTCGGCTTTCACAGATTCTTTCCTGCTTTCTTTTTTCGAGCGAATTGATTTCCTGATGGTTTTGATGAGCAAAATAATCAGGACAACAGGAATCGCGATGATGAGAAGCACAGGGATTCCGACAATGACGAAATAGATTATACCGGTAATAACATCTTTTCCTGTTTCCAGCAGGGCTTCGAACGCATCCTTGACCGTCTCTCCCGGCTGCCATTTTCTTACAGTAACAGAAGGTGCAGGGCGAACAGAATTGATCGTGACGTTGATGGAGGATAACGCAACGCTTTCCTGCATATAATTAATTTGCCCTTTCAACACCTCGATTTCCTGCTCAGTGTTGGAAATATCATTGTAAACAAGCATTGTTTCTTCCGCGGTTTCCGCAGTGTCAAGAATCTCGTATAACTTTGTCAAGGTCTTCTCAAGGCTCGCCAACCTGGAATTCGTATCTACAAATTCAGATGTGATATCTACCCCACTGATGGTCTTGTTTCGCACATCGCGGGACGGATCCTCGGTTTGATTTTCAATGGATTCAAGCATCTCATTTAACCGCTCCGCCGGAACACGAATCGTCAGATAGGCTTTCGGCAGATATATATTGTTGCTGTAGTATTCCTGAGAAGCAGAGGAGGATACTACAAACCCGCCCATCGCTTCCGTCAATTCCGCGATTTGTTTCTGCGAATTCACGGGATCGGCGACAGTAATCGTGATCGATGCCGATTTTTGAACCATGCGGGGCTGCGCGGATTCCGTGCTCCCGAACGTACCCGATGCAGAAGCAGGCATTGCTTTTGCGTAAGAATTTGTTGAATACTCTCCTGCGAATTCCACAGATCCTGCTTCCTCCGCAACTGCATCTGCGAAATAAAACGAATCTCCGTATTCAATTGTGCTATCATAGGCAGCTTCATTGTTATCAGTGTTCCGTGTTCCGCAGCCACTGAAAACCACAGCCGCGATCAACGTGAATAAAATCAGTCTGAATTTCATCATTCCCTCCCATTTGTTTTCGTTTCTTAAACGAAAACAACCCGCGAAAAGTTTCGCGGGTTGTTTGTAATTATTCGTTAGAAGAGATGCCAGACAGCGAGCACCGGAGCGAAGGTAGAAGCTACCAGGGACATGACGGTGATCAGCGTGTTGAGGGACGGACCGGCAGTATCCTTGAAAGGATCACCAACGGTATCGCCGATAACAGCAGCCTTGTGAGCATCGGAACCCTTGCCACCGCAGTGACCGGATTCAACATACTTCTTGGCATTGTCCCACAGACCGCCGGCGTTGGACATGAACAGAGCGAACAGAACACCGGTGATAATAGCACCGCCCAAGAAGCCGGTCAAACCCTTCGGTCCCATGATGAAGCCGACCAGAAGCGGGAAGACGATCGCAACGATAGCGGGCAGAACCAGGGACTTGAGAGCACCGGAGGCAGCCAGAGAAACGCATTCGCTGTAATCAGGAGTTTCTTCACCCTTGAGGATCTTCGGATTCTTTTTGAAGACGCCACGGATATATTCAATCATTGTGAACGCGTTCTTCGTAACGGAGAGCATGGTCAGAGCACTGAAGAGCGGCGGGCACATGGAGCCAAGGAACAGACCTGAAAGAACAAGCGGATCCATCAGGGAGATATCGGAGAAGTGGAAAGCACCAAGACCGGCAGCCTGGGAAGCGATGTCGATTTCAGAGACGAACGCGGCGAACAAGCCGAGAACGGTCAAAGCGGCAGCGGCAATAGAGAAGCCCTTCGTAATGGCTTTCGCAGTGTTACCGGCGGAGTCAAGGACATCAGCGCGGTCAATAACTTCTTCGTCCATACCGGACATTTCAGCAATACCGCGGGCGTTGTCAACGATCGGACCGTAGGCATCAGCAGAAACAATCATACCGGAAGTGGCAAGCATACCGACAGCGGAAATAGCAATACCGTAAAGGCCGAGATCGCCACCGCCAACGACATAATACGCAACAAGCATCGCGACAACCGTACCGATGGTGGACGGGATGATGGAGATCAAACCGTAGCTCATACCGGAAATGATGGTTATCGCGGCACCCGAACCGGAGTATTCAGCAGTAAGCTGAACCGGCTTGTATTCATCGGAAGTGAAGAATTCCGTGGTCGCGCCGATGATCACACCGACAGCAGTACCGACAAGAATCGCCCAAATCAAGCCGTTGTTGATTTGCGGGATCAAGAGAATGACGACAGCCATCAGGACAACGAACAGAGCACAGGTAACATAAGTACCGCCGTTCAGAGCCTTGCTCGGTTTACCGTTCGGACCGACTTTGACGGTGTAAACACCGATCAAAGAAGCAACGATACCCAGCGCGCAGAGCAGCAGCGGGAGGACAGTGTAGAACGGAGCGATTTCTTTACCCATCGCGGCGCCGAGCAGCATAGCGGCAACAGCGGAAGCGACATAGGAGTCGAAGATATCGGCGCCCATACCGGCAACATCACCAACATTATCACCGACATTATCGGCGACAACAGCCGGGTTGCGGGGATCGTCTTCAGGAATACCGACTTCAACCTTACCGACAAGGTCAGCAGCGATGTCAGCGGTCTTGGTGTAGATACCGCCGCCGGCTTTGGCAAGCAGAGCCAGGGAAGAGCAACCCAGGGAGTAAGCCAGAACCAAGTTCGCGTCATTGCTGAGCAAGTAAATCAGGCACATACCGATGGTAGCAACACCGACAACGGCGAAGCCCATAACAGCACCGGCTTTAAAAGCTACATTGAAAGCCTTGTTCAGATCCTGACCGGCGGCAACGGCGGAGCGGACATTCGCTTTGACGGCGACTTCCATACCAAGGTAACCGGCGACGGCGGAGCAGCAGGCACCGAACAGGAAGCAGACAGCGGTCGTGATACCATGACCAAAGCCTTCTTTGATTCCGTAGATGACGACCAGAATGACAGCCATAATGCCGGCAACAAGAATAAGAGCAGCATAAAGCTTCTTCAGGTAAGCACGAGCGCCATCACGAATCCAGCCGGCAACCTGACGGGACCGATCCGTACCATCATCCTGCTTCTGTACCCAGAAGTAGTAATAAAGGCCTACGCCAAGAGATGCGGCACCGCAAATCAAGCCGAAAACCAACCACAAAGTTGTATTGCTCATCACTATCCTCCTACGATAGATTAATGATTTATGGCATTACGCCATATAAAAACGAACAATGGAAAACCTGAATTTTTACCAATTTTCCAATTGATACTATTTTACTCTCTTTCTGCGAAAACTGTTAGGTTTTCTCTCATTTATGACTGTATATGACAAACGTAACTGTGTTTTTATGCAGTAAAAAAGACCGCTGAAATCCTGCGGTCTTTATCGTTGTTTGTGTTTTCTTGATTACTCAGCTTTTTCTTCTGATTCGGGTTTGGTTTCTGCGTCCTTCTTTTCATCAACAGCCATCAGAATTTCTTCTTCGCCTTCTTTGGCGGTTTCGGATGCACTCTTCTTGAAGTTATTGATCTGCTCTTCAAGGATAACCTGTCCACGGCGGGTGATGTCTTCGGCGCGGTCACGAGTGGTTTTCGCGAGCTTTTCGAAGCGATCGCTGGCTTCACGGGCAGCGGATTCAGCCTGCTTGTAAGCATCATCAACGGAAACACTGGCTTTGTTGATGAAATCATCTGTGCGAGTCTTCAGGGAAGAACGGGTTTCTTCACCGGAAGTCGGAGCGTACAGGACAGTGGCGATACCGCCAACGATAGCACCGGCGAGAAAGCCAACCAGGAAGGATTCAATACCATTTTGTTCAGACATTTTATTTCTCCTTATTTACATTTTACCGCAACTGAAATCACAGCTTTTTGAAAATACCTAAAACACCATTAATTGCGTTTTGGACTCCGGATACTTTCGCGGCGGCTTCGATTGTCGGCTCCACCGCGTTATCGCACAAGAAGGAGACAGTTCCGGAAAATCTTTTCACGGTCTTTTGTGTATTGTCAATGATCGGTTTCAGCTCGTACTTCAGAAAATTGAAGAGCTGCGAGAGCCGCATCAGCATAACGACAAGCGCTATCAGCGAAACGATTGATTCCAGGACGAAGATAATCAGCGCAATATCACGAACGAGACCGGTGGTCGCAGCGGGCAGTTTGCAAAAAAGAAAAATCAACCCGACCATAACAAGCAGCGAGGCAATAATGATCAGCGGAAGTTTGGAGGATTTTGCAGGCTCGGAGTCGCTTTCCTGTGCAGAAGTCTTCGTTGATGAAACACTTTCATCAATGACAACATCTTCCCGCGGCTTTTGTTCCGCAATGCTTTCCGCGTTGATGCTGCGCTTTTCAACAGTTACGCCGTCGGAATTTGCATTATTCATTCTTTCGTCTTTATTAATGCTTTCCACAATATCATCTCCATTCAATATTAAAAGCCATTATACTCCCCTTTTATTAATTTTTCGTAAAATTATTGACTCCGGTCTGCGTTTCAAATTCACATAGGTAAACAAAAGCGCCAATTGAAAGACAAATATACCTAAACTCAACTGATGGACACAATCCGCTCTGCAGAAGTCTGTGGATCTGTGGATCTGCTGGCAGCGCCCGGTGAGGATTACGTTCTTCCATAATATAAAACCCGGTGCACATTGAGCACGAAGTTCAAATAAATTCTCCTGCGGATGAGGTAAAATAGAACTGAGAAGATGAACACGGGGGCATTCAATGAGTCAAGACAAGAGGAAAGACAAGAAACAGTTCCGGGCGCGCGGCTTTTTTTTCACAATCCTCGCGGTCATTCTGCCGTACATTCTGCTGATGAACTCCGTTCTTCTGGTTTTCACTAAGGGATTTCTGGAACATGAATACCGTTCGTCTGATTTTCCCAAAGATCCTTACGGGTTTACGCTTGAGGAGCGGATTGAATACGGGAACGCATCCGTGGACTATATTACATCCTTTGAGTCCGATGATGCAGCAGACGCAAAGTTCGCCGCTTTGAAAATGAAGGATGGATCTCCGCTTTTCAATGAACGCGAGCTTTCACACATGAAAGATGTTCGCATCGTGTTTAGAAATGCCCGTGATGTGCTCTCGGTCATGGTGCTGTATGTCCTTTTTGTGATTTTGCTCGTTTGCCGTAATATTGACGCCATATCGGGATTGTGTGACGCGCTGCTGTGGGGCGGCGGATTGTCATTAGGCATACTTGGGCTGATCCTTGTCCTGATTTTGATCGGGTTCGACAGTTTCTTTACAACGTTCCATTCAATCTTCTTCAGCAGCGGAACATGGCTTTTTTGGGAGAGTGACTCACTGATCCGCCTGTTCCCGGAAAAGCTCTGGGTGGATGGCTTTACGCTCGCCGGCGGCCTCGCGGTTTTCTTTTCCGTTCTTATCATCGTGATCGCGCTCACCGCACGGAAAAAGATGCGCGTCCTTCCTCCGAAAAAGCGAAAATAACGAATTTTGTTTGTGCTAACGAAAAATCAGGTATAATAGAAAAAGTTATGCGGGCATGGTTCAATGGCAGAACAGGTGCTTCCCAAGCATCTAATAGGGGTTCGATTCCCCTTGCCCGCTCTTTTCATTTAATAATCCTGAGTGATTATTCATACCTTTCCTAATAAAAGGCTGTCTGAATTACGGACAGATGCACAGCTGCTGTGTAAATACAAATAAACCTTTAGTGAGGCGGAATGAAGGATTTTTTCCGATCGGTCATCTTTTTCATCGCGAATTGGCTCTTCAATGCGCTTTGCTTATATTTGTGTACAAAACTCATTCCCGGGATCAAAATCATTCCTGACAGCACGGTTCCGTCGTCGGTTCTGTATCTTGAGCCGGCGCTTGGCCTCACGCTGATGAATTCCTTCATCCGGCCGATTCTGCTTTACCTTTTCGCACCGCTGAACACCTGGACGATCGGCTTGTTTTCCCTGTTTGTGAACGGCTTCTTCATCCTGGTTTTGAAATACGTCTATCCGACCTTTGCGATAGACTCCATTTGGGATTGTCTGCTTGCAGTTTTCATCTTCGCCGTTCAGAACATCATTTTACTGACATTGATCCCGATTGACGGCGACTTGCTCTATGTACCCAACGTCGCAAGGAGGAAAGCCAACGCAGGATCCGATGCAAAGAAAAAGCACGGTCTGATCATGCTTGAAATTGATGGACTCTCCTATAACCGGCTGATGAAGGCTGTTGAAAGCGGGAAAATGCCGCAAGTTCGTGAAATGCTGAAAAACGGTTGGAGCGCACGTCCGTATGACTGCGGCGTTCCTTCGCAAACTTCCTCGTGCCAAGCAGGTATTCTCTTCGGGTGCAATGATGATATCTGTGCTTTCCGTTGGTATAACCGTGCTGAAAAGCATGTTTACAGCTCATCCAATTTTGACGACGCTCATACGATGGAAAGCCGTCTGATTGAAAAAGGGGCGAAGGGAATTTTGATAAGCGGCATGTCCTGCGGCAATATCATGTCCGGCGGCGCGGAGGAAAACCTCCTGACCGTGGCGCAGATCCTCCCCAAGGATGCAACCGACAAAAAGGCACGCCGGCGGAATATGTATTATTTGTCCCTTCGTCCGAATTTCATCGCAAAAACGGTCGTTTACACATTGTGCGACTCGTTTCGCGAAATTGTCGGATATTTGTGGGACAAGATCAAGGGAACGACCCCGCGCTTGAACCGTCTTCAGGGTTTTTACCCTATCGTCCGCGGAGCGACAAATATACTGTTGCGGGATATTTCCACGGCAGTTTTTATTGACGGCGCGGCGATGGGATGCGATGCAATGTACACAACTTTTGTCGGTTACGATGAAATCGCGCATCATTCCGGGCCGGACAGCGCAGCGGCATACGGAGCACTGAGCGGTATTGACAGCTCTATTCGCAAGATTTGTGAATCCCTTGAGACGGAAGGAACGCGCCCTTATGAAGTAGTCATTCTTTCCGATCACGGACAGTCATTCGGCGCGACATTCAAACAACGTTACGGGTTCAGTCTTGCCGATTACATCAGGCGGCTTGCTCAAGAGCACTCCCTCGTCAAGAAGGCGATATCTGTTATTGATGTCGCGGGCTCCGATGATAACAGCGTCAATGTTCTTGCTGCACTGAAGACGTTATCGAATGAGCATGACAGCTCTCTGGCGGAAAACCTGTATCGGAAACTCGGTAAAAACACAACGGACATGCTCTCGGATGAGGAGATCGATAAACTTGCGCGGGAAACGGGGAACATTATCGTGCTGGCCTCAGGCAACCTCGCGAATGCATACTTTCCCTACGCAGAAAAGCAGCTGAGCTATCGTGAAATAGAGGGGCTTTATCCGGGATTCTGCAACGCGCTGATCGCGCATGAAGGCGTCGGGTTGCTTGTTGTTCGCGGAGAAAACGGACCCTTCGCGCTCGGGAAGTCAGGACAACGAAACCTCGTTACCGGTGAAGTGAGCGGCAGCGATCCGCTTCTCATGTATGGCGATGCGGATAAACGCGCGGCGCAGTTGCTGCGCCTGGCTGAGTTCCCGGATGTCGGCGATGTTATTGTCATCTCTGCTGTCTATGAAGACGGCACTGTGGCCGCTTTCGAGGAATTGATCGGCTCCCACGGCGGCATCGGCGGCGAACAGACGGAGCCGTTCATCATGCATAACGCGGCGATTCGTGTCGACGAAGAGATCACGAACTCCTGCGGGGTGAATGCAGTGCTTTGTCGCATCCGTGATGCCGAAACAACAGCGAAGTCTGAGGAAAAACGCCCGGCGGGTCTCGCAGATTTTCTCAAACAAATTGCGGATGTAAAGTTTTGGCTGCTGACGTTGTTCCACACGATGCTCTTCTCGCCTGCAGCTTTCCGAAAAGTTGCAAACGACAGCCGATATAACGGATCGGCGGCACTGATGGGGGTGTTGAACGCGGTTTCCCTGTGGCTGCTGCTGAATCACTATCATGGAGGCAATGCCTGGAGTATCCTCGGAAATATTGCCGCGGTTCTGCTCTTTATGGCAATTGAGTGCAGTGCCTGCGCCGCGGCGGGGATCTCTTTGCGCGGCAAGTGGAACCCAAGCGGATTGCTGCGGGTGTACCTGTTCACGAATTACCAGTTTCTGCTCTGGGTTCCGGTATTGCTTATCGTGGGGAGAATCAGCACAATCTGGCTCGTGATTTGCGTGGTCAGCCACACTTTGACGTTGACGGGCTCCACTCAATACGCGTTCGAAATCAGCCGGAAGCGAAGTCTGCTGCTCTTGCCGATTATCTTCATGCTGGTGATGATTCTAACCGCCTCGGTGCTCATGATTCGTGATTTCGTGATTTATTACAAAGGGAAATAGGGACGGAAGCAAAGAGGCTGCTTTATTCGTCAGCCTGTGCAATATGACGGCGAAGGACTTCGTCGTCGTATTCAACTTCATACGAGAACCGGCGGACGACTTCGATCATTGCCTCGACGCTTCCGTCGGTTTTTTTCAAGGCTTCGGCAATCTCCCGGTAGGAAGCCAGAATAAAATTGACCCTGTGTTGGAGTTGATCGTCATACAGTGCGTCCGGGATATGACGGTAAATCAGGTATTCCATCAGCCGTGCGTGCGGTCCGGCTAAATTCATCTCCTGCGTGGTTTGTTCCATCAGGTTTTGTCTGAAAGCCAAAAGCCATTGTTCCGTATCCGTCAGCGGAGCGGTTTCTTCGTCCTCCTTTTCATCAAGCACAATCAGCTCGGCAGCCTGCTCTCTGCAAAGGATCAGCCGTGCGGCTTCTTCGCATACCAATCCAAGACCAAGCTCGATCCGATCTGACCAGAAATTCCTGAAGCGGGGGTGATCAGCGCAAATCTGACAGAGCATATTCCCGCCGTAGTGCTTGATCATGCGGCAGAGACCGTCATCCAGAAGAAACGGACAACGCTCATCCTCCGTCAGCCGGAAATGCGGAGCTTCACCGGAAGTGTCGATTTCGGCACGGATTTCCGGAATGGAGCTGAACCGACGCATAGATTCCCGGTCAATGTCGATTTCCCAGCCTGCGCAGCAGGTATGTCGGCATTTATCCGCGATGCAGTGAAATTCAGGATAATAATCCGGCGCAATGATCTTCAATAGAGCCTCCAATCCGATGGTACATTTCGTTTCCTATAAGCATACCACGGGACGTATCATAAGGCGGGCTCCTGTTGATTACCATGGACGGATTTGCAAAGAATCTTGTGAAAACCATTTATACTTATATAAAACCGATTGAACAAAGGAGATTTGACGTATGAGATACGAAATTAAAGGCGATAATCTTCCGGTCGTCATCTGCTATCTGGAAGCGGGAGAAAAAATGATCACCGAGAGCGGGGGCATGTCCTGGATGAGCCCGAATATGCGCATGGAGACAAACTCGAACGGCGGCCTCGGCAAAGCGTTCGGTCGTCTGTTTTCCGGTGAGACGATGTTCCGGAATACCTACACGGCGGAAGGCAGCGGAATGATTGCCTTTAGCTCAAGCTTCCCGGGGTCGATCGTGCCCTTTGAGGTTTCCCCCGCGAATCCGATCATTCTGCAGAAGAAGGCCTTCCTTGCTGCAGAAAGCGGCGTGAAAACCTCAGTCTTCTTTCAGAAGAAGTTCGGAGCGGGTCTCTTCGGCGGCGAAGGCTTTATCATGCAGAAGGCGGAGGGGAACGGTCTTCTCTTCGCTGAGTTTGACGGTGCCGTAATTCCCTACGAACTGGCGGCGGGGGAACAGCTCATCGTTGACACCGGGTATGTCGGCGCGATGGAAGCTTCCTGTACGCTGAACGTCAAGCAGGTCACCGGCATCAAGAATGTCCTGCTCGGTGGCGAAGGACTGTTCAACACAGTCATCACCGGACCCGGGAAGATATATCTACAGACGAATCCGCTCAACAAGGTCGCGAACGCCATTCAACCCTATATCGTAACGAGCAGCAGCAATTAGACAACACCGCGTAGTAAATTCCGAAGCGCCGCATGGAATTCATCCCGCGGCGCTTCTGCTTTCAAAAGGACGCTCTTGCGGCATAGGAGTGCGTCCCGGAACAGGAAGCATCTGTTTTTTTGTTTGCAATTACTTCGGCTATGTGACCGGTCGCTTTTGCTTAACTATGGAAATTTGAAACACAGACCCTTTTGTTACGGAAATGACCCATGAGTTGCGAAATATGATAAAATTAGGTTGTTAAATATGGAAAAACGCTTAATTGATTGTTCGGCTCTGCTGCTCCTTAGCATTTTGGTTTTGGTTTTCGGTTGTGATATCTCCTGCGTAAACGCCGAAGTTTACGCCGAATACACGATCGAAGAAGGCGACTATCTCTCAGTCGTAGCTTTATTGTTTAACACGACTGTTGATGATATTATGGAAATCAATAATATCAGTGATGTCAACACGATTTCCATCGGCACAAAAATCAAGATCCCAACCCTCGCCGGTGTTGAGGGCACCATTGCGAACCGATACGTCAATATTGGGGATACTCTGTCAACGCTCAGTATTCTCTCCGGCATGGATCAATCCAAATTAGGCGAAATTAATTCCATTGTTTCCCCGACAGAGCTTTACATCGGCAGTCTCCTGACAACGATTTACAATGACTCGGCTGATCATATTTCCGCTGTTGGAAGTTATGATGACGGCGACACCCTTCTGACAAAAAGTGCTGAACTCGGCGTATCCCCGGTCGTCCTTGAAAAAGTAACGCAGACCTCCGGTACTTGGGATTTTGCTGATTCACAGATACTCTTTGGTATCGCGGGCAGTGATGACGCTGAATATAC
>CAVESB010000055.1:0-12101 GCA_963618265.1 bacterium
GGGGACAAAGGCGGCACGTTGGTCGCCTGCGGCACGCCGGAGCAGGTGTCGAAGGTTGAGGCTTCCTATACCGGGAAATATCTCAGGACGGTGTTGAAATAAAAAGGAAGTGCTTTCCGTTTATCACCACTGCATTGAAAAAATGAAATTAAAAGGGTACAATTAAACCTGAAATATTATTGAAAGAGTGAAAAGGGAGACCCCGACAATGGCAAACAAGAAATCACCTCAATATGTGATCAACTCCTATCAGAAAAAGAGCCACGGCGGCTCGATCATTCTCGGCGTTATCGCGGGAATCATTTTCGGCGTCGGGATCCTTCTGCTTATCCTGTGGTTCCGCGGCAGCGGTTCCGTTCTGAATATCTTCGCGAGCGCGACCCCGACCCCGACGGAGACCTTTACCCCGACTCCGACCGTGCCGACCAGTACGCCGACCCCGACGGAGACCGAAACCCCGACCCCGACTCTGAGCCCGACCCCTGAAGGTCCTCAGATGTACACAGTCGAAGAGGGTGACAACTGCTGGTCCATCGCTGTGGATAAATTCGGCGTGGGCATTGATATCTTTATGAAGATCAACAACATGACCACCTGCGACATCAATGCCGGTGATCAGGTCATCATTCCGGGCGCCGATCAGGAACTCCCGACAGAGACACCTTTCCCGCTTGACCAGTACACCTCCGGTCAGCAGATCGAGTACATGGTGCAAATCGGCGATACCTATCAGGAAATTGCCTCGAAGTTCAACACGACGCTGGATTCCCTGTCGAAGCTGAATGATATCACGGATATTACCGGCAGCTTCCCGTCCATGGGTGACGTTTTGCGCGTATCGGTCAACCTTGTTACGCCGACACCGACCCCCGTCCCGACCTATACCGAGGTTCCGCAGGAGTAAGCCTTTTCCGAATGGAAAACAGGAGCGAACATTGCAGTCCGCTCCTGTTTTTTATTACATATTCGGACGCTGCTTTCGGTTTTTCCTCCGTTTCGGGTATAATGGTTGTATAATACCCGATTATGGGTGCATTTCGGGAAAAGGAGGGACGGGGATGAGGGTTCCGCTCGGCAGGAAAATATTCAATGTTGTGATGTCTGTGATATTGCTGCTTATCGCCCTGTTCCCGATTTACTGGCTCATCTCCCTCGCCTTCCGTGATACCGCCGAGCTTTCCGGCAATATCCCGCTGCTCCCGAAATCGTTTACCTTTGAACACTTTGCGAAACTTTTCAGTGATAAGGGCTACGCCCGGGTCATAAAAAACAGCCTGATCGCGACCCTGATTTCCACGGCTCTTTCGCTTGCCTTTGGACTTGCCGCCGCGTATGTCATGGTTCGCACGCGCTTTCATTTGAAAATCAAGGCCCCGCTGACGGTTTGGATTCTGCTGATCCGCGTCCTGCCGCCGATCGCCTTTATCATCCCGCTTTACACCACTTTCAGTAAAATGAATCTTCTCGGAACGCGCATCCCGGTGATTCTGTCCTGCGTTCTGATCAACCTGCCGCTGATCATCTGGTTCATGATGACGTTCTTTCGGGATCTTCCCGTGGAGATCGAGCAATCCGCGAAACTTGACGGTGCGACCGAGTTCCAGCTGCTGTGGCTGATTGTGCTGCCGCTTGTTGCTCCGGGCATTGCCGCGATTGCCATGATTTCCTTTATGTACGCCTGGAATGAATACACTTATTCCGTCATTCTTATACAGAAATCCGCGGATTATACCATTCCGATTTCGCTTGCCCTGCTGAACACCGAAGACAACCTGACGCAGTTCGGGCTTGTCGCAGCGGGCGGGGTTATCTCGATGATTCCGATCACGCTTTTCGTGATCTTCGCGCAGAATTACCTTATCGCCGGTCTATCCAGCGGTGCGGTGAAAGAATGATTTGTTTGAAAGGATGAAAAAATGAAGAAATTGACAGTTGTTGTATCTTTGCTGCTGGCTCTGTGCCTGTGCGGCGCTGTCTTCGCTGAGGAACAGCAGACGCTGACGCTGATCCTGCGCGCGGGAACCTATGCCGATGTCCTCAAGGAAGCTATTCCGGCTTTT
Source organism: bacterium (assembly GCA_963618265.1). GTDB lineage: Bacteria > Chloroflexota > Anaerolineae > Anaerolineales > Anaerolineaceae > Flexilinea. The sequence continues at coordinate 2,061 of CAVESB010000055.1, forward strand.
GAAGAGGCGAATAACTGCAAGATCGAATACTCTGAAGAGACCTTCGATGATCTGCACACCAAGATCGCGCTCGACGCGGTTAACTCCGAAGGCGCCTATGATGTCCTGATGCTCGACGGCACCTGGATGACCGAATTCACCGAGAACGGCGTCCTCGCCAACCTCTCCGCGATGGGTTATTCTTTTGACGATGACATCATTCCTTCCACTACAGTTGCCGGTGTGGACGCGAACGGCGACATTTATATGCTGCCGTATTACGGCAATGTCACCGTCTTCATGTATAATCAGGATCTGATTAATCAATACAACGACGGCGTTGTCCCGACCACCTGGGAAGGCGTTCTCGCGCTTTCAGAGAAAATGAAGGCCGACGGCGTTGACGGTTACGTCCTCCGTGCCGGTGCCGGCGACCCGAACGTTACAGACTTCCTGCCGGTTTTGAAGTCTTTCGGCGGCTGGGTTCTGAGTGATGACTATTCCGAAGTTACCCTGAACACCCCCGAAGCAAAGGCCGCGCTGGAATTCTACATCAGCCTTTATAAAGCCGGGAATCTCCTCGACAAGGATAACATGGTCGCCGCCGTCAATAACGGCACCGCGGCGATGGCTGTCGGCTGGCCGGGCTGGGGCGCAGATAATTACACCACCATCCCCACGAAGGTTTCCGACGATGCTGAGGAAGAGAACAGCTCCATCTACGGTTGTTGGTTCCTCGGTATGGCAGAGAACTCCGCGAACAAAGACCTCGCTCTGAAGTTCCTGGAATTCGCCATGGATCCGGAAACCCAGAAAGCCACTGTTGCTGACGGCGGCGTACCGTGTCGCGCCGGCTCCCTGCTGGATGAAGAAGTCCTCGCAAGCAAGCCGAATCTTGCTGTTGTTTACGGCGCTCTGGACAAGGGTACCTACCGCCCGGCAGTCGGCTTCTATACCGACCTGGTTAACACCTTCGGCCCGTACCTCGAATCCGCCGTCATGGGCACGATGAGTGTAGATGACGCACTGGCCGCCGCGCAGGATGCCTGCTCCGCGCTGGTTTACTAAAGTATTGTTTATGATGCCTCCCCGAAAAGGGGAGGCACCCGAACTTCTTCGGAAAAAGCTATGAATAAAAAGATGAATGGATGGAGTTTGAAACGCCCGGATGCGGATAAAACATTCCCGCATGTGATGTTAATGCCGACGATTCTCGTCATGCTGTTTCTCACTGTCTATCCGTTGATGTTCACAATTTTTTACAGCTTCACTGATTACAACCTGCTGAAGAGCCGCAAGAACGGCGTTCACTTCATCGGGCTGAAAAACTTTACCGATCTGTTCTCCAACCCCATTTTCCGCACCTCGATCCTGAACACCGTCAAGTTCACCCTGCTTGCGGTGATCATCGAAACGATTCTCGCGCTGCTTATCGCGCTGTTTGTTGACAACCTGCATTACGGCAAGAAAACAATGCGGACACTGCTGCTCCTGCCGTATCTTATCCCGACGGTAACCGTAGCGCTGGCCTGGCGTATGCTGCTCTCACCGAATTACGGTCCGGTGAATCAATGGCTGGTAAACCTCGGGTTTACGAACCTCTCGAACTATAACTTCTTCTTCCATATTGAGACCGCTTTCTGGACGGTGCTCATCATTGATATCTGGCAGACGACTCCCTTTGTCTTCCTTCTCTGTTACGCGAGCCTGCAGGGCATTCCGCAGCAGCAGCTGGAAGCGGCAACGGTGGACGGCGCCAACGCGATACAACGCTTCCGTTATGTGATTTTTCCCAACATCCGCGGCGGCATTTTTCTCTGTCTGCTTCTGCGCACGATCGACTCCTTCCGCCTTTTCGACAAGGTCAATATCCTGACCCAGGGCGGTCCTGCGAACTCCACGACGACGATCACGCAGTATCTTTACACTTTCGGAATTAAGAACCTGAACTTCGGTTTCGGTTCCGCCGGCGCACTGATCATGACCGCCATTGTCATGATTCTCGCCATTCCCTACATTAAGAACGCGATTTCCGCGAAATAATCCGCGAATACAAACCACAGGAGATTACCTATGGAACACAAATACGATGTGCTGATTATCGGCGCCGGACCCGGCGGCATTTTCACGGCTTATGAGCTTTCCCGTCTTCAGCCGAAATTGAAAATCGGCGTCTTCGAGACCGGCGGACCGCTTGAAACCCGCAAATGCCCGATTGACGGCGTGAAAATCAAGAACTGCATCCATTGCAAGAACGGATGCTCCATTATGAACGGCTTCGGCGGTGCCGGGGCGTTCTCCGATGGAAAATACAACATTACCAACGATTTCGGCGGTACGCTGCATGAATACATCGGCAAGGCTTATGCGCTGGAGCTGATGCATTATGTCGATGGCATCAACATGTCCCACGGCGGTGAAGGTGCCCGTCTTTTCTCGACCGCCAATTCAGAATTCAAACGGATCTGTATTCAGAACGGGCTGCACCTGATGGAGGCCTCCGTGCGTCATCTCGGGACGGACCTCAACTATGTCGTTCTGCAGAACCTTTTCAAGGAGCTGAACCCGAAGGTTGATTTCCACTTCCATACCACTGCTGAGAAGGTGGAAAAAACGGATGAGGGATATTCCGTCGGCACCACGGGCGGCGATACCTTCAAAGCGCAATACTGCGTCATTTCCGGCGGACGCTCCGGCAGCCGCTGGATGAGCGAGGTCTGCGAAGATTTGGGTATCCCGACGAAATCCAACCGCGTCGATATCGGCGTGCGTGTGGAACTGCCGGCTGAGGTTTTTTCTCATATCACCGACTCTCTGTACGAATCCAAAATCGTCTACCGCACCGAAAGCACCGGCGATCAGGTTCGCACTTTCTGCATGAACCCCCGCGGCGTGGTTGTCAACGAAAACACGAATGGCATCGTCACGGTTAACGGTCACAGCTATGAGGATCCCGCCAAATGGACACCGAACACCAACTTCGCCCTCCTTGTCGCGAAACACTTTTCCGAACCCTTCAAGGACAGCAACGGCTACGGTGAGTCCATCGCCCGCCTTTCCAACATGCTCGGCGGCGGTGTGATCGTCCAGCGTTTCGGCGACTTGATCCGCGGACGCCGTACGACGCAGTCCCGTATGCGCGAGAGCTTCACCATCCCGACGCTGGCCGCGACGCCCGGCGACCTCAGTCTTGTGATCCCGAAGCGGATTCTTGACGGCATTATCGAGATGATTTACCGCCTTGACAAGATCGCCCCGGGCACCGCGAACATTGACACCCTGCTCTACGGTGTTGAGGTTAAGTTTTATAACATGGAAGTCGCCCTGAATGCGGAGCTTGAAACCTGTCATAAGGGCTTGTTTGTCATCGGTGACTGCTCCGGCATCACACATTCCCTGTCTCACGCTTCCGTCAGCGGTGTGCATGTGGCGAGAGTGATTGCCTCACGAGAGGAGAAAGACTAACGAAGGTAAAATGAAGAAACTGCTGTCTTATCTGAAACTGTACAAAAAAGAATGTGTCCTCGGTCCGCTGTTCAAGCTGCTCGAGGCTTCTTTTGAGCTGTTGATTCCGCTGGTTGTTGCGGATATTATTGATGTCGGTATCCCGGCGGGCGACACGGCGTATATTATCCGCCGTGCGCTGATTATGGCGGCTCTCGGCTTGATTGGTATGCTTTTCTCCATCACGGCGCAGTATTTCAGCGCGAAAGCCGCGGTGGGATTGGCGGCGACCCTGCGCCATGAGTTGTTCGCTCATATTCAGGCCTTGTCCTACAGCCGTTCTCAAACGATCGGTTCCGCCACACTGCTGACCCGTGTCACAAGCGATGTCAATCAGGTACAGACCGGTGTCAACCTGACACTGCGCCTGTTCCTGCGCTCACCGTTCATTGTTTTCGGTGCGATGATCATGGCGTTCACGGTCAATGCCCGCGCGGCGTTGATCTTTGTCGTCACCATTCCGCTGCTGGCCGCTGTGGTTTACGGCGTGATGCGGGTCACTACGCCGCTTTACAAACAGGTTCAGAATAAACTGGACAGCGTTCTCAATAAGACCCGTCAGAATTTGACCGGCGTCCGCGTCATCCGCGCCTTCAACCGCGAAGAGAGCGAGCTTGAGGATTATAAGGCGGAGAACGAACAGCTCACGCAGATGCAGCTTTATGTCGGCAAGCTTTCCGCACTGATGAATCCGCTGACCCTGTTCATCGTCAATGCCGCGACTGCGGTGCTGATTTATTACGGCGCTATCCGAGTCAATGTCGGCGGCATGACCCAGGGACAGGTCGTCGCGCTGGTCAACTATATGACGCAGATCCTTGTCGAGCTGATTAAGTTCGCGAACCTCATCGTCAGCATCTCGAAGGCTGTCGCTTCCGCCGACCGTCTGCAGGATATCCTTGAGGAAAAAACCGGGCAGGATATTATCGAAGATACTTCCGATCCCAACGCGCCTCATGATTACCTGACTTTTGATCACGTCTCACTGCGCTATCCCAATGCGGGCGCGGAAGCGCTCAGCGACATCAGCTTCTCTGTCAAAAGCGGACAGATGTTGGGCATTATCGGCGGTACGGGATCCGGTAAGTCTTCCGTAGTCAACCTGATTCCCCGCTTCTTTGACGCGACCGGCGGCGCAGTGATGGTGGACGGGCATGATGTCCGCGCCATGCAAAACACCGATCTGCGCTCCCGTATCGGGCTTGTTCCGCAAAAAGCCGTGCTCTTCAAAGGGACGATCCGTTCCAATTTGCTGATTTCCGCTCCCGACGCGGACGAAACAGCAATGTGGGACGCGCTGCGCATCGCCCAGGCGGAAGCCTTCGTCCGTGAAAAGGACGGCGGTCTGGATGCTGCGGTGTCTCAGGAGGGGCGCAACTTCTCCGGCGGTCAGCGTCAGCGTCTGACGATCGCCCGCGCTCTGGTTCGCAAACCCGAACTGCTGATCCTTGACGACAGCGCATCCGCGCTGGACTATGTGACCGACGCCAACCTTCGCCGCGCCATTCGCGAGGCGGATCCGAACATGACGGTCGTCATTGTTTCTCAGCGCACAGCATCCGTTCGCTTCTGCGATGAGATCCTTGTTCTGGATGACGGACGCGCCGTCGGTATCGGTACGCACGATGAGCTGATGGAAAACTGCCCGGTCTATCGTGAGATTTATGACTCTCAGTTTAAAAAAGAAACTGCGAATGCGGAGGTGAAATAAAATGAGCGGAAATAAAACAAATTCTACCTTCGTGAAAATTATGAAACGTGTGCGCGCATACTGGCCGCAGCTGACGCTGTCCGTGATCTGTGCCGCGGCGAATGTCTTTCTGACGCTTTATATCCCGATCCGCAACGGCAACGCCGTGGACTTGATCGTATCGGAAGGAAAAGTTGACATTCCGGGCGTGCTCAATATCCTGAAATGGGTCGTGCTCTGCGCAGCCCTTGCGGCACTGGCGCAGCATTTGATGAACATCTGTAACAACGCCATGACGTACCGCATCGTCCGCGACATTCGCAATGAAGCCATGGAAAAAATCGAGCAGCTTCCGCTGAAATACCTGGATGCGCACGCCCACGGTGAGATCGTCTCCCGTGTCATTGCCGACGTGGACCAATTCGCGGACGGTCTGTTGATGGGGTTCACCCAGCTCTTTTCCGGTGTCCTGACCATCATCGGCACCCTGGCATTCATGTTCTCCGTGAACTACAAAATTGCCCTGCTTGTCGTCTGTATCACGCCGCTCTCCCTGTTCGTGGCATCCTTCATCGCCTCCCGCACCTTTAACATGTTCAAGCTGCAGTCCGAAGCCCGCGGTGAACAAACCGCCTTCCTTGAGGAAATGATCGGCAACGCTGAGATTGTCAAAGCCTTTGGTTATGAAGAAAACGCGCTGAAGATCTTTGACAGCGTTAATGACCGCGTCAGAGATTACTCCCTGCGCTCAACCTTCTTCTCTTCCATCACGAATCCGGCGACCCGCTTTGTCAACAACCTCGTCTATGCCGGGGTGGCGTTGACCGGCGCATTCTCCGTTGTCCGCGGCGCTCTTTCTGTCGGACAGCTGACCGCATTCCTGAGCTACGCCAATCAGTACACCAAGCCATTTAATGAGATTTCCGGCGTCGTGACCGAATTCCAGAACGCCCTTGCCTGCGCCGCCCGCATCTTCGAGCTGATTGAGGAAGAACCCCAGATCTCCGATGCGAACAACAAAGTCATCGGCACAGCCGACGGACGTGTCAGCTGCGAGGGTGTTTTCTTCTCTTATAATCCGAACAAAAAACTTATTGAGAATTTCAATCTTGATGTCCGACCCGGTCAGCGCGTTGCTGTCGTAGGTCCGACCGGCAGCGGCAAAACGACATTGATCAACCTGCTGATGCGTTTCTATGATGTGGATGACGGCTCAATTCGTGTGATGGATGATGATATCCGCGACATTACCCGCAAGAGTCTGCGCGCAAATTACGGTATGGTGCTTCAGGAAACCTGGCTGAAGAACGGCACCATCCGTGAAAATATCTGCATGGGGAAACCCGACGCGACGGAAGAAGAAATCATCGCCGCTGCTGAGGCGGCTCACGCGCACAGCTTTATTCGCCGTCTGCCCCAAGGCTATGACACCGTGATTACCGAAAGCGGCAGCGGTCTTTCTCAGGGGCAGAAACAGCTTCTCTGCATTGCCCGCGTGATGCTCTGCCTGCCGCCGATGCTGATCCTTGACGAAGCGACTTCCTCGATTGACACCCGTACCGAGATCCTGATTCAGAACGCTTTCGCCCGCATGATGAAGGGACGCACGAGCTTCATTGTGGCTCATCGTCTTTCCACGATTCAGGAAGCGGATGTGATCCTCGTCATGAATGACGGTCACATTGTCGAGAAGGGCACGCACAACGAGCTTCTCCGCAAGAATGGATTCTATGCCGAGATCTACAATGCGCAGTTTGAGCCGTGATCTACGGGCTTTTCCAAAACGTAAGAGGCGGTGAAACTTATGGCTGTTAATCACCGTTTCTTATACATGTTTGGAGTTGAGAATGAATTCATCATGTATAATGGTAAAATACATTGTAAGGTATGAATTGAATGATACCAATGATGGATTGGAGAAATGACTGTATGAAAAAGAGCTTTAATAACGCCCTGCGTGTATTCGTAATGATAGCGGTTGCCGTTGTGCTTTCCGCCTGCGGAAACGCCGCAACACCGGAACCGACGCCCGATATGAACGCATTCGCGACCAGTGCTGTCCAAACGGTGGAAGCTCGTTATACCGAAACCGCGATTGCCATGCCGACTGATACGCCGATGCCGACTTATACCCCTGTCAGCCTTCCGACCGCGACAGCCGAGGTTCTTGTTCTGCCTACCGCGGCTGAAATGACCTCCGGTGATGCTGCGGCCGCGGGCACCGGAACCGATGCCGCTGCATCAAGCGTTGCCGCCGCGCCCGTCGTGGTTCCGACCGCTACCGCCGCGCTGGCTTCCGGCAACAAAGCTTCTTATGAAGGTCAGACGCCTACCGACGGCACCCATGTCCCCGCCGGTTCGGAATTCGATATCATCTGGTACCTTGTCAATACCGGTACCACCACTTGGACGACCGACTATTCCATGCGCTACTTTACCGGCACGAACTTCTCCAAACCGGGCAAGACTTACTACCGCCTGAATAATGCAGTCGCGCCGAATGAAACCGGTGCCTGTGCCATGGACGCTGTCGCCCCGTCTGCTCCGGGTACCTACACAATGTCCGCTGTCCTCGCCAACGAGAACGACGAAAATTTCATGATCGTCGACATCACCATTGTTGTTGACTGACGGAGGAATTAATGAATAAGAAACTCTTCACGGCAGTATGTGTTGCTGTTGCGTTTGTTATGAGCTTCACCGCGGTCTGCGCGGAAGATGTTGACAGTCTTGTTGACATGATCCGCACAGAAGTCGCCGCCACCGTGTATGCCGAAATTCAGGGCACTCTGGCCTCTGACGGTTACGAAATCATCATCAAGAATGAAGGCACCCCGTCCCCGCTGGTTGATTCCGGCATTGTCTGGGGAACCTGGAAACCGACACCGACTTACTATTCCTATCAGGCTCAATTGACCAATCAGGACAAGAATTACATGCACTACGCTCACGGCGTACAATTCACTGTCACTTGGACGATCAGGAACACCGGTCCGTTGGATTGGACGGATGAATTCTACTTCCGCTACGTTCAGGGGCAGGGTTCCCTTGACGGCGACCTTGACTTCATTGCTTATCCCGTCGCCCGCGGCGATACCGTCACGTTCTCCCGTTCCTTCGAATGTGCCGATGAACCCGGCATCTATAACTCCTATTGGGAACTCGTTGATAATGACGGTGTCGTCATCCTTGACAACATCTGGGTGGGCTGGCAGGTCGATGACTGGCGTCAGTAATTTATCCCTGTTGAAAACAAAAATAAAAGCCGAAGCCGCAAAGCTCGGCTTTTGTTTTTGCGGCTTCACCGATGCCCGAACACCGGCGGACTTCCCGCGTTACGAACATTGGCTCAAGGCGGGTTCCTACGGCACAATGACCTGGATGGCGCGTCCCGACCATATCGCGAAACGCGCCGAGCTTTGTGCTCTTCTCCCTGACGCGAAGACCGTCTGCGTCCTCGGCGTTCCCATGCCATTGATCGAACCCGAACCCGAATACGCAGTCGCCTCCTACGCTCACTATGCCGACTATCATGACAGCATTCGCGGCCTGGCGGAGAAACTCGTCGCCGCCGTTGATCTCTGCGCGCCGTATCGCATTTGCGTAGACGCCGAACCCATTCTCGAGCGCAGTCTTGCCGTTCAGGCCGGGCTGGGCTGGATCGGCAAAAGCTCAATGTTCATCTCACCCAAAAATGGTTCCGCCGTCTTCCTTTGCGAGATCCTGCTCGGGATTGCGATTGAGCCGGATCCCGCCTATACCAAAGACGGCTGCGGCACTTGTTCGCGCTGCGTAGAGGTCTGCCCGGGGCGATGTATTGATCCCGAAACCAGAACCATTCGCGCTGATCACTGTGCCGCGTACCTGACCATTGAGCATAAAGGCGAATTCACCGAAGAACAAAGCGCCATTGTCGGCACACGCCTCTTCGGCTGCGATGAATGCCTGCGTGTCTGCCCATGGAATTCCGGAGCCTCGGTCAAAACTCCGCTTCCTCCCGCGTCTGTGATTCCAACCCTGACCGACATCTTCCTGTCCGAGTCGGAATATAAACAAAAATATCAAGGCACACCCGCTCAACGCCTCAAAGCCAAAGGTCTCAAACGCAACGCCTCCGCCGTTGAAAAAAACCGTGGCCTGTCAGAGTAAATGCAATCGTATGCAGGGGAGGGCGGGCGTCTAAAAAAAGTCCGCACCCCCTTCTCTCAGAAAACAACCTTACATTTTCACTTCCCAATCCACAGCAAAGCAAAGCGGTTGCTTGCAAGGCAACAGAGGGCGCCGCGAAAAAACTAAAATGAAACTACATTCAATCACTTGCAAACAGTTTACGCGATTGAATGAAAATAACCGAAAGGGATACAGAATACGAAGATTGAGAAATTAACAGATTCGATATGATAATAGAAAACCTGACGATGTGAAACAAAGGATTCATCTGAAATTATGCGGTTTCGTCTTGAATTTCTGACGGATTAGGCTCGGCGAAAGTATTGTGTGTATAATTATAATAAGCAATCCAAAAGATATTATTGAAAAACCTGTATATCTGATATTTTTTATGCTAAGGGAACCGCCGGATATTGTTATTGGGAGATCTTTATGAAAAGAACAAATCTTATAATGCTTGCTGTATGTGTTATCGTGTGTTTTTGCGCATCGTCTGTATCAGCACTTGGCAAAGTTCAATTAATGAATTTTGTCGGGAACGGTGACGTTCGCGTTTCGAACGGACAAAATCTGAGCCAAAACAGGCTTTCAGGGAATCGTACAACTCTTTCACCGGCAAAAGCAGCGTCCGCGAAAATGAATCCAACACCCGGTGAGCAGGATCCACAGGAACTTTATGAGCTTGGGTTGGAGGCCGG
>CAVESB010000056.1:0-11813 GCA_963618265.1 bacterium
GCATATCCGCTGCGTGCGTTTTCCCGCATCATCTCATTTTGCAGACTTCTGTGGACGTAGGTTCCGAAACGACATCCCATCTGCCAGTCATAGGTCCTTGCACATACGCAGATGACCTTCATGGCTGTCTGCCGATAATCATCGATATCGTTGAGCCCGAACGGGTTCTTTTTCCAGGTCGATGCCGCAATCTTCATCGCGCGGGGAGCGTTGGCGAGAACCAGCCGCTCATATGCCTGCTCGCCGTCAAGGATGATTTTCCCCAGCTTTTCTTTCAGGCTGTCGTTTTCCGAAATTTCACACTTTGCCGCTTCACCGGCAAGAATTTTCTTCGAAAGTTCGATTTCTTCGTCGAAACTCAGCCCTTCGCCTTCAAAGGCAGCCTCGCTTTCTGTTTCCGGCACGTAATATCTGCATGGTTTCATCATTTTTGCCCCTTACGCTCCATTTTGATGGTATGAATGGTTTCAGAAACGATTCCCTGAACGATTTATGTCAACATACCGCGCTGTAAAACTGCAGTCAGAGAAAACCATTCTACCACATCCTTAATCAGTTTTTTTGACTTACATCAGGATTATAAGCCGAAGAGGCAAAACTTCGGTCGCCTGCAAAGCGACAATCATTTCAGATAGTATATTCTTTTTCAGTCTTTGATATCTGCAGCCGGATCATAACCCTCCGGAATCGGAGTGTAAATGCAGAATGAATATGGAGCATTATTCCGGTTCAGACACTCAAAAAGTATCGTGATGCGTTAATAATCACAGATATTTCGGGAACAAAAACAGCACTCATACATCGATGGAGCAATTTCATCGTCGATACCCATTCGTCCGGTTTTGCTGCGGAACGCCCGCTTGGAATTCCGCGCTTGTCTTCCCGGTGTTTTCTGTCGCCGCAATAAGTTGCTTTCCTGTATGACCTGCTCATATCACTACGAAAAAGATCAAAAAGGACGACGACTGTTCGGTCATGATATGTACCCCCAATGCAGGGTGCCGGTATTGGGGGTACATATCATTATTAATATCCAAAGGATAAAGTATCATTTTTTCGCTGTTTCAGACAGTTATGCTTTGATACCGTTCAGCATTCAGCACCTTCAGCATATAGCTGTATGGATCCAGATCCCTCTCCATCACCATGGAAAAAATACTTGCAGAGGCTCCACTTACCAGCGCGACGCCTTGGTCATTCATGGAAACCGGCATCTGATGATGTCGGGACTGAACATTCCAGAAGACAAGCTGCGGCAGTTGATAACCATTCGCTTTAAAAATCTGCTCTGCATATTCGAAGTTCGTAAGATCGGCGTCCTCCGTGCAGCAATCAAATTCCATATCAGAGATGATATAGACCGTCTCCGGCATATCACGCTGTGCCGCATGCGTTGACAGCGCCGTCTGCAGAATCAGCTCAAACACCCTTTCTATATTGGTATTTGCAACTTCGTTATAGGTTGCGCAATACTCCGCCTTTTCTTTCAAATCAGACCCTTTGATCTCCACCAGGCAGGGATCATACGAAAAAGTGATGAAATGATTATGAAACGGACCCGTGTTGTGTTCCGCAAAGTAGATTCCCAGTGAAAGAGCCACATCGATCGGGCGGGGATTTCCGTGGTGATACATGGAGCCCGATCCGTCGATTACGGCAATGGCATTCCGACCATCGCAATAATCCGGCAGCGCATTCCAGGTTACGTCCAGAGCCTTTCGCTCTTCATCAGACAGATACCATCCCAACACCTTTCGGATAAGCTCGTAAGGCATCAACGTGCCGGTATTCATTTTTGCCTGTCCGCTGCTGACTTTTCGGAGATATTCCTCATAATTCTTCCCATCATGCCGCAGAAAAGCATTCCGGTATTTCAGCATTGCCTTGGATGGCTGCTTCTCATAATCCATCAAGGAATAGTTCATTTCACGAAGATAGTTCTCCGTGAGGTCGATCGCTGCCCGCAATTTTGAAAGCATTTTCCGATATTCCGCCGGCCGCATGTTGAGCCTGTCCGCAAGCTTTAATGCCAGCCTTCTTTTGACAGGATCACTCGCGTTGATCGATGGCATCCACTTGCCGAGGAGTGAAACAGATTCACCGGTTTTAAGGTTTTTCCAATCCTTATCCAGCTGATCGCGAATGGTCTGAACCGCCGCCGCTTCACATTCAGTGCCGAACAGAACCATCAGATCATCCCAGCGTCCAAATTCAGGAATCAGCTTCAGATTCTTTTTTATGACATCAGGCTCATTATCGGCAAGCCAGAGCAATATCAGCTGAAATGTCCGTCGTTCTCCCAATCCTCCGCGAATATCCCGTGCATAAAACAGGATCTTCATGGACAAGAGATGATCCTCTGCATAAGCACGAATAAATCGCCGAAGAATATCTTGGGAATCTGCATGGCGCAGGGCACCGATAGTGCCGAACAGATCCAGCACAGAAGACCCGGCGGAGCGCAGAGTTTTCGCACCGTTTTCCGTGTATGTCAGGTTGGATTGTATTTTCAGTTGTGAAAGATAATTTGACATTTCACTGCTCCTTCTCCGGTACAGCACATAAAGGACGACCCGTCCCGGGGCGTCCCTCCCGTTTGTGTGACTCGGTGCACATGGATCTCACTTGAATTTTGAGGTGATTTTGGCGGTGATTCCGCCCGACCTTCAAGACAGCTCTTCGAATCAGATTCGGTACCTGAATGCAGATCGAAGGCCACTGCCGAAGAAAAAAACAAAGCGCTTTAAAAAGGGCGTCGTATTTGCTGTAAGCGCTTTTATTGTCTCGGATGGTTTCCTTTCTTTGACACTGATATGATATCGGGCTTTTTCAATTTTTATCCGGCCAATTTTGTTGAGTTCAACAATGAAATTTTGAAAAAATTGATTCTTGCATTTTTATGTCGGGGTGCGGACATTTTTGCGGATTTCGGCAGCAAGCCCCTATTCAGAACATCCCCCAATCCAGGTCAAACCCTTCTTCAGCCATGCTTTCATCCCACATGTCCATGCGGAAATCCATATGAACGGTCTTGCCGATGGCTTTTTCTGCCCGCGTGCGGACTTCCTCAATCAGCTGCGGACCATACGGACAGAACGGGGTCGTCAGGATCATGGTGATCATGAAATTGCCGTCCTGCATACGAACCACGTTGCGAATCAACCCGAGGTCAATCACGCTGTAACCCAATTCCGGGTCTTTCACATCACGAAGCGCGTCTTTCAGCAATGTTGCCTTTTCCGGTTCTTCGGATGTGTAATCCCAAACCGCGATGTTAGATTTTCCTTCTGCCATTTTCACTCCTTATTTCTGTTTTTGTACATCCACAAAAATTTCATTTTCCATCAAATACCGTCGAATCGGTTCAATCCCTTTTTTATCAATAATCACTGAAGTTTGGTTCACCTGCTGCAGGAGCCATTTTTCAAGTTTCGGCTGTTCGAGCAATTGCTCCATGACCTCAGTGCTCGGCACAGTCAGCAATGTGACCGTATAAACCGACGCCGGAATGGCGCTTTTTCCGCTGTTGCCAAGCAGGCGAGTCAATGACGGCGGCACGGATTCTTCAGAGAAGCGGCGCAGTAAAGCAAGAAAAGTGCTTCGCGTGATTCCCGCGTGCTCCGCTGACAACAGCGACTGCGGGGTAACGCGAAAGGTACAGATGTTCGACTTCAGCTTTTCAAGGTCACAGCAGCGCGCCGCCATATAGCGGAAATAACGCGGAACTTTATCCGTACAGGTGATCAGCCCGTCCGCGGCGATTGTCGGACGCTGCTGTTCCAAATTCGGCTTTGCTTTTATATCTTCGGCAATCTCATCCGCTGCGGATTCCGTCAGAAAGAACAGCGCTTCACGGCTGATGCGAAACGCGGCGGGACGTGTCTTCTCCGGATCGGACCAGGCAAGCCGGGTAATGCCGAGCCAATACAGCGGTCCGAAAATCAGGAAGCTCAGATACACGCCCTCAAATTGAAACCATGAACTCATCCCGTGAAGGTCATTGCCTTCAGCGTCCAGAACAGTCCAGAGCTCCTCAGAGAAACATCCGCGCAGGAATTGGCTGTCCGCCTTCTTGACTGCGGCGATAAATCCGTTCAAGCTCCACCATTTCTCAGGCGCAAGGGACGCGATCATACGCAATGCCGTATTGCGCACTTTCGCGAAACTGTACCGCGGTGGAGTCACAATCTTCAGCCGCATGGGAACCTCCGCCGGTTCTTCATAGCGTTCGGAAGTCCGCCAGGCATGCAGAAGCCGTAGTTTGGCGGCGGTACGATTCGCAATCAGGAACAAACGAATCGCTTCTGCGTCCGCGTTTCCTGCCTCGTCAAACATGCCGCAATCGGTCATCAGTGCGTCAATGAAGCGCAATTCATTCTCGGGAACATCCGTCCCCGGATAAGCGGCTGCGCGCCCGTCACGCTTAAAGGCGGCGGCAAGTGTTACCAGATCCGGCAGTGTTTCATCCGTCGGCACCGATGCAACAGTTTCCGCCGGTACGGCAGGTCGTACAACAAGCTCCGGCGCGAGCACTTTTTCCGCCGTGCTGTCCGCAGCGAGGAAGGTTGCAAACGCCTGCGCCAGATCATCCGGCATTATGAAATATTCCGTCAATCCGTCCGCGTCTGCATACGTCGCGCGATAAATCAGCCCACGATACCAAAGGTCTTCCGTAGCGGAAACCGTGTGCAGCCAGTATTTCCCACGCATGACTTGATTGATGCCCGTAACGCGCAGCACACCGAAGTGCGCCTCAAACACGGAGGTCTTCTCCCGATTCTCATGCCCCAGCAGCCAACGCAGAGCGTCGACGGACTCCGGCGGGAGTTTTTCGCAGAGCCGCCGCAGCCGTGTCTCATCCAGCATGACCGGACAGAGCATCCGGATGAGATCTTCGTAATTCGGTTTCGTTTGCAGATTCAGCCAATGTTCTGCAATGATCGGCAGAAAGCGTGTGTTGCAACGGTAAAGCATCTGTCGCAGCAACATCAGCGGAGCTCCGTCATATCCAGGACTTCGATATAGTCATCCATCACGATCCCGGCGGCAATCACATCCATCGGATCTGTGACAGGCATCTCGACATCGGAAGCGGGTTTCAAGGTCTGATTCAGAACGAACACACCGCGGTTTACAAGCATCCACACCATCCGATCGTCATCCAGACCGCGTTTCGCGGAAGAACTGCCGCCGGAATCTCCTTCACCGGCTTTGTAGAAACGCGGGTAGATCGCACGACCTTTGAGCAAAACAAGCCCATCTTCTTCAGTATACTCAGCAAGGATCGACTCCGCATTCGGCGACAGAGCAAGCCATTCCGTCATCAATTCATCTTCGGTATCATCGCTGTACCGGTACGGGATACAGCAGTCGCAGAAGGGTAGAATGAGCCCGACAGCAAACAGAAGTACCGCCGCAGGCAGCAGCTTCGTGCGACGTTCGGGCAGTTTTTCCTCCGTTTTGTCAGTGCCGTTCAGGTTCAGGAAAATCCCGCAGAGCCCGGTCAGCAGGCACTCGCATCCGAAGGCGAAATAAAACATCAGAACCCAATCCACCGGCAGGATAAAGCGGAAGCCGGAGTTCAACGCAAACGCATTGCCGGCATTATAGCAGACATGAACGAGCAGAGGATACCAACCCGCGCGCCCGACACGGCGAACTGCCGAAGCGATGCCAATCCCAATCACCAGCAAATAAAGAGCTATCAACGGCTTGTGTCCGCGAATGGTGGCGGAAGCATTTTCTCGGTACCAAAAAAGACTGTCATCATAAAACAGCGCTTCCGCCTCTGCCGCAGGTTCATCCCGAACCGGAAGAACCAGCAGCGAGGAAATTTCATTATTCAAAAAATGCGCCCCGACAGCCTGTACGACTTCGACAGGGTGCGCAAGGATCAGCTCCGGCAGTCCAATCCCCGGGTCAGTCTCATCCACCGCAGTTCGATAGAGCTTGACGAGATATTGGCTCTCGGACACATCGGCATTGACCGTGGTGTTCGGGAAAGCAATCCCGTACAGCGTCCAAGGAACAAAAACCAGCGCCATCCCCGCGAAACTCAGCAGAATGTGTTTCAAGGCTTTCCGGAAGGGCTTTCCGGAACAGAGTATGAACAGCCATAATGCCGGGATCAGAACCAGACATTGGGTTCGCAGCAGCATTGCGGTACCAACCGCTCCGCCGCTGAGTAAGCTCCACAACGTCTTGCGCGGAGAACGCAACCATTTCAAACCGCAGTAGATCACAAGGCATATCAAAAGCGCGGTCGGCAGATCCGACATGAAGAGTCTGGAATTGGATACCTGCACCAAAGGCGTCACACGAATCGAATAAATCTCTCGCAGAATCACCCAGGCAGCAGCAAGAAGCCCGCCGCATGGATGTTTCAGTTCGCATCCGATCAGGTACACGAACGCCGGAATCAACGCCAGAACCATAATTTGCGCATTGGTTACACGCATATAGTCATTGCCGAAAAAGGTGTGAAGCAGTGCCAGAAAAGCGGCGTACAGCGGACGGACGACCGTCAAGCCGTTGCGGAAACCATTGCCGATGAGGATGGACTGCGCCAGCAGATCGTAATTCTCAGCGTCGGAAGCAGGATAAAAATTATAATTCGGCGCCCGCAATGCCGGCACGAAGTAGCTCCGTCCCTCGAAGGCGGTTGTCTGCCAGAAATACACCGCCGCGGCCCAGACCAGAACCGGCACGAGCGGCGTCACATATTTACCGCAAGATTTCCTCAACAGCAAATAAAGAGGGAGCAGCGGCAGAAGCACCAGCAGCGGCACGACAAGATGTCCCTCAAGAAGAGAGACGCCCTGACGATAAAAAGTGCCTGAAATAGGGGTCAGTCCGATCCCTGTGTGCAAAGCGAAAAGCATTGCGCCGCCCATCACAAGAAAGCTCAGCGGAATTATCAGGTCAACGGCACGGAATCGATACCGACGCAGGACATGCGGAAGAGAGAAAAGAAAATACAGTAAGATAAACCCCGCACCCCAATACGCGAGCGGAGTCAAGCGTTCTGAAAGAGCGCGTTCAAAGGCGGTTCTCCCCACCGGCGGAGAAAGCAGGATTTTCCCAACCACCAGCGTACTCATCAACACATAAGCGGCAATTCCGCCCGCAGAGCGCAGACGGCGGCAGCCCTTTTCGGATTTGAATGACGCCGCTGCGGCCGTCGCACAGAACAGCGCGAGACAGATAATGCCGGCGCAAAGCGCGAGTTTGCTTTTTGACAATCCGAACAAAAAAGCACTGCGGCTCTCAGATGGGATTCGTACCGTCCCGATGAGTGCCGCAATCCCGCCGAAGGCCGCAATTGCCCAGAAGATTCCCCAGTTTCGTTTCATAAGTCTTATTATACATCGAAGAACAGACTGCCGTTCACTTTCAGTCCGGAGCGTTTATAATAAAAAGCATGAATATCACCGAACTGCTATCCCCTGCGGGCAACTATGAATGTTTCCTCGCCGCAATGAAGGCCGGAGCGGACGCGGTCTACCTCGGCGCGTCCCATTACGGCGCACGCGCCTACGCCGGCAACTTCTCGGAGGAGGAGCTGCTGAAAGCACTGGACTACGCTCATCTGCATGACAAGAAAATTTACCTGACGGTCAACACCGTGATGAAAAACAAAGAACTCAATGGGCTGTACGACTTCATCCTGCCTTTCTATCGGAACGGACTTGATGGCGTCATTGTACAGGATCTCGGTGTCATCCGTTTCTTCCGTAAGACCTTTCCGCGGCTGAACGTCCATACCAGTACGCAGATGGCTGTCAGCGGAACGGAGGGCATCCGTCTGTTGCAGGAATTCGGAATCACGCGCGCCGTTCTCGCGCGGGAGCTGACGCTGAAAGAAATCGCCGCGATCAAGCGGGAAACCGGTGTGGAACTCGAATGTTTCGTCCACGGCGCCATGTGCTATTGTTACTCAGGCAAATGCCTCTTCTCAAGTTTTCTTGGGAACCGCTCCGGAAACCGCGGACGCTGTGCGGGACCCTGCCGTCTGCCGTTCAACAATAAATACCCGCTCAGCATGAAGGATATGTGTACCATTGAGCTTCTGCCCGAGCTGATCGCGGCGGGCATTGACTCGCTGAAAATTGAAGGGCGCATGAAAGCTCCGGGTTACGTCGCAGGCGTCACCGGAATTTACCGATATTACCTCGACCGCGTCAATGAAGGTGCATTCAGTGTCGCGGAGAAAGATTACAAAGAGCTGCTGAGGCTCTACACCCGCAGCGGGAACTGTACGGGATATTACAAAGAATATAACGGCCGTGACATGATCACCATGGACAAGCCGTCCTATGAATCCGCAGATGACGACACCATGGCAGTATCCTACGCCAAATATACCGCCGACAGCGGGAAAATTCCTCTCCGCGCAGATATTTCCGTCTTCGCCGGCTGCCCTGCAGCCCTGACGCTTTCCGGCGAAGGAACTGCCGTCACAGTCTCCGGCGCGGAACCGCTCCCGGCGGAACGGCAGCCGATAACGGAGACGACGATCATCAAGCAATTAAACAAATTCGGCGACACGCCCTATGAACTCAGCTCAACGGAGATCGCGCTCGGTGACGGACTCTTCCTGCCGGTACGGGATCTCAATGAACTGCGCCGTTCCGCCGTCGAGGCCTATACCGAAGCGAAACTCGCGCCGTTTCGCCGTCCCGATCCCACGCCTGCCACGCTCAAGGAAAATCCCACCGTCAAGACGACCGGGAAACCTCTGATACACTGCATGATCGCAGATCTCTGCCAGCTCCCTCCGCTGATCACCCGCCGCGAAGTCAATATCATCTCGGTTCCCATACAGTCAGCTCCATCGTTCAATGAACTGCGTACACTGTCGGACAAGATCCGCGGTAAAGGCAAGTCCTTCTATGCCTGCCTGCCCTATGTCATTCGGAAAGACTACTTCAAGCGTTCCCGCTACCTGGCGGAGGCGATTAAAGCCGAGCTTTTTGACGGGATCGTTATTGATAATTATGAGTCCCTTTGGTATCTGCGCCGCGAACTCAAATACAGCGGAGCAATCCTCGCCGACATTCATCTCTACAGTCTGAATAACAGTGCTTACCGTGCGTACACGGAGCAGGGTGTCGACACCGTCACCGTCCCGATTGAACTCACCCGGGCAGAAGCGTCAGAGCTGATTCCCGGCAGTTATGACTGCATCGTGTATGGGAACATACCGCTGATGGTCTCGGCGCAGTGCCTGAACAAAACACTCAACAGCTGCACGCACAAGCCCGGACTGCACAAAATCATTGACCGCAAAGGTACGACCTTTTATTACAGGAATGAATGCGGGGAATGTGTAAACACGATTTATAACAGCGTACCGCTCTTCCTCGAACGGGAAGACGCCGCCGGCATTGGCATCGGAATCCGCTCGCTGCGGCTGATGTTCACGGTTGAAGACGCGAAAGGCACCGCCGCGGCATTGGATTCCTGGCTGAAAGGCAGAAAGCCCCAAGCCTTCACCCGCGGACACCGTACCCGTCCTGTGGAATAGAAAAACAGCAGTCTCCAACAGACGACCGCTGCTTTATCGGGCAGCATTTCTGCGCTGATTATCCGAATGCAGCACCTGCGGAAATTCCCGCAGGCGCTGCTTGTTTTTTTATTCTTCTTCCATCACCTCAAAGAACTTCACCGCGGACTCGATCGTCCAGCCGACGGCACCGTCCTGCGTGCGGAGCTGATACCAACCGGAGTAATTAATGTCCACCGGACCGGCGAGGATCTCAACGACCGCGCCGTTCGGTACGACACAGACCAGCGGAGCATCATAGCCGCTTCCGGGCTCACTCAAAAGGAAGATCCCCTCATCATTGCCGGCACTGATATACGCGCGCTCCGCTTCGTCCTCTTCCACAACCGCAGTGGTTCCGTCATAACTGACACTGTCGCGAACGCCCAGAGCGCAGCGGAAACCGAGAGAAGAGGAGTAGAACTCGGGATCCATACCGGTTCGCTTCGCGAGATGCTGTTCATTGATGTTGGTGCCGAAGGCAGTACCGCGAACAACCTTTTCACTTCCTGTATCCGGCCCCTGCGGGTTATTCACCGGCGCGTAATCGTAATAATCTTCCGCATACCAATCCGCGACCCATTCGGAAACATTGCCGAGCATGTCGTAAACACCGTAGATACTCGCGCCCTGATAATAGGAGCCGACTCGTTCCGTGTCGTTCGGAACAAGCGAAGTATTCAGATTCGTGTTTTTCGGTGTGCTGTTTCCCCAGGGATAGCGGCGGTTATCCGCAATCCCTTTGGCGGCGCGTTCCCACTCGGCTTCGGTCGGCAGACGTTTCGCGACAAATTCGCAGTATTGGGATGCCTGTTCCCAAGTCACATTGACCACAGGAAACTTTGCGTAAGTCGAATTGATGTAATAATCCTCGCGGGTTGAAGAGCTCGTTTCCTGCGGTTCGGTGCAGACGCCTTCATTGACGCAGACGGCGTAATCCTCATTCGTAACTTCGTATTTGTCCATATAGAACCCGGGAAGATAAAGCAGATGCGCCGGCTTTTCATCGGATTCCGCGTGCAGGTCGCCGTACTCCGCGCCCATGACGGAATAACCTGCGTCGATATATACCATGTCAACCGGGGTAGTGCTGCCGCTTGTATCGAAACCGCAGCACAGCAGAACCAGAAGTGCTCCGGCAATCGTCATAAAGAGTGTCTTTTTCATCTTTCTCTCCATTATTTTATTACAGTTACGCTTTATTTTAGCGGCTTTTGAGCTTTTATCAACCATCCACGGGAGGGTTTCGCAGTACAGCCGCAGACGGTTTTTCTAATAGACATAGCGCACGCAACGGAACCCGACATCGGAAGCAGATTCTGAGGGATTCAGCGCGGCATCGCGGGACGCCTCAATATCATGACGTGAAGTTTTCCAGGAACCGCCGGCAATGACAGCGCGTCCGTCGGGCAGGTCATCGCTTGTCCACTCCCAGACATTCCCGATGAGATCGCTGTTTTCCTCGGTCAACGGGCGGGGCTGTCCGAGACGGTTATCTATATTCGGTTCCTCGTCCGTCATTACGCCCGACACGGCAGCATCCCGTTGATCCTGCAAAGACGGCAACGTCATGCCCACCCATTCGCAGTAAGCCGCGGCCTGCACACGGCTCAGGTTCACCGCAGGCATTCTTTCCAAATCCGAAGCTGCCTCGTTGGCATATGAATCACAGCCGCCCGCCGCAACACAGCGTTCATAGGCATTGACGGAAACCTCATTCCGGTCAATCCAGAAGCCGCGCACGCCATCTTCGCGGGACGTGGCCAGACCGATGAAGCGCAGTGTTGCGCCGTCCGTCTGGTTGACCGACGCCATGCCCGTTCTCAATTCGGAATCGGGCACGGTCGGGGTCGTGGAAGGCGTGCGCAGGAATTCAACCATTACCGCCGTCTGCGTCACCTCCGCGAAGAAATCCGCGAGAAAAGCAGTCTTGTCAAAAGTCGGAAGCGGCGTAAGCGTCGCGGTCGGAACGCCGGTCGCAGTGGCAGTCGGAGTCAATGTCGGCGTTCGCGTAAATGTCGGCGTCCATGTGCTCGTAGGCGTGTTCGAGGGAATGAAAAGGAATCCCGCTCCCCGCTTCACACTGTCGGAGGCTCCGATGATGAGCACAAGAAACGCACAGGTCATCACCGTCGAGAGAATCCACGGAAACAGGGTTTTGCGCGGTTTTTTATTCATGGCTTCATTATATTTCATCAGTTTTCTTCTTCCTCATAATTGCCGAAAAACTCAGGCGAAAAGTAGAACTGCGTGCCGCCATGTGAGGCGT
>CAVESB010000057.1:0-6614 GCA_963618265.1 bacterium
TATTTTTCTCGTTTCAAGGGTATAATCATTGGCAGTGAACTTTCCTGAATCGGTGAAAATTTGAAACAGATACGGAGTTATATCTATGAAGCATGACATCATCGTGAAATGGAATCCGGATGTTGACGACAAACGGAAAGCGGCAATGCTCCCCGCCATCCGCACGCTTTTTGAGCATACCGCCGCCATTCCCGGTATTCGCGGCGTGGAACTCATTCCCAATGTCACGCCGCGTCCCAACCGCTACGACCTGATGATTGAGATCGACATGGATCCGTCGGCATTGGAAGCCTACGATAATTGCGAATGGCATCATCAATGGCTGTCCGAATACGGCGGCCTGATTGATAAGAAAGCCATCTTTGACCATGACTGAAACCATCACGCGCGAAATGTTCGCCTCCCTTGCACGAACGGCGGCAATGGCGCTCACGCCCGATGAAGCGGAACACCTGCGGGCTGAAATGAACCGCCAAATGGAAATCATCCGCCGTCTGGAAAGCATCCGTCTCGATGATTCCCTGACGCCTGCCGTTCACGGCAACCCGTACCCGGAAGACATTCGGGCGGAACTGCGGGACGACACACCGATTCCCTTTGAGAACTGCGGCGGCATCCTCGAACAGGTGCCGCACGTCAAAGACGGATACATCGTCTCGCCCGACCTGCAGCACAAAAGGCTGGATTGAACCTATGGAACTCTGCGCATACAGTGCCGCGGAACAGGCGCGGCTGGTCCGTGAGAAACAGGTCTCCGCATCGGAACTTACCCGCGCCGCCCTTGAGCGAATCCATACCCTCGACGGGCGTCCCGGCACACTTGACGGCGGTGAGCTTCCCGAAGACCGGGAGCGGATCCATGCTTTCACCTGTGTCTGTGCGGAAGAAGCCCTGCGGCAGGCGGAAGAGATTGACCGCCGCATCGCCGCCGGAGAAGAAGTCGGCCCGCTCGCGGGCGTGCCTTATTCCGCCAAAGATGTCTGCTGCACCCGTGACATTCCGACAAGCGCGGGTTCGCGAATCCTGCGCGGATGGCAGCCGCCCTATAATGCGGCGGTCATTGAGCGTCTCAAAGCCGCAGATGCCGTGCTGATCGGCAAAACCAACTGCGACGAGTTCACGTTCGGCGGCAGCAATGAAACCTCCGCCTACCGTCCCCTGCCCCGCAACCCGCGGGCGTTGGATCGTGTCCCCGGCGGCTCATCGGGCGGATCCGCCGCGGCAGTCGCGGCCTGTGAAGGCGCGTTCTCCATCGGCACCGACACCGGCGGCTCTATCCGCGAACCTGCCGCTTTCTGCGGCGTGACAGGCTTGAAGCCGACCTACGGCCGCGTCTCCCGATACGGCATCATCGCCTTTTCCTCGTCGATGGACACCGTGGGTCCGCTGACCCGCTCTGCCATGGACGCGGCGCTGATTATGAATGTCATCGCGGGCGCGGATCCGCGCGACAACACCTGCGCCCGCGTCCCGGTTCCTGATTACAGCGCGGAGCTGAAACGCGGCGTCAAGGGGATGCGCGTCGGCATTTCAGCGGACTTCCTGCGCGTCCCGAACAGCAGCCTTGAACCCGAAATCGCCGCTGCCGTGGAACGAACCGCCGCGACCCTGCGCGGGCTCGGCGCGGAAATCATTGAGAATGTTCCCATGCCCAACACGGAATACGCCATGCCGGCCTATCTGGTCATCAGCCGCATTGAGGCGTATTCGAACCTGCAGCGCTATGACGGACTCCGTTTCGGATACACACCCAACGGGGAAGCCGCGGACATGAACGACCTTTACCTCCGCGCCCGCGGAGAAGGCTTCGGGTATCAAGCGAAACTGCGCCTGCTGACGGGATTGTTCATCAGTCAAGCCGAGTTTTACGAAAAATACTACCGCCGCGCACAGCGTGCCCGTGCGCTGATCCGCCGGGATTACGACAGCGTGTTCGACCCCGGCGGGAAATACCGCCTCGATGCCTTGTTGACACCGACAACACCCTGCCCCGCCTTTCCTTTCACCCATGACGCGGAGCGGGATTCACTGCGCGTTCAAATGGCGGATTGCTTCACAGCGCCGATGAACTTCGCGGGGACACCTGCCATTTCCGTCCCTGCGGGCGTCACTTCCGCCGGACTGCCGATCGGCGTACAGCTTGCGGGGTACGACCGGCATGAGGCGGATCTGCTGCGGCTGGCATACGCGCTTGAAGAGGCTCGAACATGACCGAATACATCGCATCCATCGGGCTTGAGACCCACATTCAGCTGAACACGAAAACAAAAGCCTTCTGCGCCTGCCGCGCGGATTCATGGAACGACGCGCCGAACACGAACATCTGCCCCGTCTGTACAGGTCAGCCCGGCGCCCTGCCGGTTCCCAACAAAGCCATGGTTCGCAAGGCTTTAAAACTCTGCCTGGCGGTTCACGCGGAGATCGAGCGCGTTTCTTTCTTTGACCGCAAGAATTACCTCTATGCCGACATGCCCGGCGGTTATCAGATCACCCAAAACGCCCGCCCCATCGGGGTCAACGGATGGATCGCGTTTGACACCGAGGACGGCAGGACGGCGCGGGTTCGGATTGACAATCTGCACATGGAGGAGGACGCCGGGAAAACCAGGAACGAAGGCGGCGTCCGCCTGATTGATCTGAACCGCTGCGGGGTTCCGCTGGTCGAGATGGTCACGCAGCCCGACCTGCACAGTGCCGACGAAGCCGCGGCGTACCTGATGTACCTGCGGCAGTTGATCCGCTGGCTGGACATTTCCGAAGGGAATATGGAGAAGGCGCAGCTCCGCGCCGATGTCAATATCTCCGTCGCTCCGCTCGGCTCAGACCGTCTCGGGAAGAAATGTGAAATCAAGAATGTCAACTCCATTGAAGCCGTGCGCACCGCCATTCAGGCGGAAACCGCCCGCCAAATCCGCGAACTTGAAGCCGGACGTCCCGTGGAACAGCTAACGATCGAATGGGACAACGACACAGGCGAACTGCGCCGGATGCGTTCAAAGGAAGACGCGGTCGATTACCGCTATTTCCGTGAGCCGAACCTGATGCCCGTCACCGTCAGCGATGAACTCCTGGCAGCAGTCACGGCGGAGATGCCGGAGCTGCCGCAGGAACGGAAGGCGCGCTTCATGAGCGAATACGGATTGCCGGCATACGATGCGCGAATCCTGACCCTTGAGCGGGGCACGGCGGACTGGTTCGAGGAGGCTGTGCAGGAGTATAATGGAGAGACAAAACGGGTCTCAAATTGGATGATGAATGAGATTCTGCGCCTTTCCAACGAACGCGGTGTCCCGCTCTCCGCGCTCCGCATCCGTCCCGCCGCACTGGCGGAAATCCTGCGCCTGACCGACGCGGGCACGGTCAACACATCCACAGGCAAGCGTTTGTGTGAACTTGTTGAGGAAAGCGGAAAATCGCCTGCAGAACTCGTCCGCGAGCTGGGCTTGGCACAGATCAGCGACGACGGCGCCATCCGTGAAGTCTGCGCGGAAATCATCGCGAACAACCCGAAAGAAGCCGCCGCCTATCGTGCGGGGAAAGAAACGCTGATCGGCTGGTTCACCGGTCAGGTCATGCGGCAGATGAAAGGCAAAGCCGACCCGAAGCGCGTACATGCCGTGCTCAAAGAATTGCTGGATCGGCAGGCACAGGAGGAGTAAAGGAATGAAAGAATTTGATGTGATCGTGATCGGCGCGGGTCCGGGCGGCTATGTCGCCGCACTGCGGACCGCCGCGAACGGATTGAAGACTGCCGTCATTGAGAAAGACAGCCTCGGCGGCGTCTGCCTGAATGTGGGATGTATCCCCTCCAAGTCACTGCTGAAGAACGCCGAGCTGGCGCGAACGCTGCGCAAGGACGCCAAGACCTTCGGCATCAGCTCCGAAAGTCCCATCAGCGCGGATTTCACTGCCGCCGTTGAACGCAGCCGCAAGGTTTCCAAACGCCTGAACATGGGCGTCTCCTCTCTGCTCAGGAATGCGGGCGTCGCGGTCATTTTCGGCACGGCTTCCTTCCGTGACGCAAAAACCGTCCGTGTCACCGCCGCTGACGGGTCGGAAGAAGAATACACTGCCCCGAACATCATCATCGCCGCG
This sequence comes from bacterium, assembly GCA_963618265.1. GTDB lineage: Bacteria > Chloroflexota > Anaerolineae > Anaerolineales > Anaerolineaceae > Flexilinea. Next base: position 4,096 of record CAVESB010000057.1, read on the forward strand.
GGCACGAAGCCGACCGTCATTCCGGGTATAGAGCCGGACGGTGAAAAAATTCTCAACTACCGTCAGGCCATTTTACAAACCGTTCTGCCGAAGCGCATCGTCGTCATCGGCGGCGGCGCCATCGGCGTTGAATTCGCCTCGGTCTGGTCAGGTTACGGCGCACAGGTGAGCGTTGTTGAAATGCAGAGCCATTTACTGCCCAACGAGGATGCGGAAGCCGCCACTGAGCTGGAGCGTTCATTCAAAAAACAGGGCATCAAGGTCATGACCGGCACCGCCCTCTGCGGCGTGGATAAGACAGAAGAGGGCGTCAGCGTGCGCGTAAAGAAAGGCGACGCGGAAAGCAGCATTGAAGCCGATCAAGCCGTCATCGTTGTCGGCTTCCGTTCCAACGCCCCGGATCTCGGTCTTGAGAATGCAGGCGTACAAATGACCGCCCGCGGCTGGATCGAATGTGACGAATACGGGCGTACCGCTGTCCCGGGCATTTATGCCGTGGGCGACATCGCAGGCAAAGTTCTGCTGGCGCATACCGCCTCCGCCATGGGTAAGACAGTCGGCGACCTCATCGCCGGCAGGAACGTCCCCGCCGTCCGTTACGAGCTGACACCGCACGCGACATATTCTCATCCGCAGGTCGCCTCTTTCGGTTACACCGAAGAGAGCGCCAAGGCGGCGGGCGTGGATTACGTCATCGGAAAAGCCGGGTTCATTGCGAACGGCAAGGCTCTCGGTCTGGCGGAAAATGAGGGCTTCGCAAAACTGTTTTTCGCAAAAGACACGCACGAGCTCATCGGTGCCGTCATTGTCGGTCCCGAAGCGAGTGAACTGCTGCCCGAACTGACCCTTGCCGCGGCGCATCACCTGACCGCCGCTGACATTGCCCTGAATGTACACGCCCACCCGACTTTGAGCGAAGTCCTGATGGAAGCGGCGGAGGCGGCTTTTTAAAGTTGGTGAAACCGATCCTGACGGACATCGTATTAAAAGCAGGGGAGCAACTGTTCCCCGGAAAGGACGAAATAAAATGAAAAAGCAACTTGTACTGACACTGATTCTGACATTGGCTCTTTGCCTCTGCGGAAGCGCGTTCGCTCAGGAAACTTACAACATTACTTTTACGGACGGCCCCACGCACCATGATAAGGGTGAGACCTGGTCTGCCGACATTGTGCTGCCGAACGTCAGCGGCATGGCCGATGAGGAGGAGCAGAAAGCGCTGAACAATTACTTCCAAAGCTGTCTGGAGGAAACAGTCTCTTCCTATGAAGCGGATGTTGAATATGTCAACACGGAATTCCCCGATGGGAACGGGCCGCATTTCTCAGTTGATGTCAACTATCAGGTCGTGACCGACAGCGCGGATTACACCGTGCTCAAGGTATGGATGTTCTACGCCGCCGGCGGATCCAACACTTTCAACCAGTATTGGGTCTTCAGCAAGAAGACCGGCAAAGAGGTTCCGATGAGCGATGTTATCACGGCTGATATCTTTGCCGCCGCGAAGGAACAGATCATGGCGGAGATGGTTGCCGCGAACGAGAAGGACGGCACCATGTACTGGGTGAATGGCGATTCGCTGGATATCGCGATGGACTCGCTTGATTCCGCCCGGCATTGGTATATTGACAATGACGGGAATTTAGTCATCGTGTTCGACAAATACGAAATTGCACCCGGCGCCCAGGGCGAAAGTCAATTCGTGATCGACACCGCCGCGGCGAATTAAAACGGCTAAGATCCGGAAATAATTGGCAGAGGGGAGCGTGAAGGCTCCCCTCTGTCTTTTTTCTTTTAGCGAATCAGCGATCTTCCAATTTCATCCAAATCCGTCTGTACCACGCGAGGCACACGGAGGCGAAGATAAAGCCGCCGATGAGATCTGTCAGCCAATGCATCCCGGACATTGTGCGCCCGATACAGGAAAGCAGGAGCGCGACCCAGCAGACAATCATGAGCGCCAGGCGTAAATTCTCACGCTTGATATAAACAAAAAGCCGGTCGATTGCTGAAATCCCCGCGATGATCCCAAGAAACACATGTGTCGACGGGTACGACGGATCCAACGTGCCGTCTTTCAGAACCGGGCGGTAATTGACAACGATCAGTCTGCTGAAAACCAGATACAACAGTATGAACATCGCATAAAGACACATCAGCGCAGTCAGGTTCGGATCGACCTTCTGCAGAGACTTTCGCTTCAGAAGCTGATACAGGAAGAGTCCGATGAAGAACACGCAGAGCGCGACGCAGAAATAAAAACCGATGTCGGACACGATTTTGAATGCGCCGCTCTGCCCGATCAGGTCACGGAAGGCAGCGTTAATCGATGCCAGCCCGACGGAGGAACCCTCCGGACCGATCGCTTTGACATCCACGAAAGCGACAACCAAGGTATAAACAAGCAGGATCAGCGTCCACAGAACAGCGGCGGTTTTACTCTGCCGCGGGACATACTTTCTGCTCGGCCGTGAGGCTTTTTTTTTCATCTTCTTTTCCATCTTTTCAATCCTTTCAAT
>CAVESB010000057.1:6624-11026 GCA_963618265.1 bacterium
TCATAAATGCCGCTGCCGCCGTGCGCGAGGGTCATAGCGAAGGGGGAAATCGAATCCCAGGCGGATTGACAGAAATCTTCCGGCTTCTCCCAACCGTCCGCGATCCACACCCGCCCTTCTTCCACATCGCAGGCATGCTCCATGGGGTTCTCATACTTTTCGGAGAGGTCGCGGTGCCACACCTTGCGAACTGCGGTAATGCGCAGTTTTTTCATGCTTCCCTCCCGACAAATTCCAAAGTCCGCTTCAACGCTTCCTCACCCTCACGGATCGGGTACAGCGGATAGCAGTGCGCCATGCCCTCCGCCGTCACAAGCTCGCAGTGCGGAAGCCGGGCGGCAAATTTCAGCGCCTCGGGATGAAGAATCTCATGTGTGCCGGTGAAAATCAGCGTCGGCGGCATCACGGAGGTGTCTCCGTTGATCGGGCTGAGGCGGTAATCCTGCGGGTCAGTCTCTCCTGCCCAGCTCAAGCCCATCAGGCGCAGCCGGTCAACATCCAGCAGCGGCTCGACAGGAACATAAGCCGCCATGTCGGGATCGCTCATTGTAATATCCAGCCAGGGAGAGAGCAGCACCGCCTTCTCCGGCAGTTCCAAGGCGCGGGATGCCAGATTCATGGTGTAACCAACCGCCAGCCCGCCGCCCGCGGAGTCGCCCATGATCACCCAACGCCTGCCTTCCAGCTCCGAGGCGTACAAATCGTCCAGAAAGGCGTAAGCGTCAAGGAAAGTATACTTCGGTGTCAGCGGATAAATCGGGAAGATGACGCGGCAACCGTCTGCTTCGGCAAGACGTTCGCAGAAACGCCAATGGAAAATATTTGCCGCATCCATGTAGCCGCCGCCGTGGAGATAGAGTATCAGGCGCTCCGTCTTCAGCGTCTCGGGTGTCAGCGTAATCACACTGAAGCCTCCGACGGCATGTTCCCTGACAGTGATATGACGCATGGGCGGAACAAGGGGCGGATTCATATCCGCATGCGACTTATCATCCAAACGTTTTCTCAGCGCGTCCAAATCGCTGCCGGCTTCACGGCGCCAGACGCGCATCATGGTTTCGATAATTTCTGTGTTTTTGATCATTTTGCGGTCTCCGACATATACCCGAATTATACATCATCTGCGGGAATTTCCGGGGATTCACGCACCCGTTTTTGCCCTGCTTTCGCCGAAAACATCGCTGATAATGGTATAATTAATTGATTATTTGAGTAGTCTTTATACCGAACGAAAAGGCTTGGAAACTTTATGGAAAACAACGAAAAAATGCCGGCCGACGCCATAACCCGGGTCGACCTTGATCAGCAAATGCGGTCCGCGTATCTGGACTATGCGATGAGCGTTATTGTCTCGCGCGCCCTTCCGGATGCCCGCGACGGCATGAAGCCGGTCCACCGACGCATCCTCTTCGCGATGCAGGATATGGGGATCCGCTCCAACGGTCCGCACAAAAAATCCGCCCGTATCGTCGGTGAAGTTTTGGGTAAATATCATCCGCACGGCGACGCATCCATTTACGATGCCATGGCCCGTATGGCGCAGGATTTCTCCATGCGTTATATGCTCGTCGACGGTCAAGGCAACTTCGGTTCCATTGACGGCGACTCCCCGGCGGCGATGCGTTACACTGAAGCCCGCATTGCGCCCCTCACGGATGAGCTCCTCGCCGACATTGACAAAGAAACGATTGATTTTCAGGACAATTTTGACGGAACCTTAAAGGAACCGCTGGTGCTGCCTTCCAAGGTGCCGAATCTGCTGTTGAACGGCTCGAACGGCATTGCCGTCGGCATGGCGACCAATATTCCGTCCCACAACCTGCGCGAACTCAATGCCGCGCTGACTTACATCATTGAGAATTACGATCGTCTCGCGGACATCACGGTTGACGAACTCATGCAGTTCGTACAGGGACCGGACTTCCCGACGGGCGGCATTATCATCGGGCATGAGGGCATCCGCCAGGCGTACACCACCGGCAAGGGGCGCATCATCGTCCGCGCCCGCACGCATGTCGAGGAGAGCCCGAACCGTCCGGGGCGCTTCAACATCATCATCACCGAGATCCCGTATCAGGTCAATAAGACCACGCTCATTGAGCGCATCGCCGAATTGGTTCGCTCGGGACAGATTGACACGATCCATGACCTGCGCGATGAATCCGACCGTGAGGGCATGCGCATTGTCATTGAGCTCAAGAAGAACGCCCAACCCAAAGCCGTCCTGAACACGCTTTACAAGCACACCATGCTGCAATCCACCTTCGGCGCGCAAATGCTGGCGCTGGTGGATGACCGCCCGCAGTACCTCTCCCTCAAGAACGCGCTGGAGATCTTCATCAAGCACCGCCTTGAGGTCATTGTCCGCCGCTCCCAATTCGATTTGAAAAAGGCGAAGGCCCGTTCGCACATTCTGGAAGGGCTGCTGATTGCCCTTGCCAACCTTGATGAGGTCATCCGCACCATCCGCGAAGCCAAGGACACCGAAACCGCCAAGACGCAGTTAATGGAACGCTTCAGTCTGGATGAGATTCAGGCGCAAGCCATTCTGGATATGCAGCTGCGGCGTCTGAGCCAGCTGGAACAGTTCAAGATTGAGGAAGAACAGCGTCAGCTCAAGGAGACGATCGCCGACCTGGAAGACCTGCTCGCCAGACCGGAACGCCGGCTCAAGGTGGTTGAAGCCGAGACGAACGAGGTCACTGAGAAATACGGTGACGACCGCCGCACCTCCATTGAGGCGGACGAACTCGAAGGCTTCACCGACGGCGACCTGGTTTCCGAACGCGGCGTATTTGTCACCATGACCGAGCGCGGCTATATCAAGCGCGTGGATGCCAACGTCTACCGCCAATACAACCGCGGCGCACGCGGCGTTGCCGGGCATGGACTGAAGGAAGAGGATTCCCTCTCCCGCATCGTCTTCGTCAACACGCATGACACCATGCTCTTCTTCACGGACAAGGGGCGTGTCTACGCAGAGAAAGTCTTCCGCATTCAGGAAGGCGGCCGCACGGATAAGGGCACGCCGGTCATCAACATCATCAATATTGACGGTGACGAAAAGGTCACTGCGATGCTGCCTTTCAGCGAAGCTTCCGCCGAGGATTACCTCGTCATGATCACCGCCAACGGCAAGATCAAGCGCTGCCGCATGAAGGATTACATGAATATCCGCGCCAACGGCCTGATCGCAGTCAACCTGGAGGAGGATGACGAACTGAAATGGGTCAGCCGTACCGACGGGAATATGAACGTCATCATGGTTTCCCGCAACGGCAAATGCCTGAAGTTCCCCGAAAGCAAGCTGCGCCCGATGGGACGCGCCGCCACCGGCGTCAATGCCATGAAGCTCGCGGCCGACGACAGGCTGGTCTACGGCGGCGCGGGTGCAGATACGGACGATATTCTCATCGTCCATGAATCCGGCATCGGCAAACGCACCAACATCGCCCTGCTCCCCGTCCACGGACGCAACACCGGCGGTCAGAACATCACCAATGTTCACGCGCTCGACAAGATCGGGAAAGTCGCCGCAGCGCTCATTCTGCACGAGAATGATGACGTCACCTTCGTCACCTCGAAGGGCAGCGTAGTTCGCCTGCGCGGTACGCTGATCCCCAGTCAGGGACGCTCCGCTCGCGGTGTGCGCCTGATCAAGCTTGAGGAAGGCGCGGCAGTCGCAAGCGTCACCGCCAACGACCATGATGCCATTGTCGATGCCCGGGATCCCAACGCCCCCGCGGACGCGCTCACGGTTGAGGAGTCCCTGCCCGAAGACGACGCGCTCCCCGAAGAGATTGAGGACGCGGAAGAGGATGATGCCGACGAAGCGGATGATTCCGAAGAAGCGGAAGAACCCGACGCGGAGTAATTGATACAGAACATACAGAGGGTGTCCCAAAATGGAGGGGCACCCTCTGCAAAAATCAGAACAGTTTGTATATTTTTTCCGCTATTCTTTTAATCACCGGAACGCAAACGGAATTTCCGATCTGCTTATAAGCACTTTCAATCGGAATTCCTTTGAATCCGAAATCGGCGGGATAGCCCTGAAAATCGAGACACTCACGGGGCGTAAGCTTGCGAATACCGAAGCGATCCCGAATTATCGGAACCCTGTCATGATATGTTCCCATATTTGCTTTCAGTGTCGGGCAAATTTTGTATTTTTTCATAGCAACACCGCTGTCATCGATCCTGTAAATACCGCTCATACCTTTCATTCTCATGTCAAGCTGTTGAAAATATCTGTTTCCTGAATCATAATAATATGAATCATCATGCTTCACGGTACGATCCAGAATATCGTCAATTGTTTTGGTCAGATTTTCAAATTCGGGAAATGAAAACACATCACAGTCCCCGGGGTCAAGAAATCCAACGATAAAAATCCTCGCCC
>CAVESB010000057.1:11036-11498 GCA_963618265.1 bacterium
GTTCTGCGGAATGTTGACATCGACAGCATTGACAAGTTTATAACGAACGGAATACCCCAATTCGGCAAGCGCACTGTAAATCACCAGGAACGTTTTTCCGTTATCATGGTAAACAAGGTTTTTCACATTTTCCAGAAAAACGATTCTCGGCTTTTTTCGGTCGATAATTCTTGCCAGCTCAAAAAACAGATTTCCCCGCGGGTCTTTAAAACCTCTGCGATAACCCATGACCGAAAACGGCTGACAGGGGAAGCCCGCAGCAAGCACATCAATATCGGCAAGTTTGTTCTCATCAATTTTCCGGATATCGCCTTCAATCAGTATCGTGTCCGGGAAATTGTGACGATAGGTAATACAGGCATGAGGATCGATCTCGTTCGCCCATGCAATATCAAACCCGGACTGAATAAAGCCAAGGTCGATACCGCCGATACCGGAGAACAAACTGCCTACCTTCAACGC
>CAVESB010000058.1:0-11283 GCA_963618265.1 bacterium
ATTGAGACGCGCTCCCAACTGCGCTATAGGCCCATGTCCTGAAGACTTTTATATTTTAGGTCCGCTTCCGAAATTTGTCAAGAAATTGGCTTCTTTTTATTTTTGAGGTGAATGACGGGTTAATAGACAAAGTAAATGCAGCCGGTGCGCTGACGATCTTCCATAACATTGACGGTTCTCCGTTTGTTGATCCGCATCAGTCGCAGACGCTGCGTATTTGTTGCGTTGTTTTATTCAGTAAGCGAGCGGATTTCATTCGGGTTTTAATAAAAAACTCTCCGATAGGGGAGAGTCTTTACAATGCCGTTGATTTATTTGGCGGTTTCTTCTTCCGTACGCTTGATTTGAAAAGCCGCGAGATCCCGCGCTACTTCGGTATTCGGGAACACAGCCTTCGCCTCAGCATAAATATCCTTCTCGCGGTAGCGGCGTGACACATGCGTAAGGATAAGCTTTTCGACACCCGCAGCCCGTGCCAGTTCCGCGGCCATTTTCGCCGTCAGATGCGAATAAGTCTTCGCCATATCCGCTTCTTCCTCAAGGTAAGTCGCCTCAATACTCAGTGCATCGGCTCCTTGAACATAAGGGAGCAGTTCCATGGCGTTCCCTGTGTCGCCGACTGCAACAAAAACCGTGCCTGGTTTGTAAGGACCGAGAACATCGTCCGCCGCGATCACGCGCCCGTCCGGCAGGGTGACTGACTGTCCATTCACGAGATCTTTACGCCAAGGTCCGGCGGGAATATCCAATTCAGCTGCTTTTTCCACAAGAAACGGACGGTGCCCCTTCTCCTCGAACTTATAGCCGAAGGAATCAGTTCCGCGATGCGTTACGGGGAAACAGCTGACGGACAGACTCGCGTCTTCATAAAACACGCCGGGAGTAAGTTTATGGAAGACAATCGGTGTCGGGGTTTTGTTTCCGCGCAGTACGACCGAAAAGAGCAGATCCTTGATGCGCTCAATCGCGTCGCTGCCGCCGTAAATGTGCAGTTCTTCCATTGCTTCCCAGCGCACCATTGTTGAGACCAAACCGGCGAGGCCGAGAATATGATCCAGATGGCTGTGTGTGATCAGGATCCGGTTCAGCCGTTTCAACCCGATGCCGGAAGTGAGCAGCTGGCGCTGTGTGCCCTCTCCGCAATCCACCATAAAACGATGCTCGTTATGAACAACGACCATGGAAGGCAGGCTGCGGCGCACAGAGGGCGCGGAGGCAGAGGTACCTAAATAGACTAAATCGAACACTGATCTTTAACCTTTCCCAAAACAGACTGATTCTATTTTACCATCCTGAAGCGCGTTTTTGGAGCGTATCCACGAAAAAACAGGGACAAAAAAGCCCGGAATCTTAACATGCAGCCCAAATTCCGGATTCATATATTTTGGGGAGCATATCAATTCCGGGCTTTGTTGATTCGTTTCTTTCAACCGAGAAACTCGTCGATCATATCTTCCAGTGCGGAAGCGGGCATCGAACCGACATGACGGTTGACAACCTCGCCGTTTTTGACGAACAGCAACGTCGGGATGGTCTGCACCTGATAGGCGTTGGCGGTTCCGGTATACTCGTCGATATTGACCTTCGCGACGATCAGTTTTCCGGCGTAATCACTCGCAATGTCATCAAGGATCGGGGAGAGCATCTTGCAGGGGCCGCACCACGGAGCCCAAAAATCCACAAGCACCGGGAGCTGAGACTGCAGCACGGTCTTCTCGAACGCGTCATCGGAAACATGGATGGGTTCGTTAATCATTTTCATTCCTCCTTACTAAATAATCAAGCATGATTATCATACCATGTAATTTTCCGATTTCATGCCGGGGATGATTTTTGAGTACATTAATTCTATATTAACAGTGCCCGGATAAAAAAACGGCGGGTGTTGCCCGCCGTTTTATGACTGCTTATTCGCAAATCGAGAACCAGGTATCTGTTTCCTCATCGTAGAAGAGACAGTCATCCAGGTAATTGGTGTCCTCTTCATAAACGTAGTCGTAATCCGAACCGGAAGAAGACCAATCGGATGAAGACGAACCGGATGAAGACGAACCGGCGGATGAATACGTCGTGTATCCGAACGAAGAATAGGTGTCATCAATCGCATTGCGGGCGAGCAGCTCAATCGTATGGGTGCCGGCACTGCTGAGGTTCGGCGAGCAGACAACCGCCTGACCGTAAGCGTTCGTGGAAGTAACCGCGTTGCTGCCGTCAACAGTAATGTAGATCTTCTGCGCGTTCTTTGTGCCCCAGTAGACAGTCGGACAGCCGTCGGTCACACCGGAATAATAATCCGGATAGAAGTATTCGACAGAGGGATATACTTCCTGCTGACCGTCCCCACCACCGGAGGCGGAAATTGTATATGTGAAAGACGAATACGCATCACTAACTACATTGCGTGCGAGCAGTTCAACCGTGTGCGAACCGGCATTGTTGAAAGCGGACGAGCAGATAACAGCCTGACCATAGGCGTTGTAAGACGTAGTAGCATTACTGCCGTCTACGGAAACATAAACTACGTTTGTGTTCTTTGTGCCCCAGTAGACAGTCGGGCAGCTGCCGCTCACACCTGAATAGGAATCAGGATAAAAGTATTCAACCGTAGGATTAACAGCTTTCTGTCCGTCATCGCGCTTCGGAGTGGCAGTCGGAGTGGAACCCTGGACACGAACCTTGCACCAGACCGTGGCTCCGAAGTTCACGCCGTTGGCGCCGCGCATCTGCCAGTAGCCGCGATATGTACCGCTGTTGTTCGGGGCGACCATGTCAACGGAAATATCGACTGTCTGACCGGGCGCGACTGAAGTCGGGATGTAGATATTGCGGCCGCTCATCTGGTCTCCGGAGACATACACAAAGGTGTAATAAGGCGTCCACGTACAGGTACCGTTGTTGTAAATACGCCAGGTTTTCGTGAATTTTTCACCGGGTTTAACCTGATGTCCATCAGTGATTGTGACATCCTTTACGAAGGACATAGAGTTGATGCAGGAGGAGGGCGCGGCAGTCGGGATGACCACGGAGGAGTTCGCAGCGGCAGTCGGAGCGACGAGCTGGCTCGGGCGGGCATTGGAATTGACCACCGAAGAGTAATCCATCTGGAAGAAGCGGTTGGCAATCGTCTGTGCGGTGCCGTCCTTCATCATATCGGTCAGGTGGCCGTTAATGGCAGCGGTCAGGGTGGAATTCTTGCGGCAGCCAAAGGCGTAGTTTTCTTTGGTCACATCGCTGTAGTAAGAGGCATACTTGCCGCTCGTCGCGTAAAGTTCCTCATAAATATCCTGATCCATCAGAACTGCGTCAATATCACCACGATCCATCGCGGCGATCGCATCGGAGACCTTGGAATAAGTATAAAGGTTGCGGGTGCTGATGATGCCGGGGGTAACCAGATTCGTCCGAATCCACTGCTCAAAGCTCGTACCCTTTTCGACGCCGAGTTTCGTATTGCGGAAGGATTCATAACCGGAGCCTTGGGCAGTCTTGCCGGCTTTTGAGACGAACAGCGCAGAGCCGTTGTAATAGATACGCGTGAAGTCGATGCGCTGAGCGCGTTCGTCGGACTTCGTCAGTGCGCCGCCGATGACATCCACCTGTCCTATTTCAAGAGCATCTATCAAGCCGTCAAAAGCAATATCCGTTGCCTTCAGACTGACGCCCATACGGCGGGCAACTTCCTGCATCAAAGCGACATCAATACCGGTCATTTCACCGGAATCGTCATAATAAGCGAACGGAATATAGTAAGGGGATGTACCGAAATTCAGTACTCCCGCAGCCTGCACATCCGCGAGATCATCGGCATATACGGCCGAGAACGCGAGCGCGCAAATCATCATCACAACAAAAAATAAACATTTCTTCATAAGACAATCCTCACTATTCAACGAATGCGTTCCTGTCAAAACCTAATACGATTTTCCGCATACAAAGGTTTCATTTCGTCTTTTTATTATAATCGAATTGCGGAGCCCTTTTCGTTTAAAGGAAGCTATAATTAGAATCACCGTAATCAGAGAAAGGAAGAGCCATGAAGAGACTCTGTTTGATTTTATCGCTGTGCGTCATTCTCTGTACAGTCGGCGTCGCTGCCGCGGAGACTGTGAATGTCGGCACTTCCGCCGAATATCGGCCGTTTGTTTACTACGATTCCAATTACAACCTCACCGGTTTGGATATCGACATTCTGAATGAAGTCGGGAAACGTGCCGGTCTGACCATGCGCTTTTATGACATGGCGTTTGACGGTTTATTGGACTCTCTCGAAGTCGGACAGGTGGATCTTATCGCCGGAGGCGTCTCCTCCACAGATGCGAGAAAAGAACGAGCGGTTTTCTCCACTGTCTACTACACAGGAGACGCTGTCATCGCCGCCTCCGCCAACGCGAACATCCTTGACACGCTTACCGGCGCGGAAATGAAGAACATGCGCATTGGTGTCCAGCGCGGTTCCAGTTTTGACCAATGGGTCAAGACGAACCTCGTTGCCGAAGGTCTCATCAGCACACAGTCCGTCTTTACCTACGCGACAATCGACGCCGCTATGAAATCTCTTCGTAACGGCTCACTGGATCTCGTCATGCTGGACAAGGAGACTTATGACAGCGATTACAAAGACAGCATGAATTTCAAGATCGTCAATGACAGCATCGCTGTTGAAAACTATGTGTTCTGCGCCGCGAAGAACAATCAGGAGCTGATCGAAAAGGTCAACACCGCGCTGAACACCATGCGCAATGACGGGACGCTCCGACAGCTCATTGATAAATACGCCGGCGGTGGCGAGGAAGCAGAAATCCTCATCTCCCGTTCTTCCGAGATAAAAATCCCGACTGCGCAGAGCGGGCCCGCGCCGACTGCCACCCCCATTCCGCCGGTCGATCAGCCTGCGAACTGCAAGAATGTCATGGTCTTCATGGCGGATGTGTCCATCCCTGATGGGACAAAACTGAACCCCGGGGAGAAATTCACAAAGACTTGGCGCCTTTACAATAACGGCTCCTGCAAATGGTACGAGGGTTACACCGTGGAATTCGTCAGCGGCGATTTCATGGGCGGACGCTCCGCGGTCATCCCGCAGCGCACGATCCCCGGAACCGTCGTCGAGGTCTCCATTAATATGCAGGCACCACAGGTCACGGGACAGTACGTCGGTTATTTCCAACTGCGCGCCCCGGACGGGACATACTTCGGCACCACAATGGATGTTAATATCATCGTCACGGAAGAAGCTGTCGCGGCTCCGGTCGTCGGCGCTCCGCCGGTCATTACCCGTTTCCAGCCGAACTATTATAAGGGCGACAACGGCTTCTGTCCCACGGTTTACTGGACTGTTACGGACTCTACCGACATCAGCCTTTCCATTAATAACAAAGTCTTCTACCGCACTTATAACCCATCCGGCTCCATTGTCATGTGCCCCGGAGGCGGACAGGGCGACTACACCTACGGCATTGTTGCCCGCGGTACGAAGACTGTCAGCTATGTTTTTACTTACACCAATACAGGCGGACCCAAGAAGCAGCCGAATATTGTTCCGACACCGCTTCCCGCCCGCTGAGAAGGAGAGCGAATGAAACAGGAATATATGGAATATGCCGTCGAGAAGACGGTCGAGATCCTCGGCATTGACAGCCCAAGCGGATATACGGAAGAAGTGGAGCAGTATGTTATTCGTGAATTTGAGCGTCTGGGTTTCAAAACTACGCATACCGTCAAAGGCGGTGTCATCGTGGATTTCGGCGGACCCGATACCGAGGAAGGCGGCGTTCTCTTCGAGGCGCATGCGGACACGCTCGGCGGCATGGTCGCAGAGATCAAAAACAACGGCCGGTTGCGCATTGAGAATATCGGCGGATTAAACGCCAACAACACCGAAGCCGAGAATTGCCGCGTCGTGACAAAATTCTCCGGAGTCTATGAAGGAACGCTTCAGCTTATCAACGCATCCATTCATGTCAACGGAGATTACAAGGAAATTAAACGCAGCTTCGAGACGACAGAGGTCGTACTCGATGAGGATGTCAAGTCCGCCGAGGATGTAAAGAAACTCGGCATCTCCGTTGGCGATTTCGTCTGCTTTGAGCCCCGCACTCGGGTCACCCGCAGTGGTTACATCAAAAGCCGCTTCTTGGATGACAAATTGAGCGTTGGCATTCTGCTTGGGCTCGCAAAATACATTCATGATGAGAAGCCGTCCCTCAAGCGCCATACCTGGGGTTACATCACCGTTTATGAAGAAGTCGGGCACGGTGGCGCGTCTGCCATTCCCGCCGGGGTCACAGAAGCCATCTCCGTCGACATGGGCTGCGTGGGTGAAGGTCTGCAATGCAGCGAGCACCAAGTTTCTATCTGTGCCAAAGACTCCGGCGGACCCTATTCATATCAGACCACCAAGGCTCTCATTGCCGCCGCGGAAGCCGCCGGTGCGGATTACGCGGTCGATATCTACCCACATTACGGCTCGGATGTTGAAGTCACACTGAGGGCGGGCAATGACGTACGCCACGGGCTGATCGGTGCCGGCGTTTACGCCTCCCATGGTTACGAACGCAGCCACAAAGACGGTGTGATGAACACGCTGAAACTGCTGGAAAAGTATATTCAGCTTAAAGACGGGCAATCTCTCAATGCAGAAATCGAGAGATGATTAAAAATGTCATCATAAATTTATGACATTTCTGTCAACTTTTTGAAATGTGATTATAATATCACCGACAATGAAAAAAAAGATTGTCCGAGTCAAGAACTGAGAAGGAGATTAAAAATGAAAAAGTTTTTGGTTGTTATGATGGTTGTTGTTATGGTTTTCGTTATGGCTGCTTGCTCTTCCAACAAGGCTGCTGAACCGACTGCCGAACCCGAAGCCACTGCCGAAGTTGCTGCCGAAGCGCCTGTTGCTGAAGAAGCTGCCGAAGTTGCTGAACCGGCTGCCGAAGCCGCTGCTGAAGGAACTGCTGAATAAATTAACAGCGATGTCATTTAACTCTCCTGCACGGAGAGTTTTTTGTTTTAATTTCGGGTGTGAGAACGCGGATTGCGGGTTCAAAAACAGCTGAAGAGCATCCGTGCTTTACAGCTTATTGAGGCACTAACACTGTCAATTACGGCTTTCGCGGTATCATTGGACATGGAATGAACTTAAAACCACAGAGATACTGTCATGAACGGCAGTGAGCGCGGTGACTTCATTGATGCGAGGACTTCCGGCGGAGCGATACCGCTGAAAGCCCTCGGTTATTGAGGCTTTTCTTTTTGTCAAAGACAGCGTTTACACAGAAATCTAAATATTACTGTCTTGCCGGCAGAGAGCTTTTTGTCCTCTCTTTTATAATTGTATCGCTCCGAGAATCAGAGCGGGACGTCAATGTAAGTCGCCCAGAAAAAGCCGAAGAGCGCGGTCAGTAGAAGCTGCATGCGGTCTTCGGGAAGCAGTGCGCCGTAACGGCAGACGCGGTTGTTTGTGAGTTCGGATTTCTTCTGCGCGGAGAAAATCGCTGCCCAGCGATCTTTCTGGCTGGTACCTTCCAATTCATGAATGTCATAAGAGAAGACCTTGCGGACAAGTCCCTTGGCTGCAAATTCACGCATTTGTTTCGGCTTGACGCTTTCATTCAAATGAGGGAAGTCCTCCTCGCAGATGTAGACCTCCTTTGCGCGTTCATCCCTGTTGTAATAAGCGAAGCCGACGAGTTTGTGATCTTGATCGTAAATCGGGCTCGTGCCGTCGCCGTTGTATGATCGCAGGAAGCCCTTTTGCACCAGCGCCTCAACGCTGCCGATTTGCCGCCCGTCGGGTCCGTAAAGCTGCACATCCTTGATCCCGGCCTTCAGGTTGCTGTTCTCAAGCGGCCGTTTTCCTTCGCCATAGGTGAAACCGGAATAGATTTCTTCCGCCTTCACGGCGTTTCTCTTGACCTGGCTGAATTTTGCCAGGAGGAACATTTTCTTCTCCTTCATGTCGGCAGGCTCGGCGTAGCAGAATGGGCTGGCGAATGTGAACGCGTAACCTTCATCGGCATTTGCGAAATGAACCAATGCCTGGACATTGCCTTCAAGTGGGAATTGTAATGATGAAATTTCCATATGCTATCCTCCGTCAGCCCGGCGCTGTTGAGCCGGAACCGATTCATTTTCATTTTAATTATACATCACGATTGAGTTTCCGACTCTGCAAAGATAAAAGCCTGAATTCCGCGTTTCCTTTGCAGAATAGAGTACAATAAATAACGGAGAATAATTGAACGCATGCGAAACCAAAACAAACCTCGGGTATTGCTCTCGCTTCCGTTGCTCATTTGTGCGCTGATGATGGTTCTGGTTGGAACGGGTTTCTTCCAGATCCCGACGGTGGACATTCCGACCGTGACCGGGACGAGCGCGGGTGTAAAAATCACGGTCAAGGATGACGAATCCAACCCGCAGATCAATGTCCGCTCCGGTCCGGGTACTGAATATGACAAAGTAGGCACATTGCTCCCGAATCAAGTCGTGTACGGCATTGGACGAACGGAGGGCGGCAGCTGGCTGCTCATCAATTACCAAGGCGGACCGAATAACCAGGCCTGGGTTTACAGCCCCTATGTGACTTACTCCGGCGATTTACCGATCGTTGTTGTTCCGAACACCCCGACCCCGCGTGTCACGAACACGATTGACCCGACGCTGGCGGCACAGTTCATTATCACGGTAGAGCCGACGCGTCTGCCTACCTTTACGGAACCCGCGCCGCTTTCTATCCCGACATTTTCAACCGTCGCCGGTGTGAATGTCACAGGCGGCGTTCCAATGGGTATGGTGATTTTGATCTGCTTGATCCTCGGGATCCTGATCGGTTTGTTCACCTTATCGCAGCGGCGGTAAAAGAAGGATTTGAATGGCAGAAATTTACGATAAAGTTGTCAGTGTGCGTTTCGCGCCTGTCAACAAGGGCTATTTTTTTGACGCGAACGGCTTTGACCTCACAACGGATGATTATGTGATCGTTGAATCGATTCACGGCAACCAGATCGGCAAGGTCATCAAAGTCATGGATGACTATGTCAACCAGGGTGAACCGCTGAAGGCGGTTGTCCGACCGGCTACGGCCAAGGATCTTGTTTCAAAGGAGCTTTTCAACCGAAAAAAAGGTGAAGCCCTGGAATACGCACGCAAGCGTATCAAGGAGCTGAAAATCAGCGGTGTGAAGATCCTTGACGCGGATTTCAGCTTTGACGGCTCCCGTCTGCAGATTACTTACGCCAGTGAGAATGATGAAAAGGTCGATTTGAAGGCGCTGAAGTATGACCTGTTGCGTACCTATTCGGGCATCAGCGCGGTGGACTTGCGCCAGCTCGGACCACGCGATGTGGCGAAGAATATTGCCGGCATGGGCGCCTGCGGTCTCGCTTGTCGCTGTTGTTCCCGTTACTTGACTGAGTTCTCCAGTATTTCCATCAAAATGGCAAAGGAACAGGGCATATCTTTGACCCCGGCTGAAATTACCGGCATGTGCGGACGCCTGCGCTGTTGCCTGATTTATGAAAACGATTACTACGTCGAGTGCCGTAAGAAGCTCCCGAAGAAGAATAAGCACGTCATGACCCCGCAGGGTGAAGGAAAAGTCATTGAAGTTTATCCGCTGCGTGAGTCAGTCCTCGTGGATATTCCCGATAACGGCCGCCACGAGTTTACCGGCGAACAGATCGAGATTGTTGAGACAGTTCCCGAGAATAAGGCGAAAAAAGAGCCGGGTGCTGCGTCTGACAGACCGCGCCGTGAACGTACCGCGAAATGGGATGCCGATGATCGGAAGGAAAATCGCGAATCCCGTGAACCCCGGGAACGCCGGGAGCGTCGGGAACGCAAACCGCGTGAGCCGCGTCCCGCACAGCGTGAGACTTTGATGAACAACGAACCGGCAGCGGCAGATCCCGTGAAAGAGAATCCGGTCGCTGACGTTACACCGGCGTCTGAAGAGGACTAAGCTTCTCACACGAAACCGAACAAAAAAGGCATCGCGAGCGCGATGCTTTTTTTTGTTCGGAATGATTACATAAAAAATCAATTGTTTCCCGGTTTGATCTCACCGGCTTTCGTCAAGGCGATGCGGGTCAGTGTCGGCGCAATCAATTCGAAGACCAGCACGCCGAAGAGCGTGATGCTGCGGACAAGTTCGCCGTCACTCTGAAGATTGGCCATAGCGATAGCACTCATACCCAGAGCGACACCGGCCTGCGGGAACAGTGTGATGCCAAAGTGCTTAACGACATTCGGTGCGCATTTCGCGATTTTACAGCTGATGAACGCGCCGATGTACTTGCCGAGGCTGCGGAAGATGATGTAGAAGAGTCCAACCAGAATGATGATGACATGACCGAGCATAGACAGATTCAGCTCTGCGCCGGAAAGGACAAAGAATATGACCAGGAGCGGTGCGGCCCATTCATCATCGCGATCCATAAGCTCATAGGATTGTTTGCAGGCGTTGCAGAAAGTGGCGCCGAGCATCATGCATACGAGCAGCGGAGACAGACCTACGGAGAACTTGCCGATGGTAAGCGTTGCCTTGGAAAGAGCGACATCAAGGAATACGAAGGCAATAATGGCGGAGCATTTGGCGCGGTTGTTGTCAATTACCTTGACAATGCGGGTCAGCAACAGACCGCAAATAAAGCCTAATCCCAGGGAAAGCACGATCTGAATGATTGGCTGAACGATAATGCTCACAATATCCATTGCGCCGCTCTGCAGCGCTTCCGCGATACCGAAGGAGAAAGAGAACACGATCAAGCCGACCGCGTCATCCAACGCCACGACAGGAAGCAGAATATCCGTGATCGGTCCCTTCGCTTTGTACTGACGGACAACCATCAATGTCGCGGCGGGATCGGTTGCGGCGGCAATGGCTCCGAGGGAGATGGCACCGGGTATGGAGAGAACATCAGGGCGGATGAAGTGGAAGACAATCAGCGCGATGTCAACAACGATCGTTGTGATGACTGCCTGCAGAATGCCGACAATCGTGGCTTGCTTTCCGATTTTCTTCAGCTGCGAAATACGAAACTCATTCCCTGTGGAAAGGGCGATAAAGCCCAGCGCGAGATCGGTGACGAGGCTGTAACTTTCAACTTGTTCATAGGTGTTGAAGCCAAGCCCGGGAATGCCCAGACGTCCGATGAAAAACGGACCGAGCAGCAGACCGGCAATTAAATAGGAAGTGACGACCGGCATATTCCATTTTTGCAGAACACGTGTCATCAAAAGACCGCCGATCAACCCGACCGCCATACACAGCAATGT